>JAHJTW010000198.1 GCA_018829565.1 bacterium | reverse complement strand
GGCAGTTCGCAGGGCAGGTTGTCCACGGCCATGATCACCGGCCCCTCGCCAGCGACCCCCGGGACGACCTCCATCGAATCCGGCTCCACGACGTAGCAGGGGGCGTCCGGCATGGTGGCCTTGACCGTCAGCTCGCAGCTGCCTTCGATGTCGCAGCTGATGTCGCCGACCACCTTCAGCCTGCACTCCTTGCCGGCGCCGTAGTGGGCCTTGGCCCACTTGCGGGTCAGCAGCCGGGGATAGCGGTCCTCCCAGTAGATCGTGTTGACCAGGATGTCGAGGCGGGGCAGGTGGCGATCGAAGATCCCCCGGTAGTTGCCGGGGCGCTGGTAGTAGTCCTGCAGGACGAACTGGGCGTCCTTGGAGCGGGGCTCGACCATGTCCTCCTCGTGGAAGACGACCTTCAGCAGGGGACCCGCCTCGTCGACCGAGGCGCCGGCCGCCGCCTCGAGGTCCTCGGGCTCGATCTGGCGGGCGGGCAGGCAATCGAGGATCTCCTGGCACCCCCGGGACACGTTGCCGTAACCGGCCAGACCGATGATCACGGGCCGGCGGTGGTCGCCCATGCCTTCGCGCGCGATCTTCTCCCCGACGGCCTTCAGGTGCTCCTTGGCCTCGCCGAGGTCGGCGTACCGGAAGGCCTGCCTGATCTCCAGCAGGGGCGTCTTCAGCCCTTCGTGCTCCAGGCGCCGGCCGAAGGCGACCAGCGATTCGATCATGCCCGCGAACCCGGCGTGGACGCTGAAGAAGATCAGCCGACGGTTCTGCTCGTCCGCGATCTTCTCGTAGTCGATGAGGGTGCAGCCCAGGTCCAGCATCCGCTGCAGCAGCGGCATGTTGTGGGCCTGGCCCTTGACCGTATGGGAGAAGAACAGGTAGGCGGTCTTTTCCCGCAGCAGGTCAAGCGGGATCTCCTTGACGGCCAGGACGACCTTCGCCGGGGCCAGGTCCTCGGACACCACGGCGCCCGCCCGGGCGAACTCGTCGTCGCCGAAGACCCGGATGGGGGACGGCTGCACGACGAAGTCCAGGTCATGGGCGGATCGCAGGGCCGCCAGGTCGTCGGGAATCAGGGGTACGCGACGTTCCCACTCGTTCTTGTCTTCCCTGCGGATGCCGAAGGTCACGCCCATGTCCTACCTGCCGGAATTGGTTGCCGGATCGTGAATTGCCGCCGAGTCGAATCCCTGTCGCGGCGATCCGTCCGCGAAAGCTAAGAGTCCGCAGGAGGGGAGTCAAGCCCCCTCGGAGCGCCCGGCCAGCCGGCGGCTCGCCTTCAAGTTCACGGTGACAGGCACGGCCCCAGGTCCTACAATCCGCCATTCGTGAAACCGGACCGGCAACGGTCGCCCACGCACGCGCCTGTCCCTGGAGGAGTTGACATGGTCGCCAATCCCTACGCCGTCCCCATCCGCAAATCCCTCGAGTATCTCAGCCGCACCTGCAGCGTTTTCCGGGAGGAGGATGCGGGCTTCGCGCCGACGCCGGGACAGTTCACGGTCGCCCAGCAGATCGCCCACGTCGCCCAGACCATCGACTGGTTCGTCGAGGGCGGGTTCCGGCCCGAGGGATTCGACCTGGATTTCGCCTCCCACCACGCGGCGGTGCGCCGCTGCAACACCCTCCCGGAGGCCCTGGCCTGGCTGGCCCGGTCCGTGGACGCCGCCTCCGCGGCTCTTCAGGACAAGACCCCGGCGGACATGATGGCGCCCCTGCCCGACGGCCCCATCATGGGCGGGGAACCGCGCGCCACCATCGTGGCCGCCATCGCCGAGCACACGGCCCACCACCGGGGGTCCCTGGCGGTCTACGCCCGCCTGCTGGGATACGCCCCGCCGATGCCCTACGCCGACTAGGCTCCGCACCTCGCGCAAGCGGCGGCCGCATGGCCGCCGCTTTCCTCCCGGCGGTCAGTGGGTGGTCCGGGTGATGACCCCGTAGATCAGCGGCACCATGATCCCCAGGGCCAGCAGGATGCCTCCCCGCCCCGTCAAGCCCTTGCTGCCCTTGATCAGGAAGGGCCCGGTCAACGCCAGCAGGACCAGGATCCCCGCGTAGGCGTCGGCGATGCCCGTCCAGGGCGCCTTGCCGCTGTTCAGGTGCATGAAGTTCACGTCCCAGAACACCGGTCGTTTCGCGAACCCGTGCCTGATCACTTCTCCGGTCACCAGATTCACATCGTACTGCAGGCCTTCGAGAAAGATCTGGAACTTGTCCTCGCCCGCCCGCCAGGTGTTCTTGATGGGATCGGTGATGCCCAGACGGCTGATGACAATCGGCTCGATCTCGGCCGTCGGACCCAGGCCCACCGGATCGATCCGTAGTGGTTCGAGCGTACGCGTGTAGTTCGCATCCCAGTGGTGGGCGTGGTTCACGGCCAGCCCGCTGACGGCATACACCAGCGTCAGGCCGACCGCCAGGAACCCGAAATCCCGGTGCAGCGTCCGGCACACCTTGCGGAAGTTGCGCATCGATCGCCCCTACTTCGAGGCGACGACGGCGCCGGTCCCGCTCAGCTGGTAGGTGGTCATGCAGGTCTCGACGTCATCGGGATCGTAATCCTCGCCCTGCTTGCGGGCCTCGGCCGCGCACACGGCCTTGGTCTGCTCGAGGGTCAGCTGGTTGGCGGTCCAGACGCCCTCGGCCGTCACGAGGTCGCCCTTGATCTCGGGCGGGAAGACGATCTCGCCGTCCTTGACCTTCACGCGGATGGTCTCGCCTTCCTGGTCCGAGGCCAGGGACACCCAGCACCCCCGGTGCTCGCAGACGGCCACGGCCATGCCGGTCACGCGGATGGTCTTGCCGACGTAGGCGTCGGGGTCGGCCAGGACGTCGCTGACGCGGACGGTGTCGGGAGCGGAGATCCCCTTGCCGTAGACCTTCTCCTTGCCGCCGGCCAGGGCGGTCGAGGCGAGGGCCAGGCTCAGGACCAGGATCATGAGCAGGGTGAGCTTGCGCATGGTCGGGTCATCCTTCGTTGAAATGTCCGAGGCTTGGATCTGCGAAACGGCTTGAAATCCCCTGCCAATAGTGGGTGTTCGACCGGTGATTTTCAAGTACGGGAATCGCAAAAAATCTCAGATGAGAGCCATTCTCAAGAGCCCAGGGCGAAGCGGAATCCCGCAGCCATGCCGTTGCGCCAGTTCACCCAGTTGTGGCCGGCCGACCGCAGGTCCAGTTCGGCCTGGAGGCCGCGTTCGGCCAGCAGGCCGGCCAGCTTGCGGTTGCTGGGAGTCAGCCATTCCAGGGTGCCGCAATCCAGCCGCCAGGCCACGTCCGGCAGGGGTTCGGTCCGGGTCCGCACCGCGCGCAGGAACTCCTCCCCGCCGCCGAAGGGATGGTCGAAGTCCATGTCGGGGCTGAAGCTGAACGCCCCGCTCTGGGACACCACCCGGCCGAAAAGGTCGGGACGCTCCCAGGCCAGCATGGCGCTGAGCAGTCCCCCCAGGCTCGCGCCCCAGGCGATCCGGCGGCCGTCGCACGGGGCCCGCCCTTCCGCCGCGGGCAGGGCCTCCTCGGCGAGGAACCGGCGGTAGTCCGGGTTGAAGGCGTACTCGCGGGTGCGCTGGTTCGGGGGGACGAACACCAGGTGCGCCGGTTCGATCCGCCCCTCCTCCAGCAGGAGGTCGAGGGTCTGGGCGGCCTTGCCCCAGCCGTAATAGGCCATCCCGTCCTGGAAGAGGACGTGGGGCAGGGCCCGACCGGCCATCCCCGGAGGAGTGTAGATCAGCAGGCGGCGCTTCTCGCCGAGGTTGACCGACCCCACGTCCAGCCGCAGGGTGCGGCCCGCGGCGGGCCGGTCGGTGCGCAGCGTGTAGGGATCGGGGCGGTAGTCCGGCCCGGTCAGGTGGCAGGCGTATGGCCACCAGGGATTCAACCGGGGGTTGGTGTTGTCCGGGTCGGGACGGCGCTCGCCGTCACCGTCCAGCCAGGCGTACTCGAAGTAGGCGTCGTCGGGGATCTCGAAAGGGCCCACCTCGGCCGCCGGGACGGGCGCCCGGTTCCAGTCCGTGGCGTCGCTGAGCAGATGGGTCGCCCAGGCCGGGGGTGTCAGGTCGACGATCATCAGGTCTTCAGATCCCGCCCCGACTTGTCCTTCAGGGTCTGCACCTTGGCGTCCAGCCGCCCGCTGCGCCCCTTCCGGTAGTCGATCTTGATCTGGCAGGCGATGCGCCCGCAGTCGGCGGCCATGGCCTCGTGGCAGCGGGTGACCACGGCCATGACCTCGTCCCATTCTCCCTCGAGGGTCGTGCCCATGGGTCCCAGACGGTAAGGCAGACCGCTTTCGTCGATGATCTCCAGGTTGCGCTTCACGTAGTCGGAGACGCTTTCCCCCTTGTCCGTCGGATAGAGGGAGAATTCCAGCAGGACCATCAGCCGTTCTCCTCGTCAGAAAGCCGCGCCCGCTTGGCCGCGCGCTTCCGTTCATTCTCGTCGAGGATCGCCTTCCGCAGCCGGATCGACTTCGGCGTGCACTCGACGTATTCGTCGCGGTTCAGGTACTCCAGGGCCTCCTCCAGGCTCATCTTCACCGGCGGGGCGATCTTCATCTTCCTGTCGCTGCCGCTGGCCCGCATGTTGGAAAGCTGCTTGGCCTTCTGGGCGTTGACCAGCAGATCCTCGTCGCGGGTGCCCTCGCCGATGATCTGTCCGGTGTAGAGGTTCTCCCCCGGCTCGATGAAGAACGTGCCCCGGTCCTGGAGGGCGTCCAGGGCGAAGGCCACGGATCTGCCCGAATGCATGGAGATGATGCTGCCGGTGTTGCGTTCGGGGATCGACCCCTTGAAGTACTCGTACTGGTGGAACCGGTGGTGCATCACGATCTCCCCCGCGGTGGCGCGCAGCATGCGGCTGCGGAACCCGATCAGTCCCCGGCTGGGGATGTGGAACTCCAGCTGGGCCCGCCCTTCCTTCTGGGCCATGCGGACCATCTCGCCCTTGCGCGTGGCGGCGAACTCGATGACGGTCCCGGCCAGGTCCGCCGGGACGTCGACCGAGAGCACCTCGACCGGTTCGGCCTTGCGGCCGCCGATCTCCTTGTAGATGACCTGGGGCTGCCCCACCATGAACTCGTAACCCTCGCGGCGCATCTTCTCCATGAGGATCGAGATGTGCAGGATGCCGCGCCCGCTGACCTTGAACCGGTCGGAGTTGGCGGTCTCCTCGACCCGCAGGGCCACGTCGCGCTCGGCCTCCCGGAACAGGCGGTCGCGCACCTGGCGGCTGGTGCAGTACTTGCCTTCCTGGCCGTAGCCCGGGGAATCGTTGGGCAGGAAGCTCATGGTCAACGTCGGATCGTCGACGGCGATGATGGGCAGAGGCTCGGGATGCTCGGGATCGGCCAGGGTGTCGCCGATGTCGACGTCCTCCATGCCGACCACGGCGCAGATGTCCCCGCATCCCACCTCGGTGACCTCCCGGCGGCCGAGGTTGTCGAAGACGTAGATCTGCCGGGCCTGGGCCTTGACCACGCTGCCGTCCCGCTTGAGCAGCACCACCTGCTGCTTGGCCCTGATGCTGCCGCGCACGATGCGGCCCACGCCGATACGGCCCACATAGTCGCTGTGGTCCATGGCCGCCACCAGCATCTGCAGGGGCCCGTCCTGGTGCCGGGGCGCAGGCACGTGCTTGACGATCATGTCCAGCAGGGGCTTGAGGTCGACCCGCTCGTCCGTCAGTTCGCCGATCGCCCAGCCGTCCCGCCCGGCGGCGTAGACGCCGCGGAAGTCGAGCTGTTCGTCGCTGGCCTCGAGCTCGACGAACAGGTTGAAGATCTCGTCGAGCACCTCGTGGGGCCGGGCGTTGAGCCGGTCCACCTTGTTGATCACGACCACCGGCTTGAGGTTCAGCTGCAGGGCCTTCTGGAGGACGAACCTGGTCTGGGGCATCGGCCCCTCGAAGGCGTCCACCAGCAGGAGGACCCCGTCGGCCATCTTGAGGACCCGTTCGACCTCGCCGCCGAAATCGGCGTGGCCCGGCGTGTCGATGAGGTTGATGCGGGTGTCGCCATAGGTCACCGCGAAGTTCTTCGAGGTGATGGTGATGCCCCGTTCGCGCTCCAGGTCCCCGCTGTCCATGAACCGTTCGCGGACGACCTGCCCCGACCGGAAGACGTGGCACTGGCGGAGGATCTGGTCGACCAGGGTGGTCTTGCCGTGGTCGACGTGGGCGATGATGGCGACGTTGCGGATCTGCATCGGCGGTCTCCGGGATGGAGGAGGAAGGGGGCCCGGAGAACCCGGGCTGGGCGGCAACACGATAACCCAAAGCGGTCGGGGGGCAAGAAAATGGGGAGCTGGTCCGGAACCGGCCCCCCAGGCGCTTGTCCAATCAGGGAATGGTGTCTCTTACAACAACAGGTCTTGTCTCGTCGTTTCACCCATTCGTGATCGGTCAGCTGTATGAGTCTACCGAATCGGCGGGCCGGGGTCAACGGGGCCGGTCATTTCCGGCGGAACCAGGTGGTGGGGAACTTGAATTCGGGCAGGAATCCCCCCCCGGCATCGGCGCGGTATCTCCCCCCCACGATCAATTCCACCCCCGCGGGGATGACCCGGGCCGCCAGCGGGGTCATGCCGATCTTCTCGCCGTCGCACTGCACGCCGACCGGAGGGTCGGTGGCGATGACCACCGCGCTGGCCTGGAAGTGGTGCAGGCGGGGAGTCGGCCGGTACCGCCAGGTGAGCATGCGGAACAGGACGCCGATCAGGTCCCACACCGAGCGGCTGGAGATGATCGTCAGGTCGAACCTGCCGTCGTGGGCGCTGGTGTCGGGAGTGACCTTCAGGTTGAGGTCCCCGATCTTGCCGATGTTCGACAGCAGGACGGTGTTGCCCTGGTACTCGTGGATCACCTCGTCCTGGTCCTCGATGAAGATGCTCACCTCGTTCAGCTTCAGGGCGTTGCGGACGGCGGCTCCCAGGTAGGTGAACACGCCGAAGAGGTTCTTCAGACGCCGGGGCGAGTCCTCGATGATCTTGGCCGGGTACCCGATGGCGGACATGAGGAAGAAGTGGCGGTCCAGGTCGGGCAGGTAGCCCACGTCGAACTTCAGGCTCCGCCCCTCGAAGATGGTGTCGACGGCCATGCCCGCGAAGAAGGGCAGCGCCAGGGCCAGGGCCACGACGTTGGCGGTGCCGGTGGGCACGATCGCGATGGGAACCTTGGCGGCGGCCCGCGCCTGGCCCGAGACGACCTCCCCCACGGTCCCGTCGCCGCCGATGGCCACGATCAGATCGAATCCCTCGTCCCCCGCAGCTCGGGCCCACCGCTGGGCGTCGCCGGCCCCGCTGGTCACGCGCAGGGAGCAGAAGATGTCCCTTTCCTCGAAGGACCGGCGCAGTTGCTGCCCCAGGCGCAGGCCGCGGGCCTGACCCGAAACCGGATTGACGATCAGGACAGCGCGTTCGAAGGTGGTCATGGGTCGCCCGGGCTGGATGCCGTTTGAGGACCCGGGCCGAGAGGAGAGCGGCCCCCTGGAGGCCGGGCCCAGGGGAATCCGGGTCGGAACAGCCCCAGACTAGGGGAGAACCCGCCGCGGATCAAGCCTCGTCACGGGCCGACTGTCCGGCTGGCCCCCTGATCTCACGATCGTAGGTGCCCTGCCAGGACCGGACCTTGACCGACTCCCCCTCCTCGACCGCGATGTCTTCCAGGGACTCTTCGCGCAGGTCGACCAGCCAGGCCCCCAGCCATTCGCGGTCGTCGCTGGCGGTGGCGACGGCCACCCGCTCCTCCACGAAGTCCGCGATGAAATCCAGGGCCTCGGCGTAGAAGTCGCCCCCATCCCCGTCGCCGCTGATCCCGAAGCGGGTGTGGAAGCTCTCCCCGTAACCCACGGAGACCTCCCACTCGCTGGTGGTGATGAACAGGCCGTGGCGGGACCCGTCCACAGGACGGGGAACCTCCACCAGCAGGGCCTCCTTCTCGAAGTCCTCGTAGGGATCGAACCGCGCATGGCGGATCCATTCCGGATACTTCCGGAACAGGCGGTGGGCGAATTCCCGGGAGTGGTCGTTCAGCTTCTGCAGATCGATCATTCCAGCCCCCACGCCCCCCAGGCCGGGGCGGACGGATCGGGTGATTTCATCGGGGTGCCATCAGGTTAAGCGTTGGCGGCCCGGCCGTCAAATGGGCCGGGCCGCCGGGGATCGGGATGGGGTCCGGGTCAGCGCTTACCCAGGACCATCCGCTGGGCCAGCTTGGCCCGCTGTTCGGTCAGGACGAACTGCCGGACGTAATCGAGGGCCCGCCGGTCCAGGTCGGGCGAGACCAGGAACTCCAGGCCGACTTCGTCCTGCCACTCGTTGCGGTTGGCCAGGGTCTTGCTCTGGCGCCGGACGATGCCCATGACGTCCATGGGTTCGAATTCGTCCGGGAAGACCAGGCGGCAGACGACCCGCTGGCCCTCCTTGAACGCGGCCTGGCTCCGCTCGAGGTCCAGGACGATGCGCGCCCCGGAGAAGCTGAGATCGGCCAGCCGGCCGTAGCCCACACGTTCCTCGGCGGCCCTCTGGAACGCCTCGAGCGCGGGGACGTCCTCGTCCACCGGGGCGATCTCCACCGAGACCGCGGTCGGGACGGGGATCCGGAAGGCCTTCCGGCGCTGGGCGATCGCCAGGGATTCCGGCACCGAGAAGAGGGCGGCATGCATGCTGACACCAGCGGTCAGGGAATGCGTGGCCGGCCCCAGGTAGATCACCTCGAAGTCGAGGGAGCGGTCCTCCAGTCCCGCAGTGGCGTGGATGGCGGCGCCGGGGGCCAGGGTTCCGCTTTCACGCGAGAGGTCCACGCCGATCTTGAGGACCGGTGCGCCCTCGACCAGGGACCGCTCCAGGATGGTGCCCGCATGGATGGCGGCCTCGTCCTCGCCGCGGGGAACCTCCAGGTAGACGTCGCTCTCGATCTTGTGCATCAGCTTCAGGGTGCTGTCGACCAGGGCCCGGTTGGTCACGACTTCCCGGTTCATCCAGTCGGCCGGCAGGTAGGTGGAGATCATGCCCGACAGGTAGTCGGTGCCCTTGGCCAGTTCGAGTTCCACCTTGGAGGGGACCTCGGCCAGCAGGAAGAGCTGACCTTTCCCGGTCGCCAGCCGGATGCCGAAGCTCCGCACCCCGCGCGTCGTCACGCCGGCGTTGCTGACATGGACCATGGCCACCCGACCCCGGGGATGACGCCCTTCCATCTCCGCCAGCAGCTGCGAGAGGAAGGTCTTGGCCAGGCTCTCGACGGATTCCTTGAGCTTGGCGCCGCCGACGGCGACCAGATGGTCCTTGAGGTCCTTGTCGCACCCCAGATAGACGGTCTGGAGGGTTCCGCTGCGGATCTGGATCTCCGCCAGGGCCGGGAAGCTGAGCCGTCCCTGGTGGACCTGCGAAACCGCCGCGCCGCGGACCGGCAGGTTGCAGTCCTGCTGCAGGGTCTCCTTGCCCGCCAGAATAAGGGCTTTGAGGGATTCCAAGAGCATGGTTGGATTTCACCGTCCCAGGCGATAAGGTTGACTCGGGACCGAATATTTCTCCCTGTGGGGGTTTTCGGCCCGGATCCGCGCGGGTTTAGTCCGGATTTGCATGATCCGTCGCCCCACCGCCGCCGGTGCGGACCGGCACCGAAAGGAGCGCCATGCCAGTCGGGAGAGACACCCTCTCCGGTCGGCCTTCACCTCTGGGAGCGACCTGCGTCCCGGAAGGCGTGAACTTCTGCGTGTTCTCCAAGAACGCCGAGCGCGTCCAGCTCCTCCTGTTCGCCGGGCCCGACGACCCGGCCCCCGCGAAGGTCGTCGACCTGGACCGCCGGACCAACCGAACGTCCTATTACTGGCACGTGCTGGTGCCCGGCGCGGGTCCCGGCCAGGTCTATGCCTGGCGGGTCCACGGCCCCTTCGATCCGGGTCGGGGCATGCTGTTCGATGGGGACAAGGTCCTGCTCGACCCCTACGGTCTGGCCGTCACCGGCCTCGGCGGGTACGACCGCGCCGCCGCCTGCCGTCCGGGCGACAACTGCGCCACGGCCCTGCGCAGCGTGGTGGTCGATCCCACCGCCTACGACTGGGAAGGGGACGTTCCCCTGCCCCCGCCCGACGGCCGGGAAATCATCTACGAGATGCACCTCGGCGGTTTCACCGCCTCGCCCACCAGCGGGCTCCCCGAGCACCTGCGGGGCACCTACGCCGGCCTGGTCGCCAGGATCCCCTACCTGACCGACCTGGGCGTCACCGCGGTCGAGCTGCTGCCCATCCACCACTTCGATCCCCAGGACGCCCCCGGGGGCCGGACCAACGTCTGGGGCTACAGCAGCCTCTCCTTCTTCGCGCCGCACGCACCCTACAGCTCGGACCGATCCCCCCTCGGACCGGTCAACGAGTTCCGGGACATGGTCAAGGCCCTGCACCGGGCCGGCCTCCACGTCATCCTGGACGTGGTCTACAACCACACCGCGGAGGGGGGCCCCGACGGGCCCCACCTCTGCTGGCGGGGCTTCGAGAACATCGCCTACTACCACCAGAAGCCGGGCTTCGCGGGCTACGCCGACTACACCGGCTGCGGGAACACGATCAACGCCAACCACTCCATCGTCCGCCGCATGATCATGTCGTCGCTGCGCTACTGGGTGAAAGAGATGCACGTGGACGGATTCCGGTTCGACCTGGCCTCGGCCCTGTCGCGCGGCGAGGACGGCACGCCCCAGGACAAGGCTCCCATCCTGTGGGCCATCGGTTCGGATCCCGAACTGGTGGAAACCCGTCTGATCGCCGAAGCCTGGGACGCCGCCGGCCTCTACCAGGTGGGATCGTTCGCGGGGGACGGCTTCGCCGAGTGGAACGGAGCGTTCCGGGACGACGTCCGCAGCTTCCTGAGGGGCGACCCGGGCACCATCGAGCGGCTGATGGCGCGCATCGTCGGCAGTCCCGACCTGCTGCCGCCGCCCGACCACGGCCCCTTCGACAGCATCAATTACGTCACCTGCCACGACGGCTTCACCCTGGCCGACCTGGTGTCCTACGACCGCAAGCACAACGAGGCCAACGGGGAGAACAACCGCGACGGCGCGGACGTCAATCTGAGCTGGAACTGCGGCGTCGAGGGACCCACCGACGACCCCGCCGTCCTGGCCCTGCGCGAGCGGCAGATGCGCAACTTCCTCTGCCTCCTGTTGCTCTCGCACGGGACCCCCATGATCACCATGGGCGATGAGATCGGGCACACCCGCGGCGGCAACAACAACCCCTGGTGCCTGGACAACGACCTGAACCGGCTGGACTGGGACCAGGTCCCCGGCTCGCCCCTGCTGGAATTCACGCGCGGACTCATTGCCCTGGCGAACCGGGTGACCATCCTGCAGCGGAACCGGTTCTGGACCGCCACCAGCCCCGAACGCAAGGGCGAGATCTCCTGGCACGGACTCAAGCCGGGCAAACCCGACTGGACGGAGGAATCGCGGGTCCTGGCCTACGAGCTGGCCCACCCCGATCACCCCGAACCGCTGCTGGTCCTGATGAACAGCGGTTCGGAGGCCGCCCGATTCTCCCTGCCCCCCGCGCCCGGCGGCCTGACCTGGCGCAAGGTCGTGGACACCGCGGCCGAACCCGGGCGGGATCTGCGGCCCCTGCGGGAGGAAGACGGAGGAGCCGCGGCCGCGGAAAAGGTTCCCGGCCACAGCATTGCCGTATTCCTGGCCGCGGCCCCTGGGCCCTGAACCCGGCGGCGCCGGGCCCGCAACCGAAATTCCGCTGGCAATGGAAAGGTCCGCCTGTTAACTTGCAGCTTCGTGGTCAAAAGGGGGGGACTGATACCGGATCGCCCTCATCCAGGCTCGACATCAAGGGTATTCATCGGCTCTGCAACTCGCCTGATTCGCCCTGTCTCCCCCTTGCACCACACCCCCACCTGAGGCGGGATCAACCCAGATCCTGCAGGTTCCCCCCCGGAACGGACTTGAGTGCGGCCAGCTGCTTCTGCAGCGTCGGACAGGGGTTCTCCTCGGTGATGACCTCGGCCAGGGTCGTGCTGCCGAAGGCGTGCTCGACGTGAGACATGGCCTCGTCCAGGCGTCGATGCAGCGGGCAGAGCTCCGAGCTGTGGCTGGCGAGATCCAGGGGACACGAGGTGATCCTCTGGATGGGGCTGACGGCATTGATCACATCGAGCAGACGCATGTCTTCCGGCGAACCGACCAGCACGAATCCGCCCTTGAGCCCGCGGGTCGAATGCACCAGCCGGGCCTTGACCAGGGACTGCAGGACCTTGGACAGGTAGCTCTGGGGGATCTTCATCGCCTGGGCGATCTGCCTGGTCGTCATGGGCGATCCGTCCCCGGAAGCCAGGGCGACCATGGCCCGCAGGGCGTACTCGATGGTTTGGGAAAACACTCGGAGACCCTATCCTTTCGCCATCCCGAGGAAAAAGACATCGAAGTCCAAATTATTCCCCCCGGGCCGCCGTGTCAATCGGCGACCCGGGGGATCGGCGGGATGGGGGGAATCGGGGCCCGGACTAGCGGGTGCCGAAGGCGAGGCCGAACCGGACGGAAAGATAATCCCAGTTGTAGTCCAGGTCCCCCGGAGCGGAGGCGAACTCACCGGTGGAAAACCGGTTGAACGTGTAGACGCCCGAGAGTTCGAAGCTGGCGGCGCGCAGGCCCGCTCCCAGGCTGACGCCGGGGGCGTTGACGCTGGCCTCGTAGGGACCGTAGTACTGCAGCTCGTCCCGGTACCGGTTGTGGATCAGGGCGATCCCCCCGGTGACGTAGGGCTGCACCCGCTGGGCGCGCGGTTCCCCCAGGAAGAACTGGAAGTCGAGGCCGTAACGCATGAGGGAGGTCTTGACCTCGAACCCGAGGTTGTCCTCCTCCGCGAAATCCCCCACTCCGCTGGTCTTCCCGAACTCCACGTAATGGAAAGCCGGAGCGACGGCCAGGCCGGGCGCGACGTATTGCCTGAAGCGCAAACCCAGCTCGTACCCGGTGCCGGCATCCTTGCCCTGTCCCAGGAAATCGAGATCATCCTTCTGGTCGCCGGCGGGCATGGCCATGGCGCCCTCGAGCACGAATTCGAAGCCGGAAGGCCCGCGGTGGTAACCGTAGGCCGTCCCCCTGCGGGCATGGGGCCGACCCGCCGCCAGGGAAACCTCTGCTGCCAGGGTGACCGCAAGCAGCGTGGCCATCAGGATCGGCAATAGCCTGTTCCTTCGCATGGTTCCTTCCTTTCGTTGAAACGAAACCGCCGGGAAACGGTCGGATGGATGCACGGAGGATGCCAGCCGGGCGGGGGAACTTGATGGAGCATAGGTGATTGATAGATAACTACTTGAGGATGAGGCGGGGTGGAGGGGGGTGGGGCGTGCGGCCGGGGGTGTACCCCTTTTGAGACTGTCATTCTCCAAATCGCCGGTTGTGCCGTCGAAATTGTGTGCGGCCCCGGATGCGGGGAATTCACCCACTGGCGAGAAAGTTAAATGCTAAAATTTCATTCAAAATCTTAAAAAATAAGCCCCATTCGGCAGGGAAAACAATTTCAACGGCACAACCCCGCTTTCTCGAGTTCCTGCTCCACCGCCGCCAGCAACACCTCCGGATCGAACGGCTTCGTGATGTACTTCGCCACCCCCCCATCCCTCGCTTTCCGGTAATCCTCCACCCCCGTCCGGGCCGTCAGGTAGATGACCGGGATCTGGCAGGTGGCCTCGATGTTCCTCAGCCGCTCGACCACCACGTGCCCCGTGCCCGCCGGCATGCCGATGTCCAGCAGGATAAGGTCCGGCTGGTCCTCGATGGCCTTCTTGGTGGCCTCCAGGCCGTCCATCGCCGTCGACACGCTGTAACCCGCGGACGTCAGGCGCAGCATCAAGCCCCGCACGATGTCCGGTTCGTCGTCAGCGACCAGGATCCTCTTCTTGCACATCTTCGGTTCCTCCGGTTTCCAGCCCGAGATCCAGGGCCATGAACCGCCATGGGCGATTCAGGATCCCCTCGACGTCCGGGTCCTCGGGCGTCACGTCGCACAGCGCGAATTCCAGGGCCAGGACCCTATCGCATCGCCTCGCGGCCACCGCCTGTTCGAGCCGGGCCAGGAAGGCCAGCGCCCCGTCACGTCCCGTCTTCAACAGGATTCCCAGGTTGTTCCTATCGGCAATTTTCAGGGGGACTGAATGATCTTCCCCCTGACGCAGCAGGGAGGGCAGCCAGCCGGCCGTTTCGGCCGCCAGGTCGGTCTCGACCCAGGGAGAGCGCAGCAGGACCAGGGTCCAGGGGCCGCCGTAGCCCGACGCCGACAGGGAGGCGTCCCCGAGAAGGGCGGCGAGCTGGCCCTCGTCGGTGTGGACCGGTAGTTCGATCCAGAAGTCCGAACCCTTGCCGACCTCGCTGTCGAGCCCGATGGCGCCCCCGTGCAACTCGATGATCCGGCGCGAGATGGCCAGGCCCAGCCCCGTTCCCTGGGGTCCCGGACGGTCCTTGCGGTGCAATTGCGTGAATTTTTCGAACACCTTGGCATGGTCCTCGGCTGCGATGCCGCAACCGGTATCCCGGACCTCGATGCGCACGGCATCCCCCGACGCCTTCAGGGCGAGCGTGATGCACCCGCCCGCCGGGGTGAACTTGTGGGCGTTGCCCACCAGATTGACCAGAACCTGGGTCACCAGGTCGGGATCCGCGAGGACGGGCGGGAGTCCCTGCGGGACGTCCAGGACGATCCGCTGGCCCGAAGCCAGGCAGCGGGGCAGGAAGTCCGCCTGGACGGTCGTCACCAGTGCTCCGGCGTCCACCCTGGCCCGGGCGATGCGCTGGGATCCTGATTCGATCCCGTCCAGATCCAGCAGGCCGTTGACCAGGCCGCCCAGCCGGTCGCAGTTGCGCAGGACCGAACCCAGGCAGCTCTTCTGCTCGGCGTTGACGTCCCCGAGGATGCCGTCGTGGACGAGGCTGCAGAACTCCCGGATGACCGTCAGGGGGGTGCGCAATTCGTGGGACGCGGCGGCCAGGAAGTCCGACTTGCGGCGCGTGGCCTCGCGGAGCTTCCGGTTGGCGTCGCCGAGTTCGGCCAGCAGGCGGTCCTTCTCGGTCTGGTGGCGGTTCAAGGCCAGGAAGACGTTCACCTTGGCCCGGATGGTCGTCGGATCCACCGGCTTGAACAGATAGTCCACCGCGCCGGCCTCGTAGCCGGTGGTGATGTGCCGGGGTTCCTTGTTGATGGCGGTCACGAAAATGATCGGCAGGTGGCGGGTCCGCTCGTGCCGCCGCATCCAGGTGGCCACCTCGTACCCGTCCATTTCGGGCATCTGGACGTCCAGCAGGACCAGGGCCAGGTCGTGTTCGAGCATCAGGCCCAGGGCCTCGTTGCCGGATCCCGCGGTCAGGACCTGCACGCCGTCGCCGGCGAGCAGGCGCACCAGGGACTCCCGGTTCCGGGGCTTGTCGTCCACGACCAGGATCTTCTGGGCGACCGCGCCGGGACCGCCGGTTGCCCGGTCCTTCGCCGATCCATCGCATGCGGCTGGGTACTTCAGCACGGCACGCACTCCCGGCCGAGGATCTCCTGCCCGAGCAGGTGCAGCCGGCCGGCGGCCGGAGGACGCGTCAGCACCCCGGCCGCCCCTGGATCGATCATCCCGACCGGTTCGGAATCCGCCAGCAGGATCACCGGAGC
The DNA here is from genome assembly GCA_018829565.1 of bacterium. Classification (GTDB taxonomy): domain Bacteria; phylum Krumholzibacteriota; class Krumholzibacteriia; order LZORAL124-64-63; family LZORAL124-64-63; genus JAHJTW01. The sequence goes on along the minus strand of JAHJTW010000198.1, from coordinate 3,584 downwards.
GGCGCAGCCGCTTTCCCGCAGCCAGCGGGAAGCCGCCGTGGCCGTTCCGTCGCCCCCGAGGGCCGATCCGAGCACCACCAGGTCGGGCTCACCGCCCGATGCGACGTGCTCCAGGCACTGGTCCCAGGTGCGGCCGATGGCGACCTCGGCTCCCTGGCCCGCCAGGGCTTCGTTCAGGGTGAAGACCGCGCGCATGTCGCCGTCCCCCACCAGGACCCTGCGGCCCCGCCATCCGTCCCAGACCGGGTCGGGTTGCAACCTCGCCGCCGCCGCGGCCTGCCGGGGCTTCACCGGCGCGATCCAGTCGTCGGGAACCTCCACCTCCCTGACCGCCGGCCTGGGGGCGGGAACCGCCTCGGGCACGGAGTCCCGCGCCGCTGCCAGGGGCAGGAAGACGGTGAAGGTGCTGCCCTTGCCTTCGAGGCTGTCCACGGTGATGGTCCCTCCGAGCAGCCTGACCAGTTCCCGGCATATGGAAAGACCCAGGCCGGTTCCGCCGTGGCGGCGACCGGACGAGCCGTCGCCCTGGCTGAAAGCCTCGAACACCCGGCTCATCTGCTCGCTGGTCATGCCGTCCCCGGTGTCCGAGACCGACAGGGCCAACCACTGGTCGGGGTTCTCCCTGCCCAGCCCGTCCATCTCGTGGCGGGACGGCCGGCGCGCCCGCAGGACCACCGTGCCGCGGCTGGTGAACTTGAAGGCGTTGTTCAGGAGGTTCTTCAGGACCTGGCCCAGCCGGTCCTCGTCCGTCTCGATGGCCTCGGGAACGTCGGGCCCCACAAGGACCCGGTAATCCAGTCCCTGCTTCAGGGCCGTCGGGGCGAACAGCCCCTCCATGTGGTCGAGCAGGGTGCCCAGGTCGGTCCGGCGGGTGCGCACGATCAGCTTGCCCGCCTCGACCATGGACAGGTCGAGGATGTCGTTGATGATCTTCAGGAGATCCTGTCCGGCGTGCTGGATGATGCGCGCCGATTCGACCTCGTCGGGGCCCAGCGTCCCTGCGGAGTTCTCCGCCAGGATCTGGGACATCAGGATCATGCTGTTGAGCGGGGTGCGCAGTTCGTGGGACATGTTGGCCAGGAACTCGTCCTTGTACTGTCCGGACCGTTCCAGCTTCTCGTTGGTCTCCTGGAGCTGCTTCTGCTGGTTGGACAGGATCCAGGCCTGGCGCTTGGTCTCGGCCAGCAGGCGGTTGACCCTCTCCCGGGAACGGGCCATGTCCAGGGCGGCCGCCACGCTGCTTGCGCTGCGCTCGAGGAACTGCAGGTCGGCGTCGGTCAGCAGGGCGGCCGTCCCGATCTCCAGCAGCGCCCGGGTCTTGCCCTCGATCACGAAGGGGGCGATGATCACCGTGGCCGGCGACGAAATGCCGAGGCCCGTGCGCAGCGGCAGGTGACCGGCCGGCAGGTCTCCCAGGATCTCGATGCGGCCTCTCTCGGCGGCCAGGCCCAGGAAACCCTCGCCCAGATGGATCTGCTGGGGCGGCAGGTCGTCCTCGCCCAGCCCGAAGTGGGCCACACGTTCGAGCACCGGTCGGGGACGCATGAGGTACATCACCCCGACCTGGGCTTCGTAGTACCTGCCGACATGCTCCAGGATGGCGCGGGCCAGGTCCTCCACTCCGGGGTGCTCGCGCATGCGCTCGTTCAGTTCGAACTGGGCCCGCTGCAGGCGGTACTCCCTCTCGCTGGCCTCCCGGGCCTCGTCGAGCCGGGACAGCATGCTGAGGAACTGGTCCTCGAGATCGCCGACCTCGTTGTGGCCCGACGACTGGTAGTCCCTGATGTCGCTTCCTTCGGCCACCATCTGCATCACGTGGCCCAGACGCGCGATGGGCAGGACGATGCGGCGGGACAGCAGCAGCGCCCCGCCGGCCACCAGGACCGAAATCCCCAGCAGGGCCAGGATCATCGTCACCCGGAGGGTCGCCAGCCCGGCTTCAGCCGATTCGGCGGGCAGGGCGGCGATCACCCCGAAGGTCTGACCTCCCCAGGTCACGGGCTTGTGGACGGCCTGCAGGACCTTGCCCTCCTGGCCGTCGAGGAGCCACAGGCCGGGCCGATCCTTCACCGCATCCAGGGTCGCGCCCGGACCGTCGAGGATCCGGAACCCGGCGTCCACCAGGAACAGGCGGCCCTCGTCCCCGAGCTGACCCGCTCCCTGCAGGACCGACCCCAGGGTGCCGGCGGAATACCTCACCGCGATCAGGCCGGCCGGCCGGCCCTCGGCGTCCTTGACGGTCTGGATCAGGAATCCGGCCGGCTCGTCACCCGACGGCGGATAGGGACCCAGGCCGGTGCAGACCGGACCTGAGGCCACCAGGGCCTGCCGGCAGCCATCGGCAAGGAGGGAACCGGCCAGCCGGGGTCCGAAGACGTCGAGCCCCTGGTCGGGGCCGCGCAGGCAGGTGAACAGGATTCGCCCGCGGGTGTCGAGCAGCAGCACGTCCCGCCAGGGCGACCAGTCCCGGTACAGGTCCGCGTCGTGGCCGAAGCGGTTGACCGTCAGCCGGTAGGATTCGCCTCCCAGCCAGGCGTCGGGATCCTGGCCGCTCATCGCCAGGCTCCCGGCCAGCGCACCCAGGAGGGTGCGGGTCGCCCCCAGCCGCGCCTGCAGGGCGATGTCGTCCAGGGCGCCGTCGCAGAACGCCTGGACGGCCATGCGGTTCAATTCACCCACGGTCTCCAGACGGCCGCGGGTGTCCAGGCGGCGTTCGACCGCGACCTGACGGTAGCCGAACCAGCTGACCAGCCCCACCGGCACGAGGGAAATCCCCAGGAACCACAGCAGCAAGGAGACCTGCAGGCTGCGGCGCCGGCCGCGGGGGCGGCGGATGAACGGCAGGTAGGTCGGGAAGGGGACCGGCACGTCGCTCTCCAGATTGAAGGACCCGGGCAGGGACCGGCCCGGCGGGACCGGCCCCTGCTCTGCTCTTCATCGGATGCGAACGCGCCGACTTGACTGGGTTTACTGGGAAATCAGCTTGCCGCCGATCCCCAGCTTGTCCAGCCGGCGGTAGAGGGTGCTCCGGCTGACGCCCAGCTTGCGCGCGGCCTCGGCGCGGTTCCCCTCGCACTCGGTCAGGGCCATCAGGATGCGCGACCGCCCCGACGGCGAGGTCGACCTGGGAGCAAGCTGCAAGCCCGTCCCGGACTCGGCCCGCGGCGCGGACCTTTCCGGACCGGTCAGGAAGCAGGGATGGCCCTCGCGATCCTCGATCTCGACGCAGATGGCCTGGCCCGAGGAGCGCTGGACGTAGGCGCGGCGGGCGACCATGCCGATCTCCCGCACGTTGCCCGGCCAGAAGTGGCACTGGATGCGATCCAGGCTGTCCTCGCTGAAGTAGGCCGCAAGCTCCACGGGCCGCCCCTCGCACTCGCCGAGGAAGTGGCGCAGCAGGGGCAGGATGTCCTCCCTCCGCTCGTGGATCGGCGGGATCTTCAGCTCCAGGATCTTCAGGCGGTAGTAGAGATCCGCCCGGAACCTCCCCTCGGCCACCCGCTGCCGCAGGTCGGCGTTGGTGGCGGCGACCAGGCGGATGTCCGACCGGCGCTCCTTGGGGTCACCGATGGCCTGGTAGGTGC
>JAHJTW010000197.1 GCA_018829565.1 bacterium | reverse complement strand
GACGTGGACCTGATCATCGAGCCCCTGCGGCACGGCGGTGTCGACGCGCCCGCCTGGACGGCGGGGTTGCTCTTCCCCGAGGGCGGCCTGACCGCCGAGCAACCGGAGGCATCGGCCACGGTGATCGTGCCGGATGGTACGCGGTGGACCGAGATCGCCCTGATCTCCACCGGCCACTGCACCGACGGCACCGACGCCGACGAGTTCATCACCAAGGACAACGTGCTATTGATCGACGGTCGGGAAGTCCACCGCTGGAGACCGTGGCGTGACGACTGCACGGCGTTCCGCGCCGTGAATCCCTACTGCGCCAAGTGGGCGGACGGTTCGTGGAGCAGCGACTACGCCCGCAGCGGCTGGTGCCCCGGCGACGTCGCGCTGCCCGAAACGGTGGACGTCAGCCGCTGGTTGACCCCGGGCGAACACACGGTGACCTTCCGGGTCGAGGGCATCCGCCCCAAGAATGAAGAAGACCACCACGGCTACTGGCGGATTTCGGCTGCGGCCAGCGGATGGCGCTAGGCGCATGATCCTGCGGGCCGGCCTGATCACTCTGCTTCTGGCCGCCGGGGCCGGCCCCGGGTCGGCCGACGGCGTCCCCCTCCTGCGTCCGGTCGCCGATTCCGGCCTGCCCTCCACCGGCAAGGGATACGGCGCCTCCTGGGCGGACCTGGACCGCGACGGCCGGCTCGACCTGTTGATCAGCCTCCACGGCCGGGGCGTGGGGGCCTGGCTGAACCGGGGCGGCCTGCGGTTCGACCGGGCCGACACCTGCGGCTTGCTGCCCTGCTTCGCCAAGGACAACCACGGCACCGCCGCCTGCGACTTCGACGCGGACGGCGATCCCGAGTTCTACGTCTCGGTGGGCGCCGAACGGGGGAACGGGCTCGGCTTCAACGAACTCTGGGACCGGAACACGGACGGGGTCTTCCGCGACGTCCTGGCTCCCTACCACCCCCTGCGCGATTCGCGCGGCCGGGGACGCGGCGCCGTCTGGACCCGGCTGGACGACGACGCCCATCCCGAGCTGGTGGTCCTGGGCTTCCGCACGCCTCCACGCCTCTTCCACTTCACCGGCGCCGACTGGGAGGAATGGAGCGACGAGATCGACGCCAACCGGAAGGACCGGCGCGAAGGCCTGAACGTCGGGGCCTTCCTGTGGCGGACGGTCGCCGCCTGCGGCGACCTCGACGGGGACGGCCGGGAAGATCTGTATCTCGGAGGCTCGGCGAGTACGGTCTTCCGCAACACCGGAGCGGGCGGGTACGAGGAGATCCGGGAGGTATCGGGCCTGCCCTTCGGCCCGGCCCACCTGACCGAGGCCGTCCTGGGCGACGTGGACGGGGACGGGGACCTGGACCTTGTCACCGTCCAGGCGGATCCCGCATCGGTGACCGTCTGGCTGAACGAGAGCGCGCCCGGTCGCATCCGGTTCGTCCAGGGTCCGGCCTTCGCTCCGCCGCTGCCTCCTGGGCCCGACTCGGCCGTCCTGGCCGATCTGGACAACGACGGGATCCTCGATCTCTACGTGACGGGGCAGGAATCCCTCGAGGTCAACGCGCCCAACCTGGTCGCCCAGGGGCTGGGCGACGGCGGGTTCCGGGACGCGACCGACCTCTGGGGCGGCCGCGCCGACGTGCCGGCCTTGCCCTGTGGAGCGTGGGCCGTGGATCTGGATCAGGACGGTGACCTCGACCTCATCGCCCTGGGGGGCCGGGAGGATCATCCTGACCGCGAGGGGCTCGCGGTCCTGTTCGAGAACACATCCGATGCGGGGGGATTCACCCTCGAACTCCGGGACCGCGCCGGGAGTTGCAGTCCGCTGGGAGCACGGGTGCGTCTGGTCGAGGGGGGCCCCGTCCAGTCCAGGGCCGTGCGCAGCACCGTCAGCCACTGGAACGCCGCCGTCCTGCCTCTCCATTTCGGGACGGGCGGAGCGGCCGGACCGTTCAGGCTGGAAGTCCGCTGGCCGTCGGGCAACGTCCAGCAGGCCGAGATCCCCTCCCCTGGAACGGCCTACGTATTGCTTGAGGGATCGGAGCCGGTTCCGGTCGATCGCTGAGTGGATCGGCGCGGGGACCGTCAGTGCACGTAACCGAGGGACCGCAGCTTCTTCAGGTCCGAATCCGAGAGGGCGGGCCGCACCGTCAGCGAGTCGGGGCTGGTGACGACCTCGCGCCAGTCGGCCAGGATCCGGGCCATGTCGGCTGCCACGTCCGGGTCGGCCGCGGCCAGGTTGCGCATCTCCCCCGGGTCGGTCCGCAGGTCGAAGAGCTCGGTCGTGCCCTCGTTCTCGGCCTCGAGGTACTTCCAGTTGCCCAGGCGCACCCCGTGCTTCTCGCCGTCCACCCAGACCCCGAACTCGTCGTGCGGATCGTAGGGAATGCGATAGAGGAAGACCGGCAGATCCTGGCGCAGGGGTTCCCCCGTCTGCAGGGCGCGGGCCAGGCTGCGGCCGTGGAACAGGCGGCCGTCGGCGGGGACGCCGAGCAGGTCGAACAGGGTGGGCATCACGGCCGCGATGGTCACCGGCTTCTGGAAGACGCTGCCGGCGGGGATGCGGCCGGGCCACCGCACGGCCAGAGGCACGCGGACCGCCTCCTCGTAGATGTGCGCCCCGTGGTACTGGTAGCCGCGCTGCCACAGGCCCTCGCCGTGGTCCCCGGTGATGATCACGATGGTGTCCTCGGCCAGGCCGAGCTCGTCGAGCCGGACGCACAGGCGGCGCATCTGGTCGTCGGTGAAGGCGATCTCCCCGTCGTAGTTGCCGATCTGGCGGCGGATGGCCGGATTGCCGATGTCCGGATCGCTGAACCGCCCCTGGTACTCCCGCGGCGGCGCGTAGGGATCGTGGGGATCGAAGTAGTGGACGAAGAGGAAGAACGGCACGTCCGGGTCCCGCGCCGTCTCCAGCCAGGCCAGCGCCCGGTCGGTCGTCGCATCGGCGCGGCAGTCGAAGGCCCCGTCCACCTCCTGCCCCTCCCAGTGCTTCCAGGCGATGGAAGCGCCGGCGCCGTCCAGACGGTCGTCGTAATGCGCGAACCCCTGGTCGAGGCCGAACTTCCGGTTGAGCACGAAGGAACTGACGATCGCCGCGGTCTGATAGCCCCGGCCGGCGAGAACCTCGGCCAGGGTTTCGTGGTGCCCGGCCAGGGCCACGGCGTTCTTGACCACGCGGTGGGTCAGCGGGGACAGGGAGGTGAAGATGGTCGCATGGGAGGGCGCCGTGGCCGGGGCGGCCGCATAGACCCGCTTGAACAGGGCGCCCTCGGCCGCGAACTCCTCCAGGAAGGGCGACGTCCTGAACTTGTAGCCGTAGGCCGAGAGGTGGTCGGCCCGCGTCGTGTCCATGGTGATCAGCAGGACGTTGGGAGCCTTCTCACCACCGCTGCAGCCCCCGAGCAGGACCAGCGAGAGAGTCAGGACCAGGCAGAATCTGGGCGCCATCATTCGTCTCCGGAAAAAAAACGTGCGATCGGTCCTCCGTCACATCAATATCGGACGGTGAACAGGAACAATGAACCGCCTTTTGGGCTGCAACCATGGATGATAGCGAGATGATGACGAAACTGCGACCCTTGATCCTGCCCGTCCTGATCCTGGCTGCCGGTCCGGCTGCCGCCTCCCCCATCCTCAACACCCTGCAACTGGAACAGGCCGGCGATCCCGGCTGGTCGGGCGCTCTCGAAGGCATGATGCGCGCCGGCGGCGGCAACAGCGAGAAGTTCCAGGCCGAGGCCGGGGGCAGGCTGCAATGGGCCACCGGCCGCCACCGCCTGCGGTTGATCTCCTCCGGATCCTACGAGGAGGTTTCCCGGGTCGAGACGTCCCGGGAGGTGGCCGCCCACGTGCGCCACAACTACGACCTGGGGACCGGGCTGGCCACCGTCGCCTTCGCCCAGATCCAGCACAACCCCTTCCAGCGGCTCCAGTCGCGCTGGCTGCTCGGCGCAGGGATGCGGTGGAACATCCTGAAGGACGGCCGGAGCCGGCTCGCCGCGGGCGCCACGCCCATGCTCGAGATCGAGCGCATCGAGGACCAGCCGGGACAATCGGGACGCGGGCGCCTTTCCACCTTTCTCATCGCCGAATTGGCCCTGAAACCGGGTGTCGTTTGCCAGGCGTCGGGATTCTACCAGCCCCTGTTCAGCGACTTCGGCCGCGTGCGGGCCGTCGGGAATCTGGGAATCACCTTTTCCCTTTCCGGATCGCTTTCCCTCAAGACCGGTGCAGCCATCGAGCACAACAGCGAACCTCCAGCAGGCGTCAAGCAGACCGACTGGAGCACCTACACCGGATTGGGTTGGGCGTTCTGAACCGGATGCGGCCGTTCACCGCTCCATTTTGCGCCGCTCCCGAAGGTGGGCGCCGAGATCCAGGATCGTCTTGAGGACCACCAGGGCCACCAGGCCCCCCGTCGGGTCGCCGGCCCTCATCATGAGGAATCCCCCCGCGAACAGGGTCAGGTGCATGACCACCACGCGCGCGTAGGGGGCCATGAACATCACCACCGGGACCATGCGCCGGAATTCCCCCTTGCCCAGGTAATTGATGAAGAAGGATACGCCGTGGCTGACCACGAAAGCCGCGACCGGCCAGACCAGGTGGTGCCGCTCGATGATCCCGAGCAGGACCGCCGGATCGGGCGGGAATCCGGGGTCGGAGTATCCCTCGCCCCCGAAGAGCTGGATCAGGAAGGTGACGTGGCCCGCGGCGAACATCCCGTAGTGGACGAAGAAGAAGGGCACCAGGATGACCTTCATGAACCAGTGGCCCCACTCGGTCGGGCGCGCCGCCAGCATCTTCAGGACATGGAAGGCCCCGATGACCACGCCCTCGGCCCAGAACAGGAACAGGAGGGGAAACACCTCCCAGCCCAGCAGCAGCACCCCGAACAGCGGGACCGTGTTGGCGAGGACCAGGGTCAGGGACGACGGCATGCGCCAGGTGGCTGAGCTGAAAAGCCGCGTATAGAACATGGTTTCCGGCATCCTCCCCACGGGTCAGAAACGGCCCGGATCCAGGGGCTTCATGTCGATGGGCGGCTCCTCCCCCGCAAGGCAGGCCGCAATCAGCCTGCCGCAGGCGGGCCCCAGGGTCATGCCCACCTTGGCCCCGCCCGCCAGGATGAACAGGCCCCGGACCCGTGGAGCCCGGCCGACCGCGAGCAGGCCGTCGGCGAGACAAGGGCGCAGGTCGCAGCCTTCGCCGAGGCGCCGGGCGCCCTCCAGCCCCACGAACCAGCCTTCGGCACCGCGGGCCAGCATCTCCAGCCGGCGGCGGCGCAGGCGGCGGTTGGCGCCCGAGAACTCGACCGTGCCCGCCAGGCGCAGGCGGTCCGGCAGGGGATTCACCGCCACGAAGACTTCAGTGAGGACCGCGGGGGTCTTCAGGCGGATCGGCGGGTGCTCCAGATCGAGATGGTAGCCCTTGCCGCCCTGCTGGGGCAGGCGCAGCCCCGCCTGACGGGCCAGACCGTCGGACCATACGCCCGCCGCCAGGATGGTTGACCCGGCAACCATCTCCTCTCCCGACCGCAGGCCCACCCCGAGGCAGCGGCCGTCCTTCACCAGGAGCCGTTCGACTGCCGCGCCTGTGCGGATCTCCACCCCATCGTCTCGGAGACCGGCGGCCAGAGCCCTCAGGCAGGCCGGCGGGTCGATCCCGACGCTCTCGGGAAAGTGGACCGCGCCCCGGACGCCCCCGGCGAAGGCGGGCTCCCGCACAGCCAGGGCTGCCGCATCGAGGCTCTCGGTCGCGAAGCCGTAGCGGCGGGCCTCGTCCGCCTCGTGCTCGGCCTCGCGCCGCCCCGCCTCGGTGCGGTAGACGTTGAGCCAGCCCGGAGGCCGGAGGCCTCCGGCGAAGCCGAATCTTCCCGACAGCTCCCGCCACTCGGCCAGGGCCAGATGGCCCAGCGGTCCCAGGGTGTCCATGCACGCCCGCACCCGCGCGGGATTGCAGGCCTTCTGGAAGTCCAGGAACCACTCCCAGAGCCCGGGGTCCCAGCGCGGCGGCACGTACAGGGGCGATTCGGGATCCAGCATCCAGCGCACGGCCTTGCGGGCCAACCCCGGCCGGGGCAGGGGCAGGTGGCCGAAGGCCAGGATGCCGGCGTTGCCGCCCGACGCCGAACCGCCGATCCCGGTGTCCTCCTCCAGGACAACGACCTCGAAACCCCGGCGCACGAGATGGTGGGCCGCGCTCAGGCCCATCACTCCGGCGCCGACGACGATCACGCGCTCACCCATGACGGCACCTCACCGCTGGAAACCGGACACGACTTTGCGCGGGATCACGCTCCCCGGCAAGTCCATTCCTCCGTGTCCATCCGACAGGTCCGATTGCCCCGCCGGCCCCGCTGCGCTATGATGGATCCGAGGTGTGATCATGCATCCGGCCGTCATGTCCCGCCGCCGCTTCCTGGACCTCGCCGCCCGGCTCGGCCTGGGGATCGGTGCAGCAGGGATCGTCCTTGATCCCGCCGGCCTCGGCCGCCTCTTTACCGCCGCGGCGAACGGGAACGCGCTGGCCTCGGGCGTCCTCGACGAACTCATCCGCACCGCCCCCATCGCCCGCTACTGGACCAGCGCCGGTTCCGCCGACCCGGACTGCCGCGCCTGCCACCCGGCCCCCTGTTTCGATACCGACGCCGCCCACGAGCACGAGGACCCGCGCACCGTCCGGTGCCTGCTCTGCGCCCAGGACTGCGTGATCCCCCCCGGGGGGCGCGGCCGCTGCAACACCCGCTACAACCACGGCGGGGAGCTCAGGACCCTGGTGTACGGGCGGCCGGCGGCCATCCATACGGATCCCATCGAGAAGAAGCCCTTCTACCACTTCCTGCCGGGGAGCCAGGCGTTCAGCCTGGCGACGGTGGGCTGCGCCCTGCACTGCCTGTTCTGCCAGAACTGGGAGATCAGCCAGGCCCGGCCCGAGGACAATCCCGGCGACTTCGTCGAGCCCGCCCGGATGGTCCAGGGGGCCGTCAGCCGCAGCGCCCCGGTGATCGCCTTCACCTACAACGAACCGACGGTGTTCATCGAGTACCTGGTCGACATCGCCGATCTGGCGCGCGCCCAGGGCCTGCGGACCGCGATGATCAGCTGCGGGTTCATGAACGAGGCGCCGCTGCGCGAACTCTGCGGATGCCTGGACGCCTTGAAGATCGACCTCAAGGGGTTCAGCCCCGACTTCTACCGCAAGGTCTGTTCCGCAGACCTTGACCCCGTGCTGCGCAGCATCCGGCAGGCGGCACGGTGCGGTGTGCACCTGGAACTGGTGAACCTGGTCGTGCCCACCCTGAACGATTCGCCCGCCATGCTGGACCAGCTCTGCCGATGGGTCGCCGGGGAAGTGGGCCCCGACGTACCGGTGCACTTCACGCGCTTCCATCCGGACTACAAGCTGCAACACCTGCCGCCCACGCCGGTTGGAACACTCGAGCAGGCGCGCGAGGCCGCCCTGGCCGCCGGTCTCCATCACCCCTACGTGGGCAATGTGCCCGGACACGAGGGCAATCACACGTACTGCCCGGCCTGCGGGAAGACGGTCATCCGGCGGCGGGGGTTCCTGATCGAGACCAATCACGTGCGCGACGGGACCTGCGGGTTCTGCGGCACGCCCATCGCCGGAGTGTGGAGCTGATGATGCGGTTCGGACCCCTGACCTGGAGCGTGATCGCGATGCTGCTCTTCACGGCGTCCGGCGAACCCGCGTTCGGCGGGACCAAGGCTCGGCCATCTGCGGTCGCCGGCTCGTTCTACCCCGCCGAACCCGGCGCCCTGCGGATGGCGGTGCGGGCCTTCCTCGACCGCGCCGTGCCTGCGCGGCACGAAAGGCCGTTTGCCCTGATCGTTCCCCACGCGGGTTACGTCTACTCCGGCCAGATCGCAGCCGACGGCTTCCGGCAGGTCGAAGGGAGAGACTACGACGTGGTGGTGATCCTGGGCGTGAACCACCGGGCGTCCGGATTCCAGGGGATCTCGGTCTACGACGGCCCCGGCTACCGCACGCCCCTGGGGACGGCGGCCTGCGACCGGACGCTGGCCGACGCCTTGCGCCGCGCCGACGAGCGGTTCGCCTACGAACCGCGGGCCGACTCCTCCGAACACTCCATCGAGGTCCAGATCCCCTTCCTGCAGACCGTGCTGCCGGGAGTGCCCATCGTGCCGGTGGTGGTCGGTGGCCATGATGAAAGACTGTGGGACGCGTTCGCCCGGGCCCTGGCCTCCGCGCTCGAAGGGCGGAAGCCGCTGATCGTCGCCAGCAGCGACCTGTCCCACTATCCACCCCACGCCGAGGCCTGCGCGAGCGACCGGGCCGTCCTGGCCGCGGTGGCGACGCTGGATCCCGGCGAGGTCCGGTGGACCATCGAGAAGCAGATGCGATCGAGCCGCGCCGACCTCGCCACCTGCGCCTGCGGGGAAGGACCCATCGTGATCGCCATGAAGGCGGCGAAACTGCTGGGCGCCGGGCACGCCGCCGTCCTCGGCTACGCCAACAGCGGCGATACGGCGGTCGGCGACCGCAGCCGGTGCGTGGGATACGGGGCCGTCGCCATCCTGCCCGGAGCCGGGGAGGCCGACACCGCCGCCCTGTCGCCAGTGAAGCCCGGACCTGCGGAAGCGGAGCTGACGGATGTCGATCGCCGCGCACTGCTGGAGTTCGCACGCGCGACCATCCGGCAATACCTCGATTCGGAGACAGCCCCCCTGTTCCGGGGCG
>JAHJTW010000196.1 GCA_018829565.1 bacterium | reverse complement strand
CCCGTAGCGTTCAGCGGCGAAACAGGCGGCTCCGCCCCAGCCGCAGCCGATGTCGAGGACCTTCATGCCCGGCTCGAGCCCGAGCTTCCGGCAGACCATTTCGAGCTTGCGCTCCTGGGCTTCGTCGAGGTCGCGGGCCCCGTTCCAGTATCCGCAGGTATAGATCATCCTCCGGTCCAGCATGCGCCGGTACAGGTCGTTGCCCAGATCGTAGTGCCGGCGTGCCATGCCGGCGGCGCGGCGTATCGTCTGACGGTTGAACAACCGCGCCTTGAGGGCGGCCCAGAACCAGGTGCGGGATCGGACCTGTTCGTCCAGCCGGGCGCGCAGGACGCGTGCGAAGAATTCGTCGAGCCGGGGGCAGTCCCACCAGCCGTCCATGTAGGCCTCGGCGAGGGCGAGGGATCCACCGGCGATGAGCCGACCGTAAAGCCGGGAGTCGTGGACGCGAATGTCGTGGGGGTCGGAGCCGTCGATCGTGATGCCGGCGTGGCTCAGCAGGTCGGCGATCTTGCCGCGGAAATCGGATTCGGCCATGGCGCACTCCCTTGTTTCGGTTGGGATTCAAGGGGTTGTCATGCCAAAGATAAAACAGCCGTCCCGGGAGGGCAACTTCAGGAGCCGTCAACCAGGTGCAGGATCTCCGCGGGCACCGGCGACTCGAATTCCATCCGCCGTCCATCATGGGGGTGAGGGAACGCGAGGGTCCGTGCGTGGAGCGCCATCCGGGGAGCCCGGTCGCGCTTGGTCCCATACTTCGGATCGCCGACGACCGGATGGCCGGCTTCGGCGAGATGGACCCGGATCTGGTTCTTGCGACCGGTCAGCAGCGTGATGTCCAGGAGGCTGAAGCGGGGCGTTTCCTTGATCACCTGGAAGAGCGTTTCGGACCATTTCCCCTTGGCCGCATCGGCGGTGGAAAAGACGACCTGATCGTCGTTCTCGGCCAGGTAGCCGGCGAACTTGCCGCTCTTCTCGTCGAGGCGGCCATGCACCACGGCGGTGTAGTGCTTCTCGACGGCCTTCCAGTTTTCCTTGAGATGCAGCTCGACGGCCTTGCTCTTGGCGAAGATGAGCAGGCCGGAAGTTTCGCGGTCGAGCCGGTGGACGGTGTACGCCCGGAGCCGCGAGGAGCTGCTTCCCTTGCGCAGATAGCCGGTGAGCAGGTGTTCGGCGGTCGGGTTCTTGTCGCCCTTGTAGCTCGTCGTCAGAAGGCCGGGTTCCTTGCAGACGACCAGGAGGTCGCGATCCTCGTGGAGGATCTGGAGGCGGTTGAGGCGGTGGCGGCTGGACGCTTTTCGCTGGTGGTTCATGGGGTGCAAGGTATACGACCCGGGACCTGGGGGCAATCGGTCTTCCCGTTGTCCCGGTCACGCCATCTGGAGGAGGGCCTCCCCGATATGCTCACCCGGAGGTAGCGGGTTGGTCGGGATCTTCCTAGATATCCTCTAGGAGCGATTTCCCCTCGACCGAACCGATGGAGATGAAGGCCATGATCTCCCAGCGACTCCCCCTCAGGCATTTTCCCCTTCTGACCCTGGGCCTGGTCGTCCTTCTCCAGGGACATCCGGCCAGCGGTGGACCCCGCCCTCCGCAGATGCCCGTGATGGATCGGGCCCTCTCGGGCCAATCGACGTCGGTCCATCTCGTACCCGCCGGATCCTGGCCTTACGGTCCCGCACTGGCCGTCGATTTCGACACCGACAGGAACCTGATCTACCTGGGGTCGGGGGGCGCGGTGCTGATCCTGGACGCTTCCGATCCGACGGGACCACAGCTTCTCAACGATGAGATCCGCTCAGGCGGCCTGGTGATGGACCTGTTCTATGACTCGGCGACGGGGTTGCTCTTCCTTGCCTGCGGGGAAGGAGGGCTGGAGATCTGGAACCTGTCGGACCCGGCGACTCCGAAGCGGCTGAGCGTCACCGAGGTGCTGTACTTCGACGTCGAGACGCCGGTGGAAAACGTCGACGTCTACTCCCACTTCGCCATCGTGGAGTGCGCATGGGGCTACGTGCATTCCCTCGACGTGTCGGATCCCAATCATCCGGTCCAGGTGAGCTTCAACGGAATGATGGGGAATCCCGCCCACGATCTTCATGTCTCCCAGGCTGACGGTCAGGCCCATACCACCGGGGCCCAGTACTACCAGAGGCTCTCCATCCAGCCCGACGGTCAGCTGCTCGGCAGCGGGGCCAAGGACTTCACGTACGGGCCCTATGCGGTCTTCGGCACTCCGGACGTGGGTTTCGTGGGTTACGGCGGAGATCTCTTCCTCGTGGACCTGCTGTCGGGGGGATGGCCCCTGTGGTCGGTCGTCGACCTCGATGGCCTCACCGACCTCGTCGTCGAGAACCGGCGGGCCTATGTCATCAACAACGGTGGGCTTCATATCATCGACGCCACGCAATACGGCGCCCCCGTGGTGGAATCGTCACTCATGTTGCCGGGGTACCCCGACCGCATCACCCTCGATGCCGACCGGGCCCTGGTGGTTTCGGGGCAGGACGGCCTGAGCATCGTGGATGTCGGCGACTCCACCGCTCCCGCCATCCTGGGCGGGTACGACGTGCCCTCGGTGCCCTGGGAGACCCAGGTCGTGGGGGATTACGCCTTCATGGCCCACGCCTACGAGGGGCTCATGGTGCTGGACATCGCCGATCTCCAGGAGATCGTCCTCGTCGGACAGCTGGACACTCCGGGGGAAGCCAGGGACATGTGGATCATCGGCGATCTCCTCTACCTGGCGGACTGGGACGGCGGACTCCGGATCATCGACATCTCCACGCCTGCCCAGCCGGTGGAACTGGGCGCCCACGAGGAGTTCGACGCCTGGCGTGTCCGGGTGGAGGACGGCATCGCCTACGTCGTCGAGGTGATCCCGAACGAGGCGGGATGGGTCCACGTCCTGGACGTGGCGGATCCGGGGGACATCAGGGAGCTGGCCTCCCTTCAGGTCGGGTCCCTGCCCTGGGAAATCCTTCTGTACGGTGATCATCTCTACGTTGGTGAGAACGACGGGCCGTTGCGCATCCTGGACGTCTCGGATCCCGCCGCCCCCTTCCAGGCAGGCACCTTCCCGGCGACCCAGGTCTTCGCCATGCGCGAACGGGACGGAGTCCTCTTTCTGACCTCGGGCGCGACGGTCAACGGAGGTTTCGGGATCCTCGGTCTCGAGGACCCCCTGCATCCCTCGCTCATCGGGAGGTACGGGGACTTCTGGTTCAGCCCCTTCTACCTGGATGTGGAGGGAGACTTCGCCTATCTCGGTCTGCTGTACGATGATCTTGCCCTTTTTTCCATCGCGGATCTATCCGACCCGGTCCTGCTGGACGAGTACCGGATGTCGGACTCGATCTTCCAGATCCTGGCCAGGGATGAGCACGTCTTCGTCAGCAACGGAGGCGCCGGACTGCAGGTCGTCGAGAACCTGCTCTTCGCTCCCTCGGAAGCGCCGTCGCCGGTGCCTGGTCGTCACCCTCTCGTAAGGATCCACCCCAATCCCTTCAATGCCCGCACCGCGATCCGATTCGAACTCGAAGAGCGGGAGCCTGTGAGCCTGAAGGTGTTCGATCTCGGCGGCCGCCTTATCAGGACCATCCTCAGGGACGTCGTCATGCCCGGGGGGAGCAACGAGGCCGCCTGGGACGGCAGGGACGAGTATGGTCGGCAGGCGGCAAGCGGGACGTACTTCTTCCGGCTCGAGGCCGGGGGCCAGGTGGAGACGAAGCGGGCGGTTCTCGTCAAATAACAAAGGGCGAGGGGATTATGGGCCCTGAAATACGATCGATTGGGCGCCAGAGGGGTTCAACTGGAACCCCTCTGGCGCAAGATTCCCAATATCCCGGGGCAGGTCCGTTCCCGGGCTAGTCCTTCCCAGGGGCGCAGAAGCAGGAGCTTGGCGGCCGCTGCTCGGTGCGGCTCCACGCGGACTGCATGGTCGTCGCGAACGTCTCGGCCTCACGGTTGTTTCCCTGGGCTGCGAGAGCCTGTTTCAATCCCAGCAGGGACCATCCGTTGCCGGGATGCCGTTCCTGATCCTCCCGGTACAGCTGCTCGGCGGCTGCATATTCCCCCGCCTCCAGCAGCAGCGCGCCCATGGAGTGGCGAACCGGGAGCATCCAGGCGGGCGGTTCGTCATAGATCAATCGATCCTCGGCCTCGATGCCCTTGCGCAGGGCCGCCCAGGCCTCGTCGAGCCGACCTTCCCGATACGCCGTTTCTCCCTCGAGCATCGCCCTGGCGATCGGCAGGACGTCATGGACGCGGTTGTTGAAGACCCACCAGTCCTCGGGCACCAGGGCGGCCGCGGACTCGAACTTGGCCGCTTCGGCGCGGGCTTCGTCCGTACGCCCCAGTACGGACAGGGCGATCCCCCGGGCGTAATGGTGGACGGCCCGGGTCACGAGACGCCATTCCGGCGGCTCGGGCTGGTTCAGGATCTCCTGCCATTTCCCGAAGCGGATGAGGACGTGGTACGTCGTCGGCATGATGCCTTCGATGAGCCCGGCGAAATCCCGCAGCACCTGTTCGGGCACGTCGTTTTCGAGGTCCCGGGCCGCCTTCATGGCGGGCTCGAAGCGGGCTTCCATCATCGACGCGTAGGCCAGGAAATGCAGGTTGTGGGCATAGTAGATCATGTAGATGGTCGGGGAGGCGGCGTCGGTAAAATACGTCCGATCCGCAGCCACCGCGCGAACGTTCGCGTCGGCGGCGTCGGCGTAGCGGCCGACGCGCGCGTAGATGTGGGAGGGCATGTGGACCAGGTGACCCGCACCGGGAACACGGTTCTCCAGTCGCTCGGCGTAGGGAACGGCCTTCT
>JAHJTW010000195.1 GCA_018829565.1 bacterium | reverse complement strand
GCCGGCAAGACCACCACCGTGGAGATGTTCGAGGGCCTGACCCGGCCCGACGAGGGCGAGGTCGAGGTGTTCGGGCGGCGCTGGGGCTCCGGCGGGGACCGGGACCTCCGGCAGCAGATCGGCGTGCAGCTCCAGGAGACGCGGCTGGCCGAGAAGCTGACCGTGAAGGAGACGATCCGGCTGTTCCGCAGCTTCTACGACCAGGGGCGCTCCCTCGAGGAGATCCTGGCCATGACGGGCCTGGACGAGAAACGGGACGCCCGGGTGGGCAAGCTTTCCGGTGGCCAGAAGCAGCGCCTGGCCCTGGCCTGCGCCCTGGTCTCCTCGCCCCAGCTGCTCTTCCTCGACGAACCGACCACCGGACTCGATCCCCAGGCCAGGCACCGGGTCTGGGAGATCGTCGAGCGCTTCAAGGCCGGCGGCGGCACCGTCCTGCTGACCACCCATTACATGGAGGAGGCGGCCCGCCTCTGCGACCGGGTGGCCGTCATCGACCACGGTCTGGTCATCGCCCTGGGCAGCCCCGAAGACCTGGTGGCGTCCCTGGGCGCCCCGCAGATCCTGGAGTTCCGGACCGATGCGGCCATCTGTCCCGAGGACCTCGCCGCCCTGCCCGGGGTTTCGCTGGTCCGCCGGCAGGGCGAGGGGTACGTCCTGAGCGTCGAACGGGCGGCGGCCTCCCTGCCGGGTGTCCTGGATCTGCTGGCTTCACGGGGGGCGCGGATGGAGAGCCTGCAGACGCACCAGGCGACCCTCGAGGACGTCTTCGTCCACCTGACCGGGAGGGCCCTGCGTGACGGCTGATCCCCGGTTCCACGGTGGGGGCTGGAGGGCGCTTGGCGAGCTGACCCGGGCCCGCATCCTCGAATTCGTTCGCGAGCCCGAGGCGGTCTTCTGGGTCTTCGTCTTCCCGGTGCTGCTGGCGGTGGCCCTGGGCATCGCCTTCCGGACCAAGCCCGCCGACGTGACGCCCGTCGCGGTCGTGGCCGCCGACCGCGGTCCCGTGGCGGAACGGCTCCAGGCCGCCCTGGAGGCCTCGCCCGCCCTGCAGGTGCACGTTCTCGACGAAGATGCCGCCGCCTTCGCCCTGCGCAAGGCCCGGGTGGACGTGGTGGTGGAGCTGGATGAGGGGACCGCCGCGTCAGGTGATCCGGCGATCGGCTACCGCTTCGACGGGGACCGGCCGGAGGGCCGCGCGGCCAAGCTGGTGGTGGATGACCTGCTGCAGCGCGCCCTGGGCCGGACGGACCCCATGACCGCCACCGAGAACGCCGAACCCCCGCCAGGATCCCGCTACATCGACTTCCTCATTCCGGGGCTGATCGGCCTGAACCTGATGGGCAGCGGCCTGTGGGGGATCGGCTACTCCATCGTGTGGGCGCGCACCAACAAGCTCCTCAAGCGCCTGGCCGCCACGCCCATGCGCCGGTCCCACTACCTTGCGTCGGTGGCTCTGTCCCGCCTGCTGTTCCTGGGCCTGGAAGTCGCGGCCATCGTGGGGGCGGGCCGCCTGCTGTTCGGGGTCCGCATCCAGGGGTCGGTGGCGGACCTGGCCCTGGCCTCGTTGCTGGGCGCCCTCTGCTTCGCGGGGATCGGCTTGCTGGTGGCCGCGAGACCGCGGACGATCGAGGCCGTGTCCGGCTGGATGAACCTGGTCCAGCTCCCAATGTGGCTCCTGTCGGGATCGTTCTTCAGCTACGAGCGATTTCCCGAGGCGGTGCTGCCGGTGATCCGCGCCCTGCCCCTGACCGCCCTGAACGACGCTCTGCGGACCATCGTGAACGACGGCCAGGGCCTGGCTGCCGCCGCGGCGCCTCTGCTGATCGTGACCGGGTGGGGCCTGGTCAGCTTCGTGGCGGCGGTCCGCATCTTCCGCTGGCAATAGAAGAGGAAAGGCCCGGCCGCTGCAGCGACCGGGCCCCGATTCCGGCTGGACCTACCTGAACAGGGACTTGACGGCGCCGAAGGACTCGCTTTCGGCCTCCACCACGCTATCGAGGGTGAACTGGCCGCGGATTTCCCCCCCGGCGAACGTGGTGCTGTGGACGTTGACGTAGATGTTGCCGGCGGCGAGCTCGCCGTACTGCACGGCGGTCATGGTCCACACCCCGTTGACGGGGGAACCGAGGGGAAGGCCGAAGACGACCCCGCCGTTGATCCCGCTGGGAGCATTGTGGAAGTGGGCGCCGGTCTGGGATCCCGTCAGGCCGCTGAAGGACAGGTTCCAGTAGCCCTCGAGGAGATCGGTGTCCACCACGATGCTGGCGGTTCCGGTGGCGGGGGTGGCCGCGGGGGGGACTTCCTGGGCTCCGGAAAGTGTTGCAGTGTAGGTCTCCAGGTCGGCGAAGGCGGCATCCTGCAGGCCGGGTCCGAGGGCGAGGATCAGGCCGGAAAGGGCGATGAGCTTGATCATTGTGCGCATGATGATGACCTCCTGGTCTTGGTTGTCGGGTTGAGGTTCAAAGTAGACCAAATTTATCCGCTATTGTCCAGTCCAATTTCTCCCGTTCCGATGGGGTCCCTGCCGGTGAATAACGGATCAAGGCGCAGGGTAGGACTTGGCATGAGGGGACGGTCGGTGGACGCCGGGGCCGTTTGAGATTGAAAGCGCGGGTTCACGGGGTTAGGCTGCAGGAATCGCCTGCAGCCGTTCGGATTCCGCACGCCGAGGAGGGACCATGTTGGAGTGGTATCAGGAACTCGCCCTGGATCTTCAGATCTTCTACGCCTTCGGCATCCTCGCCACCCTGCTGCTGGTCATCCAGCTGGTCATGACGGTCTTCGGGGCGGGTGAAGACGTGGCAATGGGGGATTTCGACGCCCTGGACGGGGCGGATGCCGGCCACGGCAGCGGCCTGGGCTTGCTGTCGACGCGAACCATCGTGGCGTTCCTGGCCGGGTTCGGCTGGACCGGGGCCATGGCCCGCGGCGGGGGCATGGCCCTGGTGCCCTCGGTCCTGGTGGCGCTCGCGGTGGGGTTCGTCCTCATGCTGCTGGTCTTCTGGCTCATGCGCTGGCTGTTCTCCCTGCGCGGGAGCGGTTCGCTCGATTACCGCAACGCCGTGGGGGGGAACGGCACGGTCTACGTGACCATACCGGCCGCAGGCGGGGGGACCGGGCAGATCCAGCTGGTGGTCCAGGGCCGGCTGGCGACGGTGGCGGCGTCCACCCTCCAGACCGAATCCATTCCCAGCGGCCGGTCGGTGAAGGTCACCGCGCTGCTGGGCGGCAACATTCTCCAGGTCGAAACCATCTGACAGGGACCGGACGCCCGTCGCGTCCGGAGAGGGGTACTTCCATGGCAGGCTATGAATTTCCGGCACTGGTCACGACCGTCATCCTGATCTTCTTCGTGACCCTCATCGGATTCGCCGCGCGCTACAAGCGGTGCCCCTCGGACCGCATCCTGGTGGTCTACGGCAAGATCGGGGGCAAGGACGCCGGCCTGTCCGCCAAGTGCATCCACGGCGGTGCGACCTTCGTCTGGCCGGTGCTGCAGGACTACTCGTTCCTCGATCTGACCCCCATCCCCATCGACATCAAGCTGGAGGGAGCCCTGTCCCTGCAGAACATCCGGGTCAACACGCCCTCGACCTTCACGGTGGGCATCGCGACCGAACAGGGGGTGATGCAGAACGCCGCCGAGCGTCTGCTGGGTCTGACCATGCAGCACGTCCAGGACCTGGCGCGCGACATCATCTTCGGCCAGATGCGCGTGGTCATCGCCACCATGTCCATCGAGGACATCAACGCCGACCGCGAGCAGCTCATCGACAACATCACCAAGGGCGTCGAATCGGAGCTCCAGAAGGTCGGTCTGCGGCTCATCAACGTGAACATCCAGGACATCACCGACGAGTCCGGCTACATCGCGGCCCTGGGCCAGGAAGCCGCCGCCCGCGCCATCAACGACGCCAAGCGGAAGGTCGCCGAGCAGGTCCGCGACGGCGAGATCGGCAAGGCCGAGGCCGAGCGGGAGCAACGAATCAAGGTGGCCGCCGCGCACGCCACCGCCGTCGAGGGCGAGAACGTGGCCAAGATCACCATCGCCAACTCGGACGCCGGGCGGCGGGAACGCCAGGCCGAGGCCGAGCGCCGTGCCGCCGCCACCGAGAAGGTCCAGGCGGCCCAGGCTCTGCAGGAAGCCTACACCGCCGAGGAACAGGCCGAACGCGAGCGCGCCCGCCGGGAGGAAGCCACCCAGGTGGCGAACATCGTCGTTCCGGCGGAGATCGAGAAGCGGCGCGTGGAGACCATCGCCGAGGCCGAGGCCGAGCGGATCCGCCGCACCAAGCGCGGCGAGGCCGACGGCGTCCTGGCGATGATGACCGCCGAGGCCGACGGTCTCAAGGCCATCCTCACGCGCAAGGCCATGGGTTTCCAGGAGATCGTCAAGTCGGCCGAGGGTCAGGCGGAACTGGCGGCCCTGCTGCTGATCACCGAGCAGATGCCCAAGCTCATCGAGGAGCAGGTCAAGGCCATCTCGAACCTGAAGATCGACCAGATCACCGTCTGGGAAGGCGGGCGCAAGGAGGACGGCCGCACTTCCACGGCGGACTTCCTGTCGGGCATGGTGGGCTCGTTGCCGCCGCTGCACGACCTCACGCGAAACGTCGGGGTGGATCTGCCCGAGTACCTGGGGCGCTTGAAGGACAAGAAGGATGGGGCGGCGCCGAAGGGGGACTAGGGACGGGCGTTCCGACCGTGTTCTTCACTCGCTGTTCACCATGGGGACGGCCGGGGAATTCCCCGGCCGTCCCCTGTTCAGGACCGGCTCCAGCGCACTTGCTTGAGCCTGATGCCCGAGGTCTCGAGCGACGATATGATGCCGTGGGCCAGCTTGTCGGTGATGCCCTTGTGGTAGAGCCGGATGGTCAGGCGGGTTTCAGCGGAGGACTTTTCGAAATCCCTGTCGATGTCGCAGTTGAGGATCACCAGGTTGGGTCGCATGACCG
>JAHJTW010000194.1 GCA_018829565.1 bacterium | reverse complement strand
GCGTGCGCGCCTTCCTGGAATCGTGCCTGACTTCCGGCGCCGCCCGGCTGGGCGCCCTGGGGTCAGGCACCGCCGCGACCCTGCGCGCCGCCGGGTTTGCGGTGGACTTCGACCCGCAGCAGAAGGACGGCGCGGCGTTCGCCCGCGAATTCTGCGTGCGGTTCAGCCCGCCGGCTGCGATCCTGCTGCCGGGTCCGGACCGGCGCATGGACGAGCCCGTCGCCATCCTCACGGGGGCCGGGTTCACCGTCCGCGAGCTGCCCCTCTACCGCACCGTCCCGGTGGCGGGAGCCGACCTTCCGGCTGCGCCCTGCGCCCCCGGTGACGTCGTGTTCTTCTGCAGCCCCTCGACCGTCCGGGCCTTCACCGCGGCCTGGGATGCGCGTCCCGGTGCCGTCGCCATCGGCGAGACCACGGCCCGGGCCTGCCGCGAGGCCGGCTTCCCGGTCACGGTCGCCGAAACACCCGATCTTCGCGCCATGGTCCGGGCCGCCGGCCTGGACCCGTCCACCCTCAACGCCAACCTGGAGAGCGAGCCATGAACCTGCTGGAGCGTCCCCGGCGCCTGCGCGCCACCCCGATCATGCGCGAACTCGTGGCCGAGACCAGCGTCGAGGCCCGCCACCTGATCACCCCCCACTTCGTCGTCGAGGGCTCCGGCCACTGCGACGAGATCGCCAGCATGCCCGGGGTGAACCACGTCTCGGTGGACAAGCTGGTCACCGAGGTCGAAGCCGACCTGAAGCTGGGCCTGAAGACCCACCTGCTGTTCGGCATCCCCAGCAAGAAGGACGAGCACGGCAGCGCCGCCCTGGACGAGAACGGCGTGGTTCAGCAGGCCCTGCGCGCGTTGAAGGAGAAGTTCGGCCAGGACATCATCACCGTCACCGACGTCTGCCTGTGCGCCTACACGAGCCACGGCCACTGCGGCTTCCTGGAGAACGGCCTGGTGGTCAACGACCCCAGCGTCGAGCAGCTGGCCCGCATGGCCCTGTCCCACGCCGAAGCCGGCTGCGACATCGTCAGCCCCAGCGACATGATGGACGGCCGCGTGAGCGCCATCCGCGAGATCCTCGACGACGGCGGGTTCGTGAACACGAGCATCCTGGCCTACAGCGCCAAGTACGCCAGCGCCTACTACGGGCCCTTCCGCGACGCCTGCGATTCGGCGCCCCAGGGCGACCGCAAGACCTACCAGATGGATCCCCGCAACGCCCGCGAGGGCGTGCTCGAGACCCTGCTGGACGTGGCCGAGGGCGCCGACATGGTCATGGTCAAGCCGGCTCTGGCCTACCTGGACGTCGTCCGGCGCGTGCGCGAGGAAGTGCTCTGCCCGGTGGTCTGCTACAACGTCAGCGGCGAGTACTCCATGGTGAAGTTCGCGGCCAAGGCCGGCCTGGTGAACGAGGAGGCCATCGTGCGCGAGAACCTGCTGGCCATGCGCCGCGCCGGCAGCGACCTGATCATCACCTATCACGGGCGCGACGCCCTGAAGCAAGGATGGATCTAGCAGGATGAGCAACGCCAGCTGGTGGGAAAGAGCCCGCAAGGTGCTGCCCGGGGGCGTGAACTCCCCGGTGCGTTCCTTCAAGTCCGTGCCCGGCGACCCCCTGTTCTTCAGGGAGGCCGCCGGCTGCCGCTTCACCGACGAGGACGGCCGCAGCTACATCGACTGGTGTCTGAGCTGGGGACCGTTGATCCTGGGTCACGCCGACCCCGAGGTCCACGCGGCCATCCAGGAGGCCCTGGCCGAGGGCGCCAGCTTCGGCGCGCCCAGCCGGCGTGAGGTGCTGCTGGCCGAGGCCTTCCTCGACCGCCTGCCCCACTTCGACCAGGTGCGGTTCGTCAGCAGCGGCACCGAAGCGGTGATGAGCGCCATCCGCCTGGCCCGGGGCTTCACCGGCCGCGACCTCATCCTGAAGTTCACCGGCTGCTACCACGGCCACGCCGACCACCTGCTGGTCGAGGCCGGCAGCGGCCTGGCCACCTTCGGCACGCCCAGCAGCGGCGGGGTCCCCAAGGGCTTCACCGACAGCACCGCGGTGCTGCCCCTGGACGACGTGCCTGCCCTCGAGGCGTTCTTCGCCGAGCACGGCGACAAGCTCGCGGCGTTGATCATCGAGCCGTTCCCGGCCAACAGCGGCCTGCTGATCCAGCGGCCCGAGTTCATGAAGGCCTGCCGGGACCTGACCCGCAAGCACGGCGCCCTGCTCATCTTCGACGAGGTCATCACCGGGTTCCGGGTGGCCCGGGGCGGAGCGGCCGAGATCCTGGGGATCACCCCGGACATGGGCACCTACGGCAAGATCATCGGCGGGGGCATGCCCGTGGGCGCCTACGCCACCAGCCGCGCCATCATGGACCACGTCTCTCCCACCGGCCCGGTCTACCAGGCCGGCACCCTCAGCGGCAATCCCGTGGCCATGGCCGCGGGCCTGGCGACCCTGCAGAAGATCGGCCGGCCCGGCTTCTACGAGGATCTCGAGCGCAAGGGCGCCCGCCTCCAGACGGGCCTGGAGAAGGCCGCTGCCGACGCGGGCGTGACCGCAACGGTCGTGCGCCAGGGTTCGCTGTTCTGGACGGTGTTCCAGCCCGACGCCCCGCGCGCCATCGAGGCGATCGACGGCGCGAAGATGGAGACCTACGGCCGCCTGCACCGGGCCCTGATCGACCGCGGCGTCTACCTGGCCCCCTCGGGCTGGGAAGTGGGCTTCGTGAGCGCCGCGCACGGGGACGACGAGATCGACGCGACCGTCGCCGCGGTCGCCGACACCTTCTTATCCTGGAGCTGAACCCGATGTCCGACCTGAAGAACAGCCTGTTTTTGAAGGCCCTGCGGGGCGAGCCCACCGAACGCACTCCCATCTGGGTCATGCGCCAGGCCGGACGCTACCTGCCCGAGTACATGCAGGTGCGCGAGAAGATCTCGTTCAACGACCTCTGCCGCACCCCCGAGGCCGCCTGCGAGGTCACCCTGCAGCCCGTCCGCCGGTTCGGGTTCGACGCCGCCATCATGTTCAGCGACATCCTGACGCCGCTGGAGGCCATGGGCGCCCCCTTCGACTTCAGCCAGGGCGGGCCGAAGCTCGAACGCCCCCTCCGCGACGAGAAGGACATCCGCGCGCTGCGCCGCTACCCGTCGCTCGAGGGCGTGCCCTACGTCGCCGAGGCCATCGGGCTGATGAAGCAGGGCCTGGGCGACCGCACGCCCCTGATCGGCTTCGCGGGATCCCCGTTCACCCTGGCCACCTACCTGATCGAGGGGGGCGGATCCAAGGACTACGCCTATCTTAAGACCATGCTCTACAGCCGGCCCGAGCTGCTGCAGGAGCTGCTGGACAAGCTGGGCGACCAGATCCTCGACTACCTGCGGATGCAGGTGGACGCGGGCGTGGACGCCGTCCAGCTGTTCGACACCTGGGGCGGCATCCTGCATCCGGCCGATTACCGGACGATGGTGCTGCCGGTGGTGCGCCGCATCATGGACGGCCTGAAGGACTCGGGCGTGCCCCGCATCTACTTCCTCAAGGGAAGCGCACCGTACAACCATCTCATCAAGGACCTGGACGTGGAGGCCTTCGGCGTGGACTGGACCCAGGATCTCTCGCTGGCCATCGATCAGATGGGCGGCAAGGCGGTCCAGGGCAACCTCGACCCGCTGTGCCTCTACGGCGACAGGGAGCAGATCAGGCGCCGGGCGCTGGAGATCTGCGCGAAGGGGGCCGCCGCGAGCGGCCACGTGTTCAACCTCGGGCACGGCATCCTGCCGAAGACCCCGATTTCCGCCGTCGAGACCCTGGTCGAAACCGTCCAGGGCTACCGCAAGGAATAGATCATGGGACTGCACATTCCCGCCGAATTCGTGGACAAGTACAACCAGCCGGGGCCGCGGTACACCAGTTACCCCACCGTCCCGGCCTGGACCGAACCATTCGGCGAGACCGAATACCGCGAGGCCCTGGCCGACCTGGCCGCGCGCCCCGCGGACGAGCTCGCCATCTACCTGCACCTGCCGTTCTGCGCCAAGCACTGCTTCTACTGCGGCTGCAACGCGCTGGTCTCCAAGGAGAAGGGCGCCGTCGACCGGTACCTGGACCTGGTGGAGAAGGAGATCGGGATGGTCACCGATCTGATCGGGACCGGGCGCCGCGTCGTGCAGCTGCACTGGGGCGGGGGCACCCCCAACTACCTGAACGAGGCCCAGACCGACCGCGCGCTGAACCTGTTCCGGACGGCCTTCGACCTCGCCCCCACCGCCGAGGTCAGCCTGGAGATCGACCCGCGCATCGCCACGCCCGAGCAGGTGGCGTTCCTGCACGAGGCCGGTTTCAACCGCATCAGCCTGGGCGTCCAGGACTTCGAGGTGAAGGTGCAGGAGGCCATCGGGCGGCGTCAGTCCCGCGACAAGACCCTGCGGGTCTATCAGGGCTGCCGCGACGCCGGCTTCGAGGGCGTGAACATCGACCTGGTCTACGGCCTGCCCGGCCAGACCCAGGAGTCGTTCTCCGCCACCCTGGGCGAGATCATCGGCCTGAGCCCCGACCGCGTGGCCTGCTTCAGCTACGCCCACGTGCCCTGGGTGCGGCCCGAGCAGAACAAGGTCGATACCTCGATCATGCTCGAGGGCTACGACAAGTTCCAGCTGTTCCAGCTGACCGTCGACAAGTTCACCCACGCGAACTACACCTGGATCGGCATCGACCACTTCGCCAAGCACGAGGACGAGCTGTCGGTGGCCCTGCGCAACAAGGCCCTGCACCGCAACTTCATGGGTTACGCGACCAAGCCCGCGCCCCACATGCTGGCCTTCGGCATGAGCGGGATCGGCGACGTGTGCGACCGCTTCGCCCAGAACGACGCCGAGCTTCCCGGCTGGACCGACGCCGTCGCCGCGGGCAGGCTGCCCGTGGTCAAGGGGCACGTCCTCAGCGAGGACGACAAGCTGCGGCGCTTGACCATCCTGAACCTCATGTGCAACCTGGAGCTGCCCTGGGCCCTGACAGAGCAGGCCTACGGCAAGCCCGTGAACGAACTGCTGGCCGACAGCCTCCAGGGATTGCCGCCCCTGGTCGAGGACGGCCTGGCCGAGGTGGACGACCAGGGGCTGCGCATCACGGCCAAGGGACGGTACTTCGTGCGCAACGTGGCCATGATCATGGACGCGTATCTGGGCAAGGGGAAGGGCAAGCCGATCTTCTCCAGGACGGTCTGACGGCCGAGGTTACGCCATGGCTCTGATGGGCCCGGACATTTTTCCCGCCAACCGCCTCGACCCTGCGGTCAAGACGGGGCTCATCCTGTGCGGCATGGGCGGTCCCGACGGCCCCGACGCCGTCCGGCCCTTCCTGCGCAACCTTTTCAAGGATCCCCTGATCTTCCCGGCGCCCCGGTTGATCGCCCCGATTCTGGGCTGGGCGATCTCCACGTTCCGCGCGCCCAAGGTGCGCGAGCGGTACCGCCAGATGAATCCCGACTGCGTTTCCCCCCAGATGGAGACCACCCTGATGCAGGCCACGGAGCTGTCCCATCTGCTCGGGGGGTTCGGCTTCCAGATCATTCCCGGCATCGCCATGCGCTACTGGCGCCCCTATCCCACGCAGACGGTCGCCGAGATGCTGGGCGCCGGCGCGGTCCAGTTCCTGGTGGTGCCCATGTACCCCCAGTACTCGTCCGCGACCAACGGCAGCACCCTGGCCTTCGTCCAGGACGCCATCCAGCGGCACGCCCCCACCGCCCGCATCCACATGCTCAGCGGCTGGGGCATGCTCCCCGGCTTCCTGGCCGCCCTGGCCCGGCCCGGCATCGAGCAGCTCACCGCCTGGGCCGAGGCCGGCCGTCCCGCCCGCGAATGCGGCCTGGTGTACGTGGCCCACTCCCTGCCCCAGCGGTTCATCGACCAGGGCGACCCCTACCTCGACTTCACGCTGGCGACGGTGCGGGACGTGCAGCTGCGCATCCTGCGGGCCCTGGCCGACCGGGGGCACGGAGCCTGGGCCAAGCAGGTCCTGGGCGCCGATGCGGTCCCCGCCTTCCAGAGCCGGGTCGGTCCCATCGAGTGGCTCGGCCCCGAGGTCACCGAGGTCGTGCGCCTGAAGGCCCAGGACGGCTGCCGGCGGCTGCTCGTACAGCCCGTGAGCTTCACCTGCGAGCACATCGAGACGCTGATCGAACTGGACGACGAACTGAAGGAGGACGCCGAAAGCTTCGGCGTCACCGAGTTCCACCGAGGTCCGGCCCTGAACCTGGATCACGAATGGCTGAGGTCCATGGCGGCCATGCTGGCCGACCAGGCCTTCGCCGGGGAGTTGCACCGTGCCTGACAGCGCATCCGGACCCGGGGCCCGCATCGCGGTGATCGGCGGCGGCATCGCGGGACTGGCCACCGCCATCGATCTGCTCGACGAGGCCTCCCGCCGCGGCCGCCCCGTGCAGGTGACGGTCATCGAGAAGGACCACGAGCCCGGGGGCAACCTGCGCACCCTCAGGCAGGACGGCGGCTGGCAGCTCGAGTGGGGTCCCAACGGATTCCTGGACAACGAACCCGCCACGCTGCGCCTGGTCGAACGGGTCGGCATCACCGATCAGCTCCTGCCCAGCTCGGACCTGACCCGCCACCGCTTCCTGCTGATCAAGGGCGAGCTGGTGGAGATCCCCCTGTCGCCTCCGGCCTTCATCAAGTCGCCCCTGATGCCTCTGGGGGCCAAGCTGCGCATGGCCGGCGAGATCTTTATCCGTCCCCGCAAGGATCTGGGCCTGGCGGCCGAACGTCCCGAAACGGACGAGACCGTCCACGAGTTCGGCAAGCGCCGCCTGGGGAACGAATTCGCGGAGGTCATGCTGGACCCCATGGTCAAGGGCGTCTTCGGCGGCGACTCGCGGCAGCTCAGCCTGGCGGCCGCGTTCCCGCGCATGATCGAGCTCGAACGGGACTACGGCGGGCTGTTCAAGGCCATGATGGCCCTGGCGAAGAAGCGCAAGAACAAGACCGACGCCGGCCCCAGCGGCAAGCTGACCTCCTTCCAGGGGGGGATGCAGGCGTTGATCAGCGCCTGTGCCGCGGCGCTCGAGGCCGACCAGCGCTGCACCGTGCTTTTCGGGCGTGATATCCGGACCATCGCCCGGACCAGGGACGGGTGGGCCATCACCGCCGAGGGCGGGGATCTGGGCGTCTTCGACGCCATGGTCCACGCCGCGCCCGCCCACGCTGCGGCCGGGCACCTGAGGCCCCTGGACGGCGAGCTGGGCGACCTCCTCGCGCAGATCCCTTTCGCCCCCATGTCGGTGATCGCGCTGGGCTTCCCCCGCGACCGCGTGACGCACGACCTGGCCGGTTTCGGCATGCTGATCCCCACGCGGGAGAAGCGGGAGCTGCTGGGCGCGCTGTGGGCCAGCAGCATCTTCCCCGGCCGCGCGCCCGAGGGCATGGTGCTGGTGCGCTGCATGGCGGGCGGGGCGTCCAACCCCCGGGTCATGGACCTGGACGACGACGGGCTGGTGAACCTGGCCCTGGCGGAGCTGCGCAACCTGCTCGGCCTGCAGGGCAACCCGGCCATGGCCAAGGTCATCCGCCACGATCGCGCCATCGCCCAGTACGTGCCCGGGCACCTGGCCCGCCTGAAGCGGGCCCGGGACATCGCCGGCCGCCTCGGCGGCCTGTTCCTGACCGGAAGCTCCTACGGAGGGATTTCCGTCAACTCCTGCTGCAAGGAAGCCGAAACCGTGGCCGCCGCCGTGATCGACCACCTCGACCGCGGCCCCGGCACATCCACCCGCGAGGCATCATGATGAACGGTGTTCTGGCCGCCTTCAAGGTCCTGCTGCCGCTGTTCTACCTGGGGACCCTGGGCATGTACCTGTGGCTGTTCTTCGGCGATCATCCCACCGCCCGGCGCTGGTGCTCGCGGGCGGCCGTGGCCACCGTGCTCTTCCACGTCGCCGGCCTGGTGGTCAAGAGCGTCGTCCTGGAACGGGTGCCCCTGGGCTCGCCCCTGGAGTTCTTCTCCGCCCTGGCCATGGCCCTGGTGGCCACCTACCTGGTGATCGAGAGGCGGATCGAGGCCAAGAACACCGGCTTCATCGTCGTGGGATCCGCGGCCTTCCTGCAGCTGCTGGCCAGCACCTTCTGCCAGACCCGGATCAGCACCAATCCCTACCTGCAGGACATGGGGTTCGCGGGCCACGCCATGCTCGCCATCCTGGCCTACACCGCCCTGAGCCTCAGCTTCCTCTACGCGGTGCTGTATCTGTTCCTGGCGCGACAGCTGGGACGCCGCCAGTTCGGCCTCTTCTTCCGGCGGATGCCCTCCCTCGAGATCCTCGAACGCATGAGCATCGGCGCGGTGAAGCTGGCGGTGCCCATCCTGTTCCTGTCCCTGACCCTGGGGCACCTGTGGATGTACCACCTGGCCGATGAAATGGCCGCCATGGCTCCGGACATGGCCTCGCGCCTGTCCCCCTGGGATCCCAAGATCCTGATGACGTGGGTCATCCTCCTGGGCTACTCGTTCGGCCTGCTGGGCAACCGATTCCTGGGCTGGCGCGGCCGCCGCATGAACATCCTGGCCGTGATCGCCTTCCTGGTGGTCATGGGCACGACGGGCCTGGTCCACCACTTCTTCCCCACCTTCCACAAGTTCCGCAGCTTCGGCGAGG
>JAHJTW010000349.1 GCA_018829565.1 bacterium | reverse complement strand
CGATGATGCGGTGGGACATAAGGCCCAAGCCGCACAGCTTCATGACCCGGGCCGCCTCTTGCTTTGGCGTGCGATCCCGCGAGCCTTTGATGCTGGCCACGAATTCCAGGAAAGACCCCACCCGCATTTCCGGGTAAATGGAGACGCGTTCCAGGAAATAGCCGGTTTTGGCCCGGATGGCCAAGGAATGGCGCGAGGCATCCAGACCGGCTATGCGCACCTTGCCCGAGCTGGGCGGCATGAAGCAGGAAAGGATGCGCATCATGGTGGTCTTGCCGGCGCCGTTGGGTCCCAAGAGGCCGATGATCTCGCCTTGGTCCACCTTGAAGGAAACCTGGTTCAGGGCCTGGACGGCGCCGAAGTTTTTACTTACTGAATCAACCTCTATCATTATTCCGCCTAAAATTTATTAAAGCGCATTAGAACTATACGAGACGGCTCCGGCAAGCTTGAACGTGAAAACAAGAAAATCATTTACCAATTGAATAAATAGCATGGACGTTGTTGTGTGTAACTAGGCTGGCGCTGTGTAATTGTCACCATGTAACTAGCTTAATCTTAGTTGCATCCCCACCCTCCTGCTATCCGGGAGAGGGTGAGGATGCGGCTTGGGGTTATTCGGCCGGGCTGGGGCCAACCAGCCCGGCCGGTTAGGGGCTTAACGGGAAGGATACTCCTTCTTCAGGTTGTCGATCCGGAAGTAGTTGGGCGTCAGGCCCACGTTGTAACGCGGGTTGGTCACGGCGTAACCGGTGCTGTGCACGGTTTGCAAATCCATGTGGTTCATGACCACCGGGATCGGCACGCCGGTGCCTTTTTCCGGCACATACTGGAACATGGAGGCCAGATAGAGGCGGCCCTTCTTGTCATACCACTCGCCGTAATAACCGTTGAATGAGTCGGGATCCAGATAGTGGATGAACTTGGAGAAGGGGAAGTTGGGGTCCTTGGGGGTCAATTCGTTCACATAGACATTGACCTTTTGGTAGTAATCGTTGGGGCCAGCCAAATGGGCGTGCTCGATCCACTCACCCTTGGGATAGCCGTTATGCACCACCAGCATTTCCTTGCGGTCCAGCATCTTGGCATTATAGGCCAGCGCGTTGCCGTTAAAGGTGTCGAAGCTTTCCCACATGAGATCCTGGCCGCCGGGCAGGCGGTCGGTGCGCTGGGCGGCGGACAAGTGGCGCACCCTGCGTAAGGCGGGCAGATATAGCCAGAACTTGTCTTCTTTCTTGGGGTCGTCAAACTGCATGATGACCGAGAGAGTGCCCTGCATCTCATAGGGGTGGGCAGTGGCGAACACGTCGATACGTGTGTAGTTGTTGGGGTTGGGGGTGTAAAGCGGCTTGGGCGCGATGGCCAAGCGGCCATCAAAGAACATCAGGTTGCCGTCGGTGGTTTGATAGCGGTCCTGACCCCGGCGGTTGGTGATGATGGTAACCGTGCCCAAGATGCGGTCGTCCTCAGTGAACTTCTTCTTAAAGTTCCAGAGCAGCTCCTGGCCATTCTTGGGATTGGGGAAGGGGCAGCCGGCCTTGTAGCCCCGCAGCCAGCCGTCCTTATCCAGCTTGGCGGTGCCTTTGTATTGCTCGGTGGCCGCCTGATAGGCCTTCCACAAGCTGCCATCGTTGGGAATGTAGTTGGTCACGTTGATGCGGCGCGGTCCCCACTCGTCGGCTTTTTTCAGCACTTGATAAAGGAAGGGAGGCAGCTGGCCCTTGATCTCCTCAACGTCCTTGGCTTTATAGCCATAGGCCGCGATCACATCCTGCTTAAAGTATTTTTCATCGAATCCCTTGTCGCCAGGACTCCACTTGGCATAGCTGTCTTTCCAGGGATAATGCCATCCCGCGCCCTCGATGGGCTGACGCTCGGCAGCCGCCGCGGCAAAGGCCATTCCCAGAATAAGCAGGGGCAGAGCGATGAGAGCAACCCCTTTGAACACCTTCTTCATATCTTCATACCTCCTTAACAACCAATAGACTTAATGCCATCTGCGGCAAGGTCCCGGTTTAGAAGGTCCACTTCACCTTGAAGTAAACCTGATCGTTGTGCTGCACAGGCCCGAAATACAGGCCCGCGTTGTAGTCGTTGCCCCAAATGGCCAAATAGCCCAGGGTAAACGCCAAGGTGTAATTGGGCTTATAGGTGATGTTGCCATCAAAGAAGCCGCACTCTGAGTCGAAGAAGTGGACGCCCAACACCTGGGGCTGAATCTTGCCCTCG
>JAHJTW010000193.1 GCA_018829565.1 bacterium | reverse complement strand
GTCCTCGCCTTCCCGCTCCCCGGGTGGGAACTCCAGACGGGGGGCGGGCTGGAAACCTGCCCGGTCGCCCGCTATTACGGCCAGGGTTCCTGGACCACCGCGGACGATCTGAGCTATTACCGGCGCCGGTCGACCTGGGGAGGGATCGAACTGGACCATCGGGCCGGCGGATCGGTGTCCTATGAATTCCATCTGGTGTTCAGCCGGGTGGAGGCCGATCCGACGCGGTTCTACACCGACCGGGCCCTGACGGTCGTGCACCGGGACCCTCTGCCCGCGGGGTTCGGGTCCGAGAGCAACGGCTGGACGGTGAGGCTGGGCGTGAACCGGGACACCACCGATCAGACGGGACGTCCGCAGCACGGCCTCTTCCAGACGGCGGCGGTGGGGTTCTTCACCGCCACGGACGGCAGCGACCTCCAGCACCTGACCTATCATCTGGACACCGAGACCTTCATCCCCCTGTGGCATACCCAGCGCACCCTGGCCGTGCGCTGGTTCTACAACCGCATCCACAACGTCTCGTCGGGCGCGGTGCCCTTCACCCGCCTGGTCACCTTCCAGCGTCCTGACGAGTTGCGGGGCTACCGGTCGCGGCGGTTCTATGGTCTGGGCGCCATGGGGATCATGGCGGAGTACCGGTGGCCCCTGTGGGTGGCCCGCGGCCGGGACGACACCGGGGTGGACGCCTACGCCTTCAGCGATGCGGGCCAGGTCTTCGACCGGACCGCGGACATCGCCCTGCGGAACGTCAAGATCACCGGCGGCATCGGCTTGCGCCTGGTGAACGGGAAACGGAACCTGGCGGCCAGGATGGAACTCGGCTGGTCGGACGAGGAACCGGTGTGGCGGTTGAAGTTCAGCCAGAATTTCCAGTACGACAAGCGAGGGCTGGTCTATGGCAAGGATCCGACCGAAACCCGCTGACCGCCGCCGGCGGCTGCTGCCGGCGGGAGCGCTGACGGTCCTGCTGCTGGGGCCGGTCCCCGGAGCCCTCGCCGACGCGGGCGACCTCCGGGACGGCCCGGTGGCCTGGTATGCCGACGACCGGCGACCCATTCCGGTTCCGGCCTTCACCGAGCCCGGGCTGGTGCCCTATTCGGTCACCTCGTTCCTGCACCGGCCGTTCTCGCGGTTCTGGCATCCCGGCCGGGCGCTGCGCCGCCTGGGCGATGACGGGCCTGCGGGGCCGGCGGGCGACGTCAACGCCCTGGACGAGGTCCTGGACAGCGCCTGGTTCACCAACCGCATCGGCCTGGGCCCCCTCGCCGACGAGGAACTCGTCCAGGGGCCGGCCTTCGGGACGGAACTCGTCGACGGGCCCGACCGCAGCGAGCCCTGGGTCATCATCGGCGCCAAGACCGCCGGCGTCACCCCGGGCTTCCGCATCCGGGACGCCCGGGGCGACGTGTGGCTCCTCAAGTTCGATCCGCCCGAACATCCGGGCATGACCATCCGGGCCGGTGTGGTGTCCAACCTCATTTTCCACGCCCTGGGGTACAACGTGCCCGTGGACCAGCTCGTGGTCTTCGCCCGCGAAGACCTGACGGTCGGCGAGGGCGCCGAGATCAAGCTGCCGCGGGGGCCGGCCCTGCCGCTTACGGCGGCGAACCTCGACTCCATCCTGGCGGCCACCCGTTCGGTGTTTCCCGACGGTTACCACGCCCTGGCCAGCCGCTACCTTGACGGCGAGGTTCTCGGCCCGTTCGACGACGAGGGCCGGCGGCCCGACGATCCCAACGACCGCGTCGACCACCAGGACCTGCGCGTCCTGCGCGGCCTGAAGGTCTTCGCCGCCTGGCTGAACCACTTCGACACCAAGCGCCACAACACGCTGGACGTCTACGAGGGCGAACCGGGCCAGGGCTTCGTCCGCCATTACCTCATCGATTTCGCCAGCACCCTGGGCGCCTTCGGCGACGAGCCGGTCAAGCGGTTCGGGTACGAGTTCGGGGTGGACGTCTTTCCCATCCTGGGCCGGTGGCTCACCCTGGGGCTGGTCGAGGATCCCTGGGTGGCCCTGGAGCGTCCCCGGGATTCGCAGGGCAGGATCCTGGACGAGGTCGGCCTGTTCGAC
This sequence comes from bacterium, assembly GCA_018829565.1. Classification (GTDB taxonomy): domain Bacteria; phylum Krumholzibacteriota; class Krumholzibacteriia; order LZORAL124-64-63; family LZORAL124-64-63; genus JAHJTW01. The sequence continues at coordinate 4,021 of JAHJTW010000193.1, read as the reverse complement.
GTGGAGACTTTCGAACCGGAGGCCTGGAAACCCGACCTGCCCCACAGCGCCATGGCGAACCTCGATCGCCGGGACGGCTACTGGGCGGCCAAGCTGGTCTCGTCGTTCACCGACCGCCAGCTGGAACTGCTGGTGGACCGCGGCGGCTACCAGGATCCCGAGGCGGCCGCCTACCTGACGGCCACCCTGGCCGGACGCCGGGACCGGATCGCATCCTACTGGTTCGACCGGGTGGCCCCTCTGGACTTCTTCCGTGCGGAAGCCGGATGCGTCACGTTCTCCGATCTGGGAGTCGAACGGGGATACGCGGACCCGGAAACGACCACCTACAGGTTCCGGACCGGGCAGGCGAGCCCTGACCGCGAGGTCGCCGGCTGGTCGGCCTGGACGGAGTCCGCGGGGACGTCGATCCCCTGCGAGGTTCCGGACGAGGGGTTCAGCGCCTTGGAGGTCCAGGTCGACCGGGGGGACCGTCGCCTGGGAACGGTCCGGATCTATCTGGGGGCTTCGGGGCGCGTCGTGGCGCTGGAGAGGTAGGGACGATGACGACGGCCGGACGGTCCGCAGGGGGCAGGGGCAGCATCCTCGACAGGGTTCTTCTGGCCTTCGCGCCGGTGAGGGCGGGCGAAGGCGGTCTGGTGCTCCTGATGGCTGTGAACGTCTTCCTGCTGCTGACCTCCTACTACATCATCAAGCCCGTGAGGGAGGCGCTGATCCTCGCGGACTGGGGCGCGGAGATCAAGATCTACGCCTCCGCCGGCCAGGCCCTGCTGCTGGTCGGGATCGTCCCGCTGTACAGCCGTCTCGCCGGTCTGATGAACAGCCGGCGGCTCATCACCACGGTGCTGGCCTTCTTCGCCGCCTGCCTGGGCCTGTTCTACCTGCTGGCGCGGGCGGGCCTGCCGGTGGGCATCGCCTTCTACCTGTGGGTCGGGGTCTTCAACCTGATGGTCGTGGCCCAGTTCTGGTCCTTCGCCAACGACGTCTACACCCCGGAGGCCGGCAAGCGGCTGTTCGCCATCATCGGGTTCGGCATGTCCTCGGGGGCGGTGTTCGGCAGCTTCATCACCGGCAGGCTCATCGAGCCGCTGGGCGTCCAGCAGCTCCTCCTGCTGGCGGGCGTCCTTCTGCTGGTCAGCCTGGGGCTGACCCGCTGGTCGGACACCCTGGCGCGCCGCAGCCCCGATCCCGGCAGTCCGCAGCCTGCCGTGGAGCCGGATGCTCCCCTCAAGGGCCGCGGCGGTTTCGCTCTGGTGTTCGGGAACCGGTACCTGCTGATGATCGGGGTCATGCTGATCCTGGCCAACCTGGTCAACACCACGGGAGAGTACATCCTGGGCGCCCGGGTCAAGGCCGACCAGGAGGCAGCCCTGGAGGCGATCGTCCGGGCGCCGGGAATGAGCGAAGAGGCCTATGCCGCCGCGGTGGCGGAACGTTCGGTTCGGGTCGGCAAGGCCATAGGCGGTTTCTATGCCGACTTCTTCGGGATCGTCAACCTGGTCAGCATGCTGACCCAGCTGTTCCTGGTGGCCCGCCTGGTGGCCTGGATCGGCGTGAGGCGGGCGGTGGCCGTCCTGCCCCTGGTGGCCATGGGCGGCTACGCCGTGATCGCCCTGGTGCCGGCCCTGGCGGCGGCCCGCTGGGCCAAGACCGCCGAGAACGCCACCGACTACTCGCTGCAGAACACCGTCCGCAACATGCTGTTCCTGCCCACGAACCGCGAGGAGAAGTACAAGGCCAAGCAGGCCATCGACACCTTCTTCGTCCGGGTGGGCGACGTCCTGGCCGCCCTCCTCGTCCTCGGCGGCACCGCGGTCCTCCACCTGTCGCCGAGGAGCTTCGCGGGGATCAACATCGTCCTGGCCTCGGCCTGGCTGGTCCTGGCCCTGGCCATCGGACGCCGTTTCGTCGACCTCTCGAAGTCCCGATCGATCTGACCGCGCCCATCCCCCCTCCCTCCCCCGTCGCTCCCGCAACCGGGCCGGTGGCATGCATGTTGCCCGCCGCCCTATAAGGAAATCCCTAAAGGTGGCGGCTCCCGGCGCGAAAATGAGGGTGACCATCTAGGATTGGAAGTTGCTCCTGTGAAGTCAAAAGCATTGTCGATAAACAAATTGTGCCGACAGCGGAAACGGCGCCAATGAATCGGGCAGGGCGCGGGCAGGGCCTGGCGCCGGACGGTGCAGGAATCAAGGCGGAGCTCCGTGACCAGATTCCAGCCGGTTGCTGCCCTGGAGAAGGCCAGACTGGTATCCGACCCAAAGGATGGACTGAATGGACATTTCTCAAGTTCTCGAACGGGTTGAAAAAATCAGCCAGACCCTGGTGATGGCCGACCCGGGGGATCCCGATCTCCCGACGAACCTGGCCGAAGCGTTCGGCGAATTGTCGGCGGTCCTGATGGAGATGGACCGCGAACGTGAGGCCGATGCCTGCCGCCAGGCGGCCGGCGCGGCCGGCGGGATGGCTCCCGGGACGCCGGATTTCCCCCAGATCATCGAATTCCTGGGAGAGATGATCAACGCCCTGCTTTCCTGCCTGAACGGCGATTGTCGGGCTGAGGACGGGTTCTTTCCGGACCCGGACGCGATCGATGGGGCTGGAGAACCGGTGTCCGTGCCGGGGGCTCCGGCATCCGGTCCCGTGGCTGACACCGGAGAACTGGCCGACGACGCGATCATGGGAGAGTTCCTCTCCCGGCAGGCCGACACCCTGATCGACGTGGAGAAGGAACTGCTGAACATGGAGGCTTCGGGGGGAGCAGGGGACACCGAAGGCATCCTGCGCTACCTGCACACGCTCAAGGGCGAGTCCGCCCTGCTGGGCCTCACCGACGTCTCCGACCTCTGCCACGCCACCGAGGACCTCATCCAGAACGAGGGTTTCGCCGCCTGCATCGATCGTCTCCTGGACATCAAGGACTGGCTCATCGCCCGGTTCCGGCACATGGGCGAGGGGGGGGATGCTCCCCTGCCGGCCAGGGATTTCTGGGCGGCCCTGAATCTCCCGGGTTCGGCCGCCGGTCAGGAACCCGCCGGCCCCGGGGAGGAACCGGCAGCCGCGGAATCCGCCGAACCGGTCGGGACGATCACCCTCGACGAGGCTCCCCCGATCCAGGTGCCCGATTACACCGGGAAGAACCTGCTCGAAGGCGACGTGGACCTCATCCAGGATTTCGTGGAGGAGGCCCATGAGCACCTCAACGCCTCCGAGGGCCACCTGCTGACCCTGGAGGCGGATCCCCGGGAGACCGAGGCGCTCAACGCCGTCTTCCGGGCCTTCCACACCATCAAGGGATTGGCGGGATTCATCGAACTGGACCACGTCAAGGACATGGCCCACAAGGCCGAGAACCTGCTGGACATGGCCCGCCGCCAGGAGATCGCCCTGGTGGGCGGGAACATGGACCTGGTCTTCGAGTCGGTCGACATGATGAAGCGGTTGATCGAGGGGGTCACCGCGGCGATGGGGGCCGAGGGACACCTGGAGACCGTGGATGCCCTGCCGACCCTCATGGGCCGGCTGGTCGCCGTCACCGAGCAGGGCGTGGATGCGGCGGCGCCGCCTCCGCCTCCGGCCCCGGAACCCGAGCCGGAACCGGTGCAGGCGGCAGCGCCCGCGGCGCCGAAGACCAGCGGATTCATCCCCCTGGGCAACATGAAGAAACCCAAGGCGACGGCCACGGTGGACAAGGCTCCGGCCGGCATGGCCCCGGCAGGGGCCGCGACCCCGGTCGCGGCGGCGCCGGAGGCCCCGGCCGACGATGTCCCCAGGGCGGGTTCGGCCAAGTCGCCGGTCAAGATGAAGGAAGCGGTGCGGGTCGACGCCGACCGCCTCGACCGCCTGATCGAGACCATCGGCGAGCTGGTCATCGCCGAGTCCATGGTCAGCCAGTCCAGCGAGCTCCAGGGCAAGCTGTCGGTCAAGCTGGCCAAGGACCTCGATCACCTGGACAAGATCTGCAGGGAGCTGCAGGAGATCGGCATGTCCCTGCGCATGGTGCCGGTCAAGCCGGTGTTCC
>JAHJTW010000192.1 GCA_018829565.1 bacterium | reverse complement strand
GCCCCCGGTGTGGCCCAGCCCCCGACCCGACAGCATGGGCACCTTCAGGCCGCAGGCGGCCGCCAGGGGAGCCAGCAGCAGGCTGACCTTGTCCCCCACCCCTCCGGTGGAGTGCTTGTCCGCGGAAGGCCCGCCCAGGTCCGAGGTGTCCAGCTCCTCCCCCGAACGCAGCATGCACCCGGTCAGTTCGGCGGTCTCCTCCGGCGACATGCCGCGGAACCAGACCGCCATGAGGAAGGCCGCCATCTGGTATTCGGGGATGGTCCCGGCGGTGAACCCCGCGACCAGGTGGGCGATCTGCGCGGGCTCCAGGACGCGCCCCTGCTTCTTGGCCTCGATGATCTCCAGGGCGTTCATCGGCCATCCTCCCCGCCGCCGGGCCGGAAGTCCCGGAACGCCTCGGGGACGAGCTGCCCCACGGTGAAGCGCCGGACCTCGCCGCCGCTGCCCAGCTCGCCGGCCGTCAGCAGGACCATGTCCGGCCCGAACTCCAGCAGGACCTGCCGGCAAGCTCCGCAGGGCGGAGTGGGCGCCGTCCCGTCGGCGCAGACGGCGATGGCCTCGAAGTCCTGTTCGCCTTCGGCGACCGCCCGGAAGACGGCGGCCCGTTCGGCGCAGATGGAGAGGCCGAAGCTGGCGTTCTCCACGTTGGTGCCCAGGTAGACGCGGCCGCTGCGCCCCAGCAGGGCGGCCCCGACCTTGAAACGGGAATAGGGCGAGTAGCTGCGCGCGCGAACGGCGCACGCCTGGTCGACCAGCGTCGTGTAGTCCTTGCTCAAGTGTCGCCTCCGTCGGTCATCTGCGGCCAGAAACTCGTGCCCTTGCGCGGAGCGGGCACGCCGAAGAAATCGGCCAGGGTCGCGGCCACGTCCATGAACCCGATGCGCAGGCCCAGGTCCCCTCCGGTCCCGCTTCCTGCCAGCCGGGCGATCAGCGGCACCTGCTCACGGGAGTGGTCCGTGCTCGGAGTCGTGGGATCGTTGCCGTGGTCGGCCGTCAGCAGCAGGAGATCGCCCGTCTGCAGCCCGGGCAGGAATCCGCCGAGCCAGCGGTCGAAGGCCTCCAGGCCTTCCTTCATGCCCTTGGGATCGTTCCGGTGCCCCCAGAGCATGTCGAAATCCACCAGGTTGAGCAGGATCAGTTCCGGATCCGGCCCGCCCAGACGGTAGAGTTCGGCCAGCTTGGCCATGCCCTCGGCGTTGCTGCGGGAGGGATGGCTCTCGCCGATGCCCTGCCCGGAATAGAGGTCGTAGATCTTGCCGATGGAGCGGACCGGAACGCCGTGCTCCGCGAGGATCGGCAGGAGCAGACCCTGGGGCGGGTCCACGGAGTAGTCGTGGCGGTAGGGGGTGCGCTCGTAGGCGCCGGACTCCCCGGTGAACGGCCGGGCGATGACGCGGCTGACCTCGTGGGGTCCCCGGAGCATCCCGCGGGCGATTCCGCAGACCCGGTAGAGTTCATCGAGGCTGCAGACGCGGTCGTGGGCGGCGATCTGGAAGACGCTGTCGGCCGAGGTGTAGACGATGAGCTTGCCCGTGGCCAGGTGCTCGTCCCCCAGTTCCTCGATGATGGCCGTCCCGCTGGCGGCCTTGTTCCCGAGCACCCCGTAGCCCGTCAGGCGGGTGAACTCGGCGATGACGTCGGCGGGGAAGCCCTCGGGGTAGGTGGGGAACGGCCGGGGGATCTCCAGACCCATGAGTTCCCAGTGCCCGGTGGTGGAGTCCTTCCCGGCGGAGATTTCCTGGAGCCTGCCGTACCAGGCCCCGGGGTCTGCCGCGGGCTCGACGCCCTCGATGGGGTGGATGTTGCCCAGCCCCAGCGAGGCGAGGTTGGGCGTCTCAACTCCCCCCACGGCCCGGGCCATGTTGCCCAGGGTGTCGCTGCCCTCGTCGCCGTATTCGGCGGCGTCGGGGGCCAGGCCGACTCCCATGCCGTCCAGCACGATGAGTATCGCGCGAGCCATAGCTGCTTCTCCTTAGCGGATCCGTTCGTGCCCGGGTCGACCGGGGTGAATCATCAAGGGTAGCCGCAGATGTCCCCATCCGTCAATATTCAGGGTTTTCCCCAGCTCTTTCCCTTGCCAGCGCCGCCGCAGCAATTAGAATACCCCGCATGAGCAAGGACCTCTTCGGCGAGACCCGCCCCGACGACCCCCTGGAACCGGCAACGAGCGCCGCCCGGGCATCCCTTCCCGATCCCGGTTCGCCCCTGGCCGACCGCATGCGCCCCACCACCCTCGACGAGATGGTGGGCCAGCAGGATATCCTCGGGCCCGGCCGTCCCCTGCGTCTGCTCATCGAAGGGGGATCCCTGCCCTCGCTGCTGCTGTGGGGTCCGCCCGGATGCGGCAAGACCACGGTCGCCCGCCTGGTCGCCTCCTACGCCGATGCCCAGTTCCTCGAGTTCAGCGCGGTGGCCGTGGGCTCGAAGGAACTCAAGGGGGTGATGGAGCAGGCCCGCAAGCTCAAGCGCGCCACGGGAACCCGTACCATCCTGTTCCTGGACGAGATCCACCGCTTC
>JAHJTW010000191.1 GCA_018829565.1 bacterium | reverse complement strand
GCAGTAGGCCAGCATCCCGCCGATGACCAGCAGGATGATGACCAGGTAGATGGTCTTGACGTAGTAGGGCCAGCCCTGGGCGGCCCCGGTCACCGGTTCATGGATCTTGGTCCTGTTGGCGATCTCCGCGGACATTCCGGTGTGGCAGTGGCCGCAGGTGGTCGCCAGGTTGATCGGGGCGACCGAGGACCGGGAATCCGTGGAGGGCAGGATGAGATGGGCCCCGTGACACGAGGAGCAGTTGGCCACCGTCTTGTCCCCCGCCCGGCTCTTCAGCCCGTGATAGGAGTCGACGTAGGACTGCAGGCGCCCGGTGGGCAGATCGTACTTCTCGTTCAGCTTGGCCGAGTCGTGGCAGGGCGAACAGGTCGCCTCCGCGACACGGAAGGGACTGACGGGCGACCGAGGGTCGTCCGTCGCGAGGATCCCGTGTTCGCCGTGGCAGTGCGTACAGGTCGGGGCGTCGACCTCGCCGCGGGCCACGAACTCACCGTGGATGCCCGTCTCGAATTCCTCCTGGATGGTGCCGTGGCACTTGCCGCAGGTCCTGGAGATGTTGAAGAAGTTGATGGTCGACTCGATGTTGCCGGGAGGCAGGATCCGGTGGGCGCTGCCGCCGGTCGAGTGGCAATCATTGCAGGATGCGGCGGTGTCCTTGCCGCCGGCGGTCGCCTTGCCGTGCACCCCCTGCTGGTAGACCTCGATGGGGTGCTTGAACTTGATGTTGAGCTGCTCGAGGAAGTCCTGGTCCTCGTGACAGGCCCCGCACGTCGCCGGCAGGTTGGAGGCGTGGACCGCCGATTGGGGATCGGTGTGCGGCAGGATCTGATGGCTGCCGTGACAATCCTGGCAGGCGGGCACGTGGGGAGACACGCCCACGAATCCCCGGCCGTGCTGGACGTAGGTTTCGACCACGTCCTCGTGGCAGGACTCGCAATCGGGCCGGGCCAGTGCCCGGGGGTGGGGAACCGACTTGATCCCCACGTGGCAATCGGTGCAGGAAAGCCCCTCGTGGATGCTCCCCTCCAGCTCGTGCAGGCTGACCTCCGTGGGGGAACCACCGGTGTTGGTATGGCAGTCGTTGCAGATGGCGTCGGGGAAATCCCCGGCGAGAGCCGGCGACCAGCCGAGAATCCCGGCCAGGAGGATGAGGGCAGTCAGCGTCGCTCTGCTGCTGGACATGGTTCCGCTACCTTTCCCTGCTACCGGTCGGCCCGGTATGGCGATGGCTGAAATGGCGACCGTCCGCATGGGGACCCCGACGACGGTCTTGCGGGCCGCATACCGGGACAGATCCACCACCTGTCACGTTCTTAACAGCCGGGAATTTCCGGCTCGCCCCCGGCGGAAGGACCGCCCGGGATCACGGCGGCCACCCGCCGTCATGTTCCTGTCACAAATTTAGTCAACGGCCACATGACTTCAAAGACTTTAATCTCCTAACTTAAGCGAAAAGAAACAGTTAAAACATAGTAACTTCATGGGTGTTTTTTCAAGAACATTCCTCTCCCGGCGGGGGGATATCCCCCGGCCGGGGTCGCTTCCAGAGCATTGAGTACGGTTTTCAAGAGAATGACAAGCCATTGTGACAATTCAACTTCGATAAGCCATCGACCGGCGGATCCGGTTTGCAATCAATCACTTCATCGAAAAAAACGGAAATCACGCAACGAACCGGAGGCGGATCCCCAGCCTTCCGACGGGGCTCCGGATAAATGATTAACATTCTCAAGTCGGGAAAAACAGGCCGTTTGCCCTGTTCCGTCGGAACGGTCTCAGCCGAAACGGCCGGTGATGTAGTCCTCGGTCTCCTTGAGGCGGGGATTGGTGAAGAGCCGGGCGGTCGGACCGTATTCGACGACCTGGCCGAGGTACATGAAGGCGGTGTAGTCGCTCACCCGGGAAGCTTGCTGCATGTTGTGGGTGACGATCAGGACGGTGTAGTCACCCCTGAGTTCGAGGATGAGTTCCTCCACCCGGCTGGTGGCGATGGGGTCGAGGGCGCTGCAGGGCTCGTCCATGAGCAGCATCTCGGGTTCGGCGGCGATGGCCCGGGCGATGCACAGCCGCTGCTGCTGGCCCCCCGACATCCCCAGGGCGCTCTCGTCCAGGCGGTCCTTGACCTCGTCCCACAAGGCGGCCCCCCGCAGGGCCTTCTCGCAGACCTCGTCGAGGACCGCGCGGTTGCGCTCGCCGTTGATGCGCAGGGCGTAGACCACGTTCTCCCGGATGCTCATGGGAAACGGATTGGATTTCTGGAAGACCATGCCCATCCGGCGCCGCAGTTCGATGACGTCCACCGCCTTGCCGTAGATCTCGTCCCCGGCGATGCGCATGTTGCCCGAGATCCGGACCGTATCGATGAGGTCGTTCATGCGGTTGACCGACCGCAGCAGGGTGCTCTTCCCGCAACCCGACGGCCCGATCAAGGCGGTCACCTTGCCCCGGGGAATGGGCATGCCGATGTCGAAGAGGGCCTGCTTCTCCCCGTACCAGAGATTGAAACCCTCGACCTGGAGGATCGCCTCCTCCGCCTTCACCTCGGAGTGGATCTCCGGGGGCACGGTTTCCCCGGCGACGATGGCGGCCAGCCTGTCGAAGGGGGCGGGCTTGGCGTCCATAGCGGTGCTTTCCTTTCGCATCAGGGGCATGCCCATCAGAACTTCGATCCCGTGTACTTGCGGGTCAGGCCGGAACGGAGCCGGATCGCCGCCGCGTTCAGGAACAGGACGATGCCCATCAAGAGCAGCGTCGTGGTGAAGACCATGGGCTTGGCGGCTTCCGAGTTCTGGCTCTGGAAACCCAGATCGTAGATGTGGAAGCCGAGGTGCATGAAGCTGCGTTCGGGATGCATGAAGGGCCATTCCAGGTCCAGCGGCAGGTCGGGCGCCAGCTTGACCGCGCCGACCAGCATCAGCGGGGCGACCTCCCCCGCGCCCCTCGCCATGGCCAGGATCGCCCCGGTCATGACGCCGGGCAGGGCCCGGGGCAGGACCACGCGCCGGATGGTCTGCCAGCGCGTCGCCCCGCAGGCGAAGGAGCCCTCGCGCATCGAGGTCGGCACGGCCGCCAGGGCCTCCTCGGTCGCCACGATGACCACCGGCAAGGTCAGCAGGGCCAGGGTCAACGAGGCCCACATGATGCCGCCCGTCCCGAAGGTGGGGCTGGGCAGCTTGTCCGAGAAGAACACCTGGTCGATGCCGCCCCCGACGATGTAGCAGAAGAAACCCAGGCCGAACACACCGAAGACGATGCTGGGCACCCCGGCCAGGTTGTTGATGGAGATCCGGACCACGCTGGTCAGCCAGCCCTGCTTGGCATATTCCCGCAGGTACAGCGCGGCCATGACGCCGAACGGCACCACCAGGATGGTCATGGCCAGGGTCATGACCACCGTGCCGAAGATGGCGGGAAACACGCCGCCTTCGCTGTTGGCCTCCCTGGGCTCGGCGGTCAGGAACTCGTTCCACCGGCTCGCGTACACCCGGACCTTGTCCAGGAAACCCAGCCGGTTGGCGGGGTAGGCCCGCACGATCTCGGTCAGATCCAGCTCCTTTTCCTCGCCGGAGGCGGTCCGCACCCTCAGGACGGCCCCGGCGGGATGGTCACCGCCATGATGGTCCTGGAACATTTCCCAGATCCGGGACGGATCCTCCGCCACCACCTCTCCCCCCAGCACGAGGGCCGTGGGGAACCCGTAGAACCGGCCCCAGGTCGTCCTCTCGAAGACCAGGGCCCATTCGGGCCGCGATTCGCCGCCTTCGGCGATCAGGTAATCCTCGACCCAGCGGAAGTGCTCCCCGGTCAGTTCGAAGTTGCCGGTGCGCAGCAGACGTCGCCCCAAGGCCCCCTCCTCCCGGGCGGTCTGCGCCTCGGCCCGCTCCCGCAAAGCCCCGGTGAGCCCCGGGATCAGATCGGGGGGAGGGATGAAGGTGTCCGTGCGCGTGACCTCGCCCAGATGCGTCCGTCCGTCCGGGGTCGTCAGCGCGACCACAGGACGAGGCCAGAACGTGATCAGCCCCTGGTAGAAGACGTAGCCCACCAGCACCGTCACCATCAACAGGCCGATGACCAGCCCGGACCCCGTCAGCCAGACGACGGGTTCGCCCCGCGCCAGCATGGAGGTCGCGGTCGGGGAGCGCCGGGGCCGCCTGGGCTGGGTTGATTCCGGACTTCTGATCACAGCTGGCTCGTCTTCTTCCGGAAGTGGAGGCGGACCCCTTCCGCCACCGTGTTCAGGATGAAGGTCATCACGAACAGGGTCAAGGCGGCCAGGAACAGGGTCCGGTAGTGGGTGCTGTTCTGGACGGCTTCCGGCAGTTCCACCGCCAGGTTGGCCGAGAGCGTCCGGAATCCGTTGAAGATGTTCATGTCCATGATGGGTGTGTTGCCGGCCGCCATCAGGACGATCATGGTCTCCCCCACCGCGCGCCCCACCCCGATCATGGCCGCGGAGAACAGGCCGCTCATCGCCGGGGGGATGACCACCAGGAGGGCGGTCTGCCAGGGGGTCGCCCCGGCGCCGAGCGAGGCCGCCCGCAAGGAATCGGGCACCGAGACCAGGGCATCCTCGCTGATGGAATAGATGATGGGAATGACGGCGAAGCCCATGGCGATCCCCACGATCAGGGCGTTGCGCTGGACGTAGGTGCCCAGGACGGACCCGCGCGGATCCCACCCGGCGGAGTTCAGGAGCCACCCGAGGGTCAGGGCGATCACCAGGGCCCCGCCCAGGCTGACCAGGAAGCGGAGGAGATCGACCAGGGCGATCCGCTGCAGGCTCCAGGCGGGGTTCAGGGTCCGGATGATCCTCTCGCCGTGCAGGACGTTCAGCCAGGCCATGAGCATGCCGGCCGGGACCATGAGCATGACCACCCAGCCCGCGACTCCCGAACCGACCTGCCCGTCCAGCCAGAGCTTGAAGTCCCCCGCGAAGGCGATGCGCTCCAGCAACGGCGCCAGATTCCACGAGACGACGGCCCCCAGCCCCATGGCCGCGAGCATGGCCACCGGACGCGAATGGTCGAACCGGGCCGCGAAATGCCTGGGCATGAACTGCCACAGCTGCGCCCCCAGCAGCACGAACACGGGAGTCATGACGATCACCCCGATGATGGGCATGGCATGGCGTTCCACCAGGGGCGCCATCACCAGGGCGGCCAGGAAGCCCAGGACGACGCTCGGCAGGCTGGCCATGATCTCGATGACCGGCTTGACCCGGGCCCTGGTCCTCTTGTGCAGGAATTCGCTGGTGTAGATCGCCGCCAGCACGGCCAGGGGCAGGCCGAAGAGCAGGGAGTAGAAGGTCGCCTTCAGGGTGCCGAACACCAGGGGGACCAGGCTCATCTTGGGTTCGAAGCTGTCCGCGGCCCCGCTGGACTGCCAGACGTACGCCGGAGCGGGGTATCCCTCGTACCAGACCGGCCGCAGGAGGGTCTTGAGGCTGATCTCGGCGTAGGGGGCGTCCAGGGCCCACAACCCGACCCCGTCGGTTCCCGAAACGACGACCAGATCCTCGCGGGGAGCGATGGCGATCCGCTCGACCGATCCCCCGGACGTCCGGCCCTCGCCCAGCAGACGGTCGGCGGTCACGTGGTAGACCCGCACGCTCCCGTCGGCGAAGCCGGCGGCGAGCATCCGGGACCGGGTCGAAGGAGCCAGGGCCGTCACCGGAGCGGGACCCGGTTCCAGCACGTGGGCCGGGACGTAGACCGAGGATTCCCCCATCTCGCCCAGGACCGGGAACCAGACCGTGACCCCGCCCTCGCTGTCCCCCACCGCGAGCGAGGCGTGCCCCGCCAGGAACGCGGAGGCCGTCACCCGCACCCCCGGTTCCGGGATCAGATCCTGGTCGCCCAGCAAGCGGAAGGCCCCCTCCCGTGCCTCCAGGAGCGAGGCCACGCCGTCCGCATGGATCAACAGGGAGAGGTCGCCGGTGTCGCTCAGCTTCAGGTGGGTGATCCGGTCGACCCGCTCCACCCCGAAGCCGGCAAGATCCAGACTCTCGCCTGAACTGCGGAGAGTCGTCTTGCCCGTCAGCATGTTGGTCTTCCGGGTGACCTTGCGGTAATGGAAGACCCCTGCCGAATCCAGGGCCGCCACCACGAATCCGCTGGTGGTCCGGGTGAAGTCGACCAGGACCAGGGGATGCGGGCTCAGTTCCAGGGGATCGGGCAGATCCAGGGCAAGATACTGGTGCCGGAACTGGCCCTCGGGCGTCCTGGTCAGCAGGCCGTTGCCGTAGACCCTGCTTTGCCCGGACTCCAGATCGCCGAATCCAGGCGGGATCTCCCCGCCCTCATAGTATGCGGTGGCGAACCCGATGCGGGCCAGGATCACGGTCCCGTCGGCGAATCCGCAGGCAACCTGATCCTCGCTGACCCCGGACCAGGCCCGCAGCCCGGCCTCCCCGTTGAGAAGGGTTTGGTCGAGCTCGGCGCCGGATGCCAGGTCCTGAACGAAGATCCAGCCATCCCGGCGCAGGCTCCAGAGCATGGTCCCATAGCCGTCGGTGGCCTGGGCCACGATCGGGCCCCCCTCACCCGTGGCCGGTCCCCCGGGGCGGGCCAGATCGGTCTCCCTTTCGAGTCCGGTGGACCGGAGCAGGGGCAGGACCACCCAGAGGAGGAACAACCCCACCAGGGAAACGGCGGCGATGCCGCCGATACCGCTGAGGGTGATCAGACCTTCGGCCCAGCGGTCCACCAGGAGGACCCGACGGCGGGGCTTCCTGGCGAACCTCTGGCCGGTGAAGGTCTGCTTGGGCTGGGTTTCCTTGTCCTGGCTCATGGCTCCGGTCGTTTCGAGTCGAACGGATCAGAATCAGAATCCGGCCTTGATGCCCACCGATTCCAGCTCCTGGCGGGCGACGGTCGCCGGCACCGGCAGATAGCCGTCCTTGACCACCACTTCCTGGCCGTCCTTGCTGAACACGAACCTGACGAATTCCTTGCGCAGGTCGTCGAGCTGGCTGCCGGGCTTGTAATTGACGACCAGGTAGAGGAACCGGGCCAGGGGATAGTCGCCAGAGTAGGCGTTTTCCGGGGCCGCGTCCATGAATTCCACCTGCGCGCCGGTCTCGGCGGAAAGGGGCACGGCGCGGACGTCGGACGTCATGTAGCCGATGCCGCTGTAGCCGATGCCGTAGAGATCGGAAGCGACGCCCTGGACGACGGAACTGCTGCCCGGCTGCTCCTTGACCTCGTCCTTGTAGTCGCCCTTGAACAGCGCGTGATCCTTGAAGTACCCGTAGGTGCCGGAGGCGCTGTTGCGGCCGTAGAGGCTGATGGGCTTGTCGGCCCATTCCCCGCCGAGGCCCAGGTCGCCCCAGGTCCTGATGTCCCGGTCATGGCCGCCCTTGCGGGTCTTGCTGAAGATCGCGTCGACCTGCTGCAGGGTCAGCCCCTTGATGGGGTTGTCCTTGTGGACGTAGACCGCGAGCATGTCGATGCTCGTGCGCAGTTCCACGGGCTTGTAGCCGAAGCGCTTCTCGAACTCGTCGATCTCCTTGCTCTTCATCTGGCGGCTCATGGGACCGAAGTTGCTGGTCCCGGCGATCAGCGCCGGCGGCGCGGTGGACGACCCCTTGCCTTCGACCTCGACCTTGACGCCGGGGTGGAAGGCCCGGAAGCCTTCGGCCCAGAGCGCCATCTCGTTGTTCATGGTGTCGGAGCCGATGCTCTTGATGTTGCCGGAGACCTCGGTCTGCTTCTCGTAGGCGGGCAGGGCCGGGTCCACCGCCACCGCAGCCAGCACGCCGCTGGAGCTGAACAGGCAGAGGGTGACCGCGGCCATGATCTTGGTCATGCGTCGGGACATGTCAACCATCCTTTCATCGCAACCCAACCGGGATTCAGGTATCCGTCATCCCCAGCGTCACGGCACGCCGCGCCGGGCCGAGGGCCGGAACTCGGACCACACGGTAGGCCCGGCATGTAAATGAAAAACCAATGCAATGTAAAAAACATGTAAAATCCGTAGACGTGGATTTTACAATCCGCCAGGCCTCCGCCTTAACCAATTCCTAACTTGCGCAAAACGGTCCGCGGACCGACCCTCTTGGGCATTTCCTGCGGTTGGTTTCGTGTTACCGTCGGGTTAACACGGGAAAGGCGGATCAACATGGCCACCGAATCGATCCTGATCGTCGAAGACGAGGAAGACATCGCCGAGTTGCTGGAATACAATCTGCAAAGGAACGGTTATGATCCCGTCAGCGTCCAGAGCGGGGAGGAAGGATTGAACCATGCCCGGGAATTCACCCCCCATCTGATCCTGCTGGACCTGATGCTGCCGGGCCTCGGAGGCATCGAGGTCTGCCGGCGGTTGAAGGCCGAGCCCGCGACGGCGACGATTCCGGTGATCATGCTGACCGCCAAGGGGGAAGAGGAGGACATCGTCGCGGGTTTCGAGGCCGGAGCCGACGACTACGTCACCAAGCCTTTCCGGCCGAAGGTCCTGCTGGCCCGGGTCAAGGCCGTCCTGAGGCGGGGTGCCGCCCGGCCCGTCAAGGAAGAGGACGTCCTGGAACTGGAGGGGATCATGATCCATCCGGGCCGGCACGAGGTGGCCATCGGCGGCCAGTCCGTGGACCTGACGCGCACCGAA
The DNA here is from genome assembly GCA_018829565.1 of bacterium. GTDB lineage: Bacteria > Krumholzibacteriota > Krumholzibacteriia > LZORAL124-64-63 > LZORAL124-64-63 > JAHJTW01. The sequence continues at coordinate 2,323 of JAHJTW010000191.1, read as the reverse complement.
TTCCGGATCCTCCATTTCCTTTCCTCCCGGCCCGGCTGGGTCTTCACCCGGGGGCAGATCGTCCGGGCCGTCCACGGGGACGACTATCCGGTCACCGGCCGCTCGGTCGACGTCCAGGTGGCCGCCTTGCGCAGGAAGCTGGGGGAAAAGGGCGACATGATCCAGACCGTCCGCGGTGTCGGATACAAGATGGGTGAGTAGGCATGGCCAGGCGCAATCTCCTGTGGACCTTCACCCCTCCCCTGTTCGTCATCCTGCTGGTGGCGATCGTGCTGGTGACCGGATTCGCCGGCCGGGCCATGCGGATCTTCTTCATCGACAGGTCCACCGAGGAGCTCCAGAGGCAGGGCAAGGTCCTCGAGGCCCAGTTCGCCCCCCTCGTCGCTGATGGTGATTATCCCGGCGTCCAGGCCGCCTGCCAGGATCTTGGTCGGATCAGCGGGTCACGGCTGACCGTCATCCTGCCCGACGGGAAGGTGGTCGGCGATTCCCGCAGCCGGCCGGATCAGATGGAGAATCACGCCGACCGCCCGGAAATCGCCGCCGCCCTGAAGGGCGAGACCGGATCCGCCATCCGGTACAGCCCCACCCTCGGCCACCAGCGCCTCTATGTGGCCATTCCTTCCTTCGCCGCCGACGCGAGCGCCGTGGAATTCGTCCTGCGCACCTCCGTGCCCCTGACCCAGTTGAACGAGGTCACCGGCCGGGTCAACCGCAGGATCGCCCTGGTGGGCCTGGCTCTCTTCCTGGTCGCCGGAGGGGCCAGCCTCCTGCTGTCCCGCGCCTTCGGGCAATCCCTGGGCAGGCTGCAGGCCGGGGCCCAGGCCTTCGCCCGCGGGGACCTGAGCCGGCGGTTGCGGATCAGCAGCACCACCGAGATCGCCGCGGTCGCCGAGGCCATGAACGCCATGGCCGAACAGCTGGGCGAACGCATCGCCACCACCGAGAACCAGCGCAACGAACTCGAAGCCGTGCTGACCAGCATGGTGGAGGGCGTCCTGGCCGTGGACACGGACGAGAACGTGATGAACCTCAACCGGGCCGGTTGCCGGCTTCTGGGCGTCAACCGGGACACCGCCCTGGGCCGGACCATCCAGGAGGTCGGCAAGAATCCCATGCTCACCCGTCTGGCCCAGGACGCCCTCGCCGGCAGGGGCCCCCTGGAACGGGACCTCCATCTCGGCGCCGAAAGGAACGTCTGGGTCCAGGTCCACGCCTCCTGCGTGGTCGGCCCGGGCGGAAAGACGATCGGCGCCCTGCTCGTGATGAACGACATCACGCGCCTGCGACGGCTGGAGAACATGCGGCGCGACTTCGTGGCCAACGTGAGCCACGAACTCAAGACCCCCATCACCTCCATCAAGGGTTTCGTCGAAACGCTGATCGAGGATCCCCCGGAGGAACCCGCCGAACTGGAACGGTTCCTCGCCATCATCAGCAAGCAGGCCGACCGACTGGATTCCATCATCAGCGACCTGCTCGCCCTGTCCCGCCTGGAGAAGGAGTCGGACAACGGGGGCATCGAGGTCCACTCCCTGCCCCTGGGCTCGATCCTCGAACGGGTCCTGCGTGATCTGTTCACGCGGCGCCCGGAAGCCGAAACCAGGGTGGCCCTACGTTGTCCCGCCGAGGCCCGGGCCCGCATCAACGCCCCCCTGGTCGAGCAGGCGGTGACCAACCTGCTGGAGAACGCCCTGAAGTACAGTCCCGACGGCTCTCCCATAGCCCTGGAATGCTCCCTGGCCGGCGCCGATGTGGTGATCAGCGTCCGCGACGAGGGCCCCGGCATCGCCGCCGAGCACCTGCCCCGCCTGTTCGAAAGGTTCTACCGGGTGGACAAGGCCCGCAGCCGCCAGATGGGCGGAACCGGTCTGGGCCTGGCCATCGTCAAGCACATCGCCCAGGTCCACCACGGCCGCGTGGAGGTCCAGAGCCGGCTGGGCGAGGGCAGCACCTTCTCCCTGCACATCCCCCGTGAGGTCGAAGCATGAAGATCCACCTGCAGAAGGAAATCGACAGGCTCAAGAAGCGCTTGTTCCACCTGAGCTCCCTGGTGGAGGAGAACCTGGAACGGTCCATCCGCGCCGTCTGCGACGGGGACACCGAACTGGCCCGGGAAGTGCGGCGCAGGGACCGGGAGATCGACTTGCTCGAGGTCGAGGTCGAGGAGGATTGCCTGAAGATCCTGGCCCTGCATCAGCCCGTGGCCGTGGATCTGCGCTACCTGATCGCCGTCCTGAAGATGAACAACGACATCGAGCGGATCGGGGACCGGGCCGTGAACATCGCCCGGGGCAAGGGGTGCTTCGCCGGCAGTCCCCTG
>JAHJTW010000190.1 GCA_018829565.1 bacterium | reverse complement strand
CACCTGGAGCGCGAAATCCAGCCCCTCGCGGGCGCAACGCTCCCTGACCAGATCGGCCTGGTGCCCCACCACCACCACGGCGTGCCCGATTCCGGCGGCCTCCACCGTATCGAGGACGTGGTCCAGCAGCGGCCGGCCCGACAGCGGGTGCAGCACCTTCGGCAGGTCCGACTTCATGCGCGTGCCCTTGCCGGCCGCGAGGATGACCGCTTCGATCTTGCTCATTCCCGTCGTCCTTCCTCCCTGCGCTCCGCAGGTCGGGTCGCCAGCAGCGCGGTTTCCCGCACGGCGGCGCCGTCGATGTCCAGCACCACGTTGTCGATGAGCCGGGCGGGGCCCACCCTGGCCGCGACCGCAAGCAGGATCCGGCCGCCGATGACCGCCGGACGTTCAAGTTCGGGAACGGTCCGGACCTCGGCGTAATCGGGACGGCCCCCGGCCTCGAGGGCCTCCGCCATGAGGGCGGTCACCGGCGCGGGATCACGTTCTCCCGCCTCGATCGCCGTCCGGCCCGCGGCGAGGGCACCCTGCAGACACAGGGCGCGGAGGCGATCGACGGGCCCCAGGTAGCGATTGCGCGAGGACATGGCCAATCCGTCCGGCTCCCGCACCGTCTCCGCATCGACCAACCGCACGGGCATGCGCAGGTCCTCGACCATCTGGGCGATGACCAGGCATTGCTGAGCGTCCTTCCGGCCGAAGACCGCGACGTCGGGACGGACCATTCCGAACAGCTTGGCGACCACCGTCAGGACCCCGGCGAAGTGGCCGGGCCGTCCCGCCCCGCAAAGGCCCGCGGCCCTTCGCCCGGGCTGGACCGTGACCTCCCCGGGCCCCCCGTACATATCCGATACGGCGGGCGCGAAGACCGCCTCCACGCCCAGGGGATCGAGCAGGGCAAGATCCCCGGCCAGATCACGCGGATAGGCTGCGAAATCCTCCCGGGGACCGAACTGCGTCGGGTTGACGAAGATCGAAACCACCACCGGTCCCAGTTCGGAACCACGGCGCACCAACCTGAGATGCCCCTCGTGAAGAGCTCCCATGGTGGGAACCAGCACCAGGGGGCGATCCCCACGCAGGCGGTCCAGGCGGTGCAGGTCGCCGGTGGTCTTCAAGACGTCCACGGTCAATCCCCGCCCCCGTCCATGGCGCCCGGGTAGACCTGCCCGCTCGCGGGGCCTTCCTCACCAGGGGCCTTCTCCCTGGCATCCCCGAATTCGTGCTCCGAGCCGGGAAACTCCCCGGACCTGACCTCCTCCACGTAACGTCCCACGGCCTCGGCGGCGATCCTGCCCAGCTCGGCATAGCGCTTGACGAACCTGGGCTTCAGCCCCTCGAAGAGGCCCAGCAGGTCGTGAAAGACCAGGACCTGCCCGTCGCAGCCGGCCCCCGCGCCGATCCCGATGGTCGGGATGCCGATCCGCGCGCTGATGCGGCGGGCGAGTTCGGCGGGAACGCATTCCAGCACCAGGGCGAAACAACCGAGATCCGCCAGGTGCAAGGCCTCGTCCTCAAGCTGCGCCGCGGCCTCGGCGCCGCGCCCCTGGATCTTGTACCCCCCGAAGCGGTTGATCGACTGCGGCGTGAGACCGAGGTGTCCCATCACGGGGATCTCCGCAGCCAGCAGGGCCGAGATGGCCTCCGTACGGTTCCGCCCGCCCTCGATCTTCACGGCGTTGACCCCCGTCTGCTTGACCACGTCGAGGGCCTGCCGCACCGTCTCTTCGGGCGAGACGTGGAAACTCCCGTAGGGCATGTCGGCGATGACAGGCACGCCGGGGTCGGACCGCATGACCGCCTTGCAGTGGTGGATCATCTCGGACATGGTCACCGGCAAGGTGGTCTCGTAGCCGAGGACGACCATGCCCACCGAATCCCCCACCAGGATGGCGTCCACCCCGCCGGCGGCCGCGATCCGGGCGCTCGTCAGGTCGTAGGCGGTCAGAACGGCCAGCTTGCGGCCCGAGGCCTTGGCGCGCGGAAAAACATCCAGCGTGGTACTCCTGCCCTTGGCTGTCATCGTCCTGGCCTTCCTGCCTGCCCGGAGGGGGTCATTCCGTCCGCCCGTCCGGAGCGAAGTACCGCACCCCCGAGAACCGTTCCTGCAGATGTTCGAACAGCAGTTCGAAATCGCCGGGCACGTTCACGAAATCCAGGTGGTCGGTGTTGACCACCAGCAGGGGCGTTTCCTTGTAGTGATGGAAAAAATAGCTATAGGCGCCGTTGAGCGCATCGAGATACCGCCGGTCCATGTCCTGCTCGTAGGACCGCCCGCGCCACTGGATGCGTTGCAGCAGGACCTCGGTCCCGGCCTGAAGGTAGACGACCAGGTCGGGCCTGCGCACCCGCTGCTCCAGGATCACGGCCAGCTGGTTGTAAAGGGCGAGTTCGTCGTCGCTCAGGTTCAAGGTGGCGAAGATCTTGTCCTTGGCGAACAGGTAGTCAGACACCAGGTTGGTCGCGAAGAGGTCGTCCTGGTGCAGGCCCTGCTGCTGGCGGAACCGGCTCAACAGGAAGAAGATCTGGGTCTGGAAGGCGTAGGCCGAGCGGTCCTGGTAGAACTTGGCGAGAAAAGGATTCTCCTCGACGACCTCGAGATTCAGCCGCCCGTCCAGCCGGGTGGCCAGCAGCTTCGTCAAGCTGGTCTTGCCGACGCCGATCACTCCCTCAACGACAATATACGGCCAGGGCAGCACGCCATTCCTCCTTGGTCAGGCCATCGCCCGGAATCACCGCCGGCGCCAGGGACAGGCCGGCCTGAAGCCTCACTCCGGCCCCCGATTTACGCCTTATTTTCGCACAGGCCTCGCCGATTGTCTCCCCCGAATCCGGAAAAACCCAAGCGGGGGCCACTTCGGCCAGGGGCTCCAGAACGAAGGCCCGGTCCCGGATCCTCGGGTGCGGAATGGTCAAGTCATTGCCGGAAAGCGTGTTGTCCCCGTAGAACAGGAGGTCCAGATCGATGGGACGGGGCTTCATGTGCCCCCCGGGCATCCTGCCGTGCCGCGACTCGATTCCCTTGAGAACCGCGAGCAACACCCCGGGGGCCAGGGCCGTCGCCACTTCCAGGCAGGCGTTCAGGTAGTCGTCCTGGCGGCCGGGACCGACGTAGGTCGTCTCGTAGATGCTGCTCCAGGCCGTCACCTCGATCTCGGGATGCAGGTCGAGGGCCTGCACCGCCCGCCTCAGCTCGCGCAGGCGGTCCCCCTGGTTGCTGCCCAGCCCCACCAGGACGGTCACGGCCTCCGCCGGACGGAAGGTTGCCGCAGGGAAGCGTACCATCATGCGCCTTCCCGCCGGTCGAACCAGTCCCGGTCGCGTTCGAAGGTCACCGAGGCCCGTCCCAGGAAGTTGGGGATGGGCGGATTGGGCTTCTCGACCCGCAGCCTCACCCGTTGCACCGGAAAGGCTCCCAGCAAGGCGGCGCAAAGGTGCCCGGCCAGGGCCTCCAGCAGGTAGAACGAGGTGTCGGCCGTCGCCCGGGTCAGGACCCGGTGCACAGCGGTGTAATCGAGAGCCGACCCCAGACTGTCCGATTCGGCGGCTTCGGCGCAATCGATCCACAGGTCGGCGTCGATCACGAAGCGCTGCCCCAGTTCACGCTCGGCGGGATGGACCCCGTGATGGGCGTAGACGTCGATGCCGTGCAGGCTGATCCGGTCCATCACCGCCACTCCTTCAGGCGCCGGGCTCCTTCGGCGATCCGCTCGTCGGGGGCGGTCAGGCTGATCCGGAACCAGCCCTCTCCCCCGGGCCCGAATCCGACGCCGGGAGTGATGACAAGCCCGATCTCCTCGAGCGCCCGGCTGCAGAAGGCGACCGAGCCCTCGCCGGCGGGCACCCGCACCCAGACGTAGAAGGTCGCCGGCGAAGGAAACACCTCGAAGCCGGCGTCCGCCAGCGCTGCGAGGATCACGTCCCGGCGGACGGCATAGGGGGCCATCACCCCGGCCAGCAGGGATTCGCAATCCGGCCCCAGGGCCAGGGCGGCCGTTTCCTGGATGGCGCCGAAAACCCCGCTGTCCATGCTCTCCTTGACGCGGCCCAGATCCGCGATCACGCCGGCGTTCCCGACGGCGAAAGCGACCCGCCAGCCCGTCATGTTGAACATCTTCGACAGGCTGTGGAGTTCGATGACGCGCCGGGTCCGGTGGTCGGCGCTGGCCAGCATGCTGACCGGCCGACTGCCGTCGAGGGTGACCTCCAGGTAGGCGGCGTCGTTGACCAGGACGGCTCCGGCCTCGCCGCAAAGCTCCGCGGCGGCTGACCAGAACGCCGGGGTCGCCACGGCCCCGGTGGGGTTGTTGGGATAATTCATGAACACCAGCCGCACCCGCTCGTCGAAGAGGCCGGGCAAAGTCGAGAGATCGGGCAGGAACCCGTTTTCGGGCTTCAGCCCGAACGTCCTGGGTTCACCTCCGGCCAGAAGAGTGCCCTGGGCGTAGACAGGGTAGCCCAGATCCGGCACCAGGGCGACGTCACCCTCCTCCAGCAAGGCCAGGGGCAGATGGCCGAGGCCCTCCTTGCTCCCCAGGAGGACCAGGACCTCGCCGGAGGGATCCACCGTCACCCCGTGACGCCTGGCCATGTAATCGGCGATGGCCGACCTCAGGAGGGCGCCGCCCCGCTGGGCAGGGTAGCGATGGTGGGAGGGATTCCGCACCGCAGCGGCCATGGCGTCGAGCAGGGAGGGAGGCGTGGGCAGGTCGGGGTCCCCGATGCCCAGATCCACGACATCCACGCCCGCCGCCCGGGCCTTGGCCTTGGCGGCGTCCAGGGACGAGAAAAGGTAAGGAGGAAGCGATTGCAGGCGGCTCAAGTCTGGCTGGACCTCCGATTCAGGACATGAAAAATCCCGCGGACCACAGGGGCCCGCGGGACCAATATCGCACACGGGGACGGGATCATCCACCCCGCTCATCCACCCTGGGCGGCTTTTTTCCTCTGGTACTCGGCCTGGGCCGTCAGGTCGTCCATGCGCTGGATCATCGTCCTGGCCGGACCGGCATAGCGGAGGTTCCCGCTGGAGGCGCACTGTTCGAACTTGCCCTTGGCGGCGTCATACTCGCCGGAGCATTCCAGGGCGGTCCCCCAGTGGTACCAGATCGGAGCCATGCTCTCGCGACCCTGGCTCTCGAACCGCTGGGCGGCCACCGCCGCCTCGGCCTTGGCCTGGGCGCACTGGCCGCTTTCCACCATGACCCGCAGCATCTCGCCCAGGTTGTTGGAGTCGTTGGGCTTCAACGCGACGTACCTCTGGTACGCCTCGATGGCGGCGCTCTTGTTGCCCAGCTGATCCTGGGCGCGGGCCATGGTCAGCAGGGCGCCCGTGTGATCGGGAGTCTGGGCCAGCAACTGGGTCAGGATGTTCACGACTTCGGGGTAGTTGCGCTCGTTGAACTTCTGGACGGCGAGCTGATAGGTGGTCGACCCGCCGGCCTGGCTGCCGTACTTGACGGCCAGGGCATGATAATGCTGGGCCTGGCTGTTGTTGCCGGCCTTGCGCTGCTGCTCCTCGGCCTTGGTGGCCGCTTTCGCCAGCTGGGGCATGATGTTCTGCTCGATCTGGGGGCACACGTCCAGAGCGTGCTCGAAGACGTCCACCGAAAGGGTGTGATACCCGGCGGCGCTGTGCAGAACGCCCAGGTTGAACAGGAGGTTGCAATCGTCGGGAGCCAGCAGGGCGGCCTTCATGTACTCGGCCCGGGCTTCCTTGTACATCTTGAGCTTCGCGTAGGTCTTGCCGAGGTTCCCGAAGTCGCCGGCCTCGACGTCATCTCCGCGCAGTTCGATGACGGTCTGGAAGTGCGTCGCCGCGGTCTCGAAATCACCCTTGCCGGCGTAAGCGGTCCCCAGCCCCCGGTTGGCCTCGACGTGCTCGGGGCAGACCTGGACGATGGACTGCATGCGGGCGATGGCCTGGTCCCACTGCTGGGCGTTGAGGAACTCGACGGCGGACTGGTAGGCGAGATTGGCTTCCTGCATCTGCCCGGGCATGCACTCGGCCAGGGCGGGACCGGCGGCCGCAAACGCCAGGATGGTCAGGGTTACCAGGACCACCTGGCTGGAACAACGGAAAATCCTCGTCGGGAGCACTGGGTACCTCCAGGCAATGGGGCTGAAGTTCGGAACGGATGGGTACAACAGAAGAATCCCAGGTAGCCCGGGACCACAGCTGAAGATAAACCCGATCCCCATGCGCTGTCAATCCAACCCCGTTCACCCCGTCCAGGTTCCCGAATCCTCGGGCAGGATCCCCGCACGCAGCAGGCACTCCAGGACCCCGCCGCCGATGGCCAGCGCCTTGTCCGTGATCCTGGCCGGATCGACCGCCTGTCCCCGGGGATCGACGTCGGCGACCTTGACGCCCGCCTGGAGAACGGCGCGCCCGTCCACCAGGCCCCTCAGCAATCCCGTCAGAGGCGAGATCACGGGGGCGCCCGCGACGGTTCCCAGGACCTGACCTTCCCGCACCAGGTCTCCGATGGCGGCATGAGGCTCCAGGCGACCGGCACCCGGGGAATAGACCACACGCCGCGCGGCCTCCCCACCGACCAGGCCCGGAACTCCGGTATCGGGAGCGGCGCTCCCCCTGGTGATCACCTCGCCCAACCTCGCCCCCCGATGGGTCTCGACGACGAAGGCGGCGTCGTCGGGGACGGTGAATCCTGGGCCGAGGCCGATGATCGTCCCCCGCCAGCCGGGGATGGGTCCCGGGGCCCGCTTGAGCATCCGGCCGTCGATCACCGCAGCCGGATCCAGCAGCCCCGGCGCCTCTCTCCCCGGGTCGATGCAGACGGTCACCCTGCCGGCAACGAACCCCGCCCTGTCCAGGGGGACCAGGACGCCCCGTACGCCCTCCACGGTCGCCTCTCCGTCATGGACGGCGCTGCTGAAGGAAACCAGGCGTCTGACCGCCAGGGGATCCGGGAGTTCCGTCATGACGACCCGGTACCCGCAGCGGACCAGGCGGACGGCGACCCCGGAAGCCAGTTCCCCTGCTCCCAGGATGATCAGGCCGCCGGCTATCATCCCTGCCGCCTCCGGTGCAGCCTCACGCCCAGCGGCCTGCCCTGGTCGTCCAGGAGCAGAGGACGGCCCCTGAGGACGGCCGACGCCTCGGCCAGAACGCTGAGGGCGATCTCGGCCGGCGTCTCGGCGCCGATGTCCAGACCCACGGGAAGCTGCGCCCCCTCCAGACGCAAGGCCGCAACGGCATCGTCGGCGAACCGCCGACGCAGGACTGCCACCTTGGCGTCGCTGCCCAGACCGCCGAGAAAACCGAAGGTCTGCCCGGCCCGGCGCTCCGCCTCGAGAACGGCCGCCCAGTAGTCCCCGTCGAGCTCATGGGACCGGCTGGCCACAAGCAGGGCCCCGCGGGGATCCACCCTCACCGCGTCGGCGAAGGCCGTCGGATCCGCCTGCAGGATGTGCAGATCCGGTCGGGGCCTCAGATCCTGCAGGAACTCCGGCCGGTCGTCGACCAGGGTGAAGCGGAAGGGCAGGGTCCGGCCCAGCTCGACCAGGGCCCGCCCCACGTGCCCGGCCCCGATGACCCAGAAGGGGCTGGACTGAAGCACGGGTTCGAGGAACACCTCCATGACCCCGCCGCACACACCCAGTCCCCCGGCCAGGTCCAGGTCCAGCATCCGGCAGACTCCGGTCGCCATGACCTCGCCCGCGGCCTCGATCACCCTCGCTTCGGCTGCCCCGCCCCCGATGCTGCCGGTCACCGAACCGTCCACGTGGACGATCATCTTGCTCCCTGCTTCGCGGGGAGTGGACTTCCGGGTCCGGATCACGGTGGCGAGAACCCCGTCTTCGCCCTGGTCCACCATCGCCGCCAGGCGCGGGAACACCACCTCTCCCCCCCCGCCGATCACCTTGCTCATGATTCGCTCCTGACCTGTCGTTCAGCCACGTTCATTCGGAAAACTTTCCCCGTCCAGATCCCCCGGGGAGTCGAAGTCCCTGGCAACCCCGGGGTCGTCCACCTCCACCAGTCCGCACCGCCCGCCGAGGAACACCCCCGCGGGGCCCCGGTGGTAATCGCCCTCCCCGGCCAGGGTCGCCACGAGCGCGGCGGGGATGACCACCGGATGGCCGGGGACCCCGTTCCAGACCGGACGATGCGCCCGATCCGGAGCCTGTGCCGCGGCTTCGCTCAGGCGTTCGAGGGTCACGGGCCGGACCAGGGGAAGGTCCACCGGATGGGCCCACACCCGTGCCGGATCGCCCCTGCGGCCGGCCCAGGCCAGGCACAGGGTGCGGGCCGTATCGTCACCCCCGGCTTCCCCCAGAACCTGGACGGGGCTGCGGCCGGCCAGCGCGGCCCGGTAATCCTCCGCCGATCCGGCCAGGGCGACCACGAGGACGTCGGCCCACCCTGCGTACAGGTCGGCGATCCGGGCGACGAAAGACTCATCGGTTCCCGGGACCCTCAGCAAGCCCTTGGGCCGTCCCATGCGCAGGCTCCGCCCCCTGGCCATGATCACCGCCAGGTCATCCCGCCGCATCGGGCCCACCCCCGTCGGGCCAGGCGGTCCGGTAGGCGGTCCGGAACGTGTAACCCTCTTCACCGCCGCTGCAGAAGAGGGCCAGAGGGACGCCGGAGTTCATGGCGAATCCCGCGAACTCGAACAGCCCGATGCTGTCGGCCACCTGGTCGAGACCCGAGAGTCCCAGCACCACCGGGACCCCGGGCGGGGTCCGGGCAAGGTATCCGTCCTCGCCGGTGAGCAGGGTCTGCAGATGGGTCCACTCGATCACGGTGAAGGGAGGCAGGTCCCTCAGGATGGCAGGGGTGACGCCCTCTCGTCCCAGCCGGTGCAGGTTGCCCCCGGCGGAAGAGCCCACCGCCTGGGCGCCCATCATGACCACGGCCAGGGAGGTCGCGGCCGGCCAGCAGGGTTCGCCCGGCTTGTAGAGCTTCAGGGGGGTCTTGGCCGAACCGTCCACCTCGGCGATGACGATCCGATCCGGATGGCGTGCGAGGAGGTCGTCGACCACGCCGGGGTCCAGCCCCGCCCACTTCCCGCCGGTTCCCGGTCCCCCGTGGAGATAGGCCGCAGGCGGCAGGTCCGCCGGCGCGGGAGCCTCGTCCAGAGCCCAGGCGGGGACCCCGTCCACGGGTTCGGTGCGGGTCGTGCAGGTCAGCAGGACCGGAACCCCATCCTTCCCGTAGTGGGCGGCGAGCGCCTTCAGGAGGGAGGTCTTGCCTCCCGAACCGCTGATGCCGATGAGGTGTCCTCCCTCCCGCGGCAGGAAATCGGACCATGGATCGAGAAAGGCGAAATCCAAACCCCACTCCTTTCAGCCGGCCGCGAGGATCCCTGCGTACCAGCGGCGCAGGCCGGACACCATCGAGTCGCGGTGGTAACGCTCCCGGAACAACCGGCGGCCTGCGATTCCCATGGCGGCGGCCCGTTCCCCGTCCGCCAGCAGTCCCGCCATCGCCGCCGCCAGCGCCGCGCCGTCCCCCGGGGGGCAGAGGATGGTGGTCCGGTCCCGGATCCCGACCTCCGCCACACCGGTCGGCAGGTCGGAAGCGATGACCGGCAGCCCCGAGGCCATGGCTTCCAGCTGGACCAGGCCGAAGGTCTCACCGGCGTCCAGGCTGGGCAGGACCAGCGCCCTGCTCCGCCCCATCAGCCGGACGAGTTCGCTCTCGGGCACCCACCCGTGAACCGCCACCCTGTCCCGGAGATCCCCTGCCGCGACCGTCCGGCGCAGGCGAGGTCCCAGGGGACCGTCCCCCACGATGTCCACTTCCAGGTCGGGCGTGAGTTGCAGGGCCTCCAGCAGGGAATCGAGTCCCTTGTAAGCGACGAGCCGCCCGACGAAGAGGAACCGCGGCCCCCGCGAGGGTTCGATCGAGCACCAGGGTTCCGGAACGATGCCGAAGGGGATGACCTCGACCTTGTCCCGCCAGCGCCTCAGCTCGCGGGACCCCTCCCGCAGGGCACCCGAGGAGACGCAGATTCCCGCCGCAGCGGCCAAGCAACCCTGGACCACGGGCCCGACCAGGAAGCGACCCACCCGCTGCCGGGTCATGTCCGCATGGTGCCACACCACCAGGGGCGGCAGGGCAACCCCTCCAGCCCGCAGCAGCATCCAGCCGGCCGCCGCAAGCGGATTGGGCAGGTGAAGGTGAACCAGTTCGGGCCGGTAGGCGGCGAGCACCCTCCGCAGGGCGGCGGGAAGATCCAGGACCAGGGGCTGGGAATTCAGGAGGCCCTGGACCGGCAGGCGAATCACCCTGCCCCCGGCAGGGCGGCCGGGACCCTCGACCGCCTGAAGCGGGGGCGCCCCGTTCCCGCCCGCGACCAGGACGGTGACGTCGTCCCCGGCTGCGACCAGGCCCTCGGCCAGGTTGGCCAGGACGGTTTCCATCCCCCCCGGCGAGGGAGGGTAATATTTGCCCAGGTGGAGGACCCTCATGCCCGGATAGTAAATCAATCGGCCCGGATTACAAGGATGTCGGGCGCGACTATGTCTTGCCGGGAGCGCCCTGCCTTGTTAGCCTGTTAACATCTTCTCCCCGGCGCCCTCGGTCCGGGCCATCCCTGGCGATCGTGGTGGGTCGCGGGCCGGATGCAGCCGGGGCGGGAACAAGGGGGTCGCCATGCCCATGCCCATTTCCGAGAAGCTCATCCTCCGTCAGATCAATCACTGGAATCGCCTGCGCGAACTGCTGAAAGCCGAGGAACCCGCCGTCCCCCGGAGGCGCGGCCCGGTCATCACCATCTCCCGCCAGGCCGGAAGCGGCGGCCGCCTTCTCGCCGGCGCCCTCGCCTCCCGGCTCGGCATCGAGCTCCAGGACCAGTCCCTGGTGGACAGGATCGCCCGCGACCGGAACCTCGAGACGGAGATGGTGGCCAGGCTCGACGAGCAGGTGATCGACCAGGCGGCCCTCTGGGTGGAGGGGGTCATGAAGCGGCGGATCTTCCTCAAGGACGAATACCACGTGGCGCTGGTCAAGGCCATCTCGAGGCTGGCCGCCCGCGGCGGCGTGGTCTTCCTCGGCCGCGGAGCCGAGCTGATCCTCAAGGACAACGCCGATCTCCGCATCCGCCTGGTGGCCTCCCGCCACGTGCGGCTCGCCAATCTCCAGGACCGGACCGGGCTGAGCAGGGCCGAAGCCCGGGCGCTCATGGAGGAGAACGACAGGCGACGGTCCGAGTTCATCCGCAGCATCTTCAAGGTCGAACCCGGCCGGCCCGAGGACTTCGACCTGGTCCTCAACGCGGACCGCATGAGCATCGAGCAGATGACCGAGCTTTCCCTCCTGGCCATGATCAAGCCCCAGGACCCGGGAATCGCCGCTGCGGCCGGTGGCTGAGGGTCACCGATCCGAGGGCCCCGGCTTCCCCGATGGAAAAACCCCCTCCGGTCCGGGACCGGAGGGGGTCTGTCGTGCGTGGTGCCGACAGGGGGGATTACATCATCCCGCCCATGCCGCCCATCCCGCCCATGCCGCCCATGCCGCCCATGTCGGGCATGCCCGAGGATTCCTTCTCGGGCTCGTCGGTGACGCAGGCCTCGGTGGTCAGCAGCATGGCCGCGATGGAAGCGGCGTTCTGGATGGCGCTGCGGGTCACCTTGGCGGGGTCGATGATGCCCTGCTCCATGAGGTCCTCGTAGGTCCGGGTGACCGCGTTGAAGCCCACGTTGCCCTTCTTCTCGTCCCGCATGTGGGCGACGACGAGGGAGCCTTCGATCCCAGCGTTCTCGGCGATCATGCGCAGGGGCTCTTCCACGGCGCGGGCGACGATGTCGCGGCCCACCGCCTCCTCTCCTTCGAGGTCCAGGGCCCGGATGGCCTTGGCGCAGCGCAGCAGGGCGACGCCGCCGCCGATCACGATGCCTTCCTCGACCGCGGCGCGGGTGGCGCTCAGGGCGTCCTCCACGCGGTGCTTCTTCTCCTT
>JAHJTW010000189.1 GCA_018829565.1 bacterium | reverse complement strand
GTGGATTGCAAAATCCATCCTGAAATGGACGGCAGCCCAGATCGCCGATTCAACAAGATGTTCCAGGGTAAAGAGTTGCGCGTAATGCGCTCTCGCGGCCGAACCGGGTGGGGAAAATAATGCCAGGAGTTCTTCGGAAATTCTTGCGTCCCGGAGGGGAGCCCCGGATATCCGGCGAGGATTCCTCACTGATCGTCCACTCCGAGCGTAACCCCATGCCCGGAAAGGTCATGCGCGATGCCGACTGGTTGCGGGAGGAGCCCTGGCACGGGGCGCCCGCCGCCCTGGCGGAGATCCATGAGGACGGGGACGTCAGCTGGAACCTGGCCTGCCGCGTCCTGCTGCGGGAGACGGTCGGGGGAACCTCGCCCACCTGGCGACGGTGGCTCCTGGCGGCCGCCGCCCGCATCGAAGCCTCGGGGCAGGAGGGTAAGGTCCTGGCGGCGGGGCCTGATTCGTCCCTCGCGCTGGAACTCAGGCTCGGCCGGCCGCATCCCCGGACCGGTTCCCGCATCGCCTTTCTCCAGGCGGTCGCCCCTCAGCGGGAGGACCGGGATTCCCGGCCTGATGCCGCCGACCTGGCCGAGACCGTCTCGACCCTCAGCCACGAACTCCGGTCCCCCTTGACGGCCATCAAGGCCAGCCTGGGGATGGTCCTGCAGGGGGAGGCGGGCGATCTCGGCCCGGACCAGACGCACTTCCTGAAGCTCGCCATGCGCAACATCGACCGGCTGGACCGCCTGACCACCGACCTGCTCGACACCGCGCGGGGCGAGGCCGGCAAGCTGGTCCTCCGCCCGCAGGAGGTCGATCTGGGGCCGCTGCTGCGAGAGGGCATCCGCCTGCACGCCGAGGCCGCGCACAAGGCGGGCCTGACCTTCGATACCCGCGGCCTGCCGCCCAGCTTCCTGGCCTGCATCGACGCCGACCGCCTGCTGCAGGTGCTGGACAACCTGGTGAGCAACGCCGTCAAGTACACCGATGCGCCGGGAGTCGTCCGGGTCTGGGTGGAACAGCGTCCGGCGCCCCCCACGGGACTGGCCTGGACCCTGGCCGAGCAGTGCTTCCTGCCCCTGCACCAGTTCACCCTGGTCATCGAGGACAGCGGGCGGGGCATCCCCGAGGCGATGCGTGCGCGGCTGTTCGGGCGCTTCGAGCGGGCCCACGCCGAGGCCGGCGACCGGACCCCCGGATCGGGCCTGGGGCTGCACATCACCCGGGGCCTGGTCGGGGCTCTGGGCGGGACCATCCGCCTGAGCAGCCGTGAAGGCCAGGGGACCACCGTCTGGGTGCGTCTGCCCCGGGACCAGGAGTCGCTCCGCCTGTTGCAGGCGGCCGAACTGCTGGGCCGGACGCTGGAGCAGCGGACCGGGCGGAACGAGGAGACCACCCTCGCCCTCCTGGACCTGCGGGAGACCGACAGTCGGATTCAGGGATCGGCGTCCCTGGTGACCGGATTCCTGGAGCGGGCGAGGAAGCGGGCCCTGGGTTCGGGGGTGGAACTGGCGCCGAGGCTGTGGGCGGCGGTCTGTACCGGAACCGAGGCCTGGGCGGCGACCTGGGCTGAGGCCTGGGGCGAATCATGGGGGGCGGCGGATCACCGGCCTTGTCCGGCCTGGAGGCACGTCTCCCTGCCGGAAGGATCCGGCGTCCGGCCCGTGGCGCAGGTGGTCTGAAGAATCCGGGTTAAGCAGGGAACCGGATCGGCCGAACACATGAGACAGTGGAACCCTTGGAATTCCGGCCCTGGCCGGTCAGCGGAGGCTGAGGCGATGGACAGCAAGCTGCATATCATGATCGTGGACGACGAGCCGGACATCCTCGAGACCCTGGCCTTCAGCCTGGGGAAGCGGGGATACACGGTGTCCACGGCCGCCGACGGCCTCGAGGGTCTGGACAAGGCCAAGCGCCACCCGCCCGACTTCATGATCCTGGACGTGATGCTGCCCGGCTGCAACGGCTACGAGGTCAGCCGCATGCTGAAGGAATGGATGGACAACGATCCCCAGGCCAAGGCCTTCCCCATCATGCTGCTGACCGCGCGCAAGGTGGGCTCGAGGGACCGGGAGCGGTTCATCGAGACCTGGTCGCGGGCGGACGCCTGCATGTACAAGCCCTTCGAGATGGCCGAGGTGATGGACTGCATCCGCGAACTCAGCACCCAGGAGTCCGCCTGACCGGGGTCCCGTCCCGGAAAAAGCGCAGCGCCGCCTTGACAACTCTTTTGTCAGGGTGTTTTATTCCCCCTCCGCCGCAACGCGGAACCGATTCGGTGCCTAGGTAGCTCAGTTGGTAGAGCACATGACTGAAAATCATGGTGTCGGTGGTTCGACTCCGCCCCTAGGCACCACCTCCGTTTCCGGCAAGGCGTTACAGGAGCTGGTGTAGCTCAGCTGGTAGAGCAGCTCACTCGTAATGAGCAGGTCTGCGGTTCGATTCCGCACACCAGCTCCACCAAAGACAACGACTTGCGCGGATCTTGCGGGCCCCCGAAAGGGGGCTCTTTGCATTCCACAGCCGCCGGTCCGGCCTCCACGCCTCAGACCCCCAGCAGCAGCAGCCACAGCACGGTCGTGGGCAGGGCGGCCAGCGTCGTGCCGATGATCAGCCCGGCGGCCAGCTGCTCGTCCCCGTCCATCTCGACGGCCATCACGTAGCTGACCACCGCAGTCGGCGTCGCGGCGATCAGGACCACCGCCTTGAGCTCCAGACCGGACACGCCCAGCTGGGAAAGGCCCAGCCAGACCAGCGCGGGGTAGAGGCCCAGCTTCAGGGCCGCGACCAGGGCGGTGGCCGGCCACTCGTGGCGCAGGCGCCGGAAGTCCAGCGTCGCGCCAACCGAGATCAGCGCCAGAGGCAGGGCGGTGCGCCCCACCAGATCCAGCGACAGATCCAGGGTCCGGGGCAGCCCCGGTCCCGCGGCCGACACGGCGATGCCGCCGAGGCAGCCGAGCGCCAGGGGGTTGGTCAGGATCTTCCGCGTCCCCTCCCACGCTCCGTCCCAGGGGGATCCTCCCCGCTTCCGGTGGGGGAGGGTGAGCAGCGGAACCGACAGCACGTTGTACACGATGACCATCAGGCCCACCAGCACGGCCACCTGGCCCACGGCCTCGGCGCCCCAGGCGTTGTATACCAGGGGAAGCCCCAGGAAGACCTGGTTGCTGCGCACCGAGCCCTGGGCGATGACGCCCCGACGCGAGGGGTGAGCCCGGAAAGCCAGCAGGTAGACCAGGACGGCCATGACCACGGTGACCAGGACCATCACCCCCAGGCCGGGGATGTTGGCGCTCTCGCGGATCGGCGTGATGGCGGCGCTGCGGAACAGGAGGGCCGGCGCAGCCACCCAGTACACGAGGCGGGTGAGCACGGCGTTGCCGGCTCCGTCGAGGAAGCGGATGCGGCGCAGGCCCCAGCCCAGGCTGATCACCAGGAAGACGGGCAGGACGATGTTCAGGACGGTCATGACGGCTCCGGGTAAGAGGATGGCGGCGTGGACCGCCTCCCAAGATGGCCTGCCGCGCCGGGGCCGGTCAAGGGTCGAGGTGGGGTCGGGGATGTGGGGATGTCGGCCCACCCGCAGGCCTGGCGGCCCAGGCCCAAGCATCGGCAGAGTCCTGGTGGGATTCCGGGGAATCTCGGAATTTTCCCGGATTTTCCGCGGAATATTTCCGATTTTCCCTTGCGTTTTCGCTAAATTTTCGCTATAATATTCTCAAGTCCACTCCTCCCGGATTCCCAGGAGGAGAAGTATGCCTGCCAGCACCGTTATTCCCGTCTTCCAGCCCGGCCAGACCGCCGCCTCCGCCCACTCCTCCCTCAAGCTGGCCGTCCGGGTCATGGACCAGGCCCGCCACTGCGCCGTCCTCTGGTTCGCCGACATCATGGCCCGCGGCCTCTACCGGGATCTCGGATTCGCCTCCATCCAGATCTACGCCCAGAAGGAGCTCGGCTTTTC
>JAHJTW010000188.1 GCA_018829565.1 bacterium | reverse complement strand
GCGAAGAACCAGAGGTTCTGATCACCGATCGGGAGGCTGTACTCGAAGTCGACGGGGCGCTGTTCGGCGAGCGACCGGGTGATGTGGCCCATGAAGAAATCGGCCGCCTCCCGGGGAAAGACCTCGTGGAGCGTCTTGCCCAGCAATTCCTGGGGCGGTTTGACCAGGAGGCTGGGGCTGGTGTCGATGATCTTCAGGTAGCGGCCCTCGGCGTTGCCGACGAAGATGATGTCCGTCATCGCCCCGATCAGGGAGCGGAGCTCGGCTTCGGAGGCCGACAGGGCGTCGGCGGTCCGTTTGCGTTCGGTGATGTCGACGATGGACACGAAGACCCTGTCCAGGGTTTCTTCGTGACCGGGGCACACGGAAAAGGAGATGGTGACTTCCCGGGGGTCTCCGGCAAGGGTCTGGACGACGGAGTCGACCGACATCCGTGAACAGCCGTCCCACAAGCAGATCAGTTCGCGGCCGAAGGTTTCGAATGATTCCGGAGTGAAGGTGCGGGCGAGGCCGGCCAGCAAATCCTCCTTGCTGCCGGCGCCATGCAGTTCGAGGGCCGCCCGGTTCACGTCCAGGATCTTCACCGCTTCGGCAATATCCATGACCTGGTCGGGATGCTCGTTGAGGAATCCCCCGAGGTCGGTGACGCC
Organism: bacterium; assembly: GCA_018829565.1. GTDB lineage: Bacteria > Krumholzibacteriota > Krumholzibacteriia > LZORAL124-64-63 > LZORAL124-64-63 > JAHJTW01. The sequence goes on along the minus strand of JAHJTW010000188.1, from coordinate 10,528 downwards.
TCGGTTCCGCAGGTCCAGGAACATCTCCCGGATCCTGGAAAAGTCCTCGATCCAGATGGGTACGGGAGAATTCTCGAAGACGAGGCGGTACCTCTCCTCGCTGTCGAGCAGGTTCTCCAGCGACACCATGCTGGCCAGGGCGTCTCCCACCCGGTGTCCGATCTCCAGGAAAAGCCGTTCCTCGGCTGGTGTCCAGACCCTCGAGCGGGAACACTGGTGGATCCCGAACTGCCAGGGATCGCCGATCCTGGGGCTCAGGGCCATCGCCATGAAATTCTTGAGGCGGAAGTCCTTGGCGACGTCCCCGGAAAGCGGATGGGGGGTTCCGGGTCCGAACTGCACGGGGGTACCGGCATCCAGGAGGATGCGGAAAGTCCGGGAGACCTCGGGGTCCATGGGGATGCTGATCCCCGCCTGGAGGGCTCCGGGATAGTCCGGCCTGGTCCTTTCCATGGGCACGTGCCAGGCGGGGGCTTCGGGGTCGCAGGGGAACAGGAGGTAGGCCCGGTCACAGTCGAAGATGTCCAGGACCGCATCCAGGACGTCTTCCATCACCTGCCGGAGATCTCTGGATCCCTCGATGGCGCGGTGGACGGCATCCAGGCTGTCCAGGAAATGCCGGAGATCGGGGTTCATGCCAGCCCCTCGATCGTGCGCCCCGGTCGAACTTTCCCGCGCAGATTCCCATGCGGGCGATCCATGGGAATGGCCGAGCCATCGGGCAATGTCACAGGCAACGGCTGAAACGGAATGACGAAGCGTGAACTTAGCACAGATGCCCTGTATTAATGAAAAAAATTAACAAATTTCAACATTCGTCCATGTTGTTGAATTGAAAGCATTTAAAAAATCGACGCCGGCCTCCAGGGGAGGGCCGGCGCCGGGGGCGTGGCGCTTCGCAGGCGCCAGCGGGTCATCGCGCAGGGTTAGAAGGTGAACCAGACACCGGCTTCGGTGGCGTTCTCGCCGAAGGTCCCGAAGCTGGTCAGATTGTCCCCGTCTCCCGGAGGCGAGGTCGAGGTGAGGCCCAGGCCGTGCTGGAAGGTCAGCCCGAAGCGTTCGGCCAGGCGAACCTCGGCGCCCAGGTTCAGCCGCAGGGCGATCACCGACCAGGTGTCGTCGATGCTGCCCGTGCCGTAGATCCGATCGTCCAGGCTGGCGAAGGTCAGGGCCGGGCGGACGAAGAAGAAGCTGCTGTCGTAGTCGTAAAGGACGAAGGGCACACCGAACTCCACCCAGAGGCTCGTGGCGCTCTCGTCGCCGAGGTCCTGGGACTCCAGCCCGAGGCCGAGATCGGCGGCGACGTTCTCGGAGAAGAAGTAGCGCAGGCCGACCGGAGCGTCGGAGTTGTTGAAGCCGAGTGCGAACTCCCCGGTGCGGTCGGCGGCCAGGGCCGACCCGGTGACCAGCAGGGCGGAAAGGGTGATGAGGGTCGTGATCTTGCGTATCATGGCGATTCCTTTCGGGTCGGTAGGTTCTTGTGGAGGACCAGATCGTGTCCGGATCCGGGGCAAATTTAAAGCAACCCGGAAAATTGTCAATATTTTGTATAGAAAAAAGATATTCAAAAAACATACAAGGATCGGGCCTTCAGGATCGGCGGGCCCGGGGTTGCCCCTGACCTTCGACCCATGGGCCGATTCCCCACCCCGGTCGATTGACCTGACGATTTCACGGGTGCTAGGATGCCGCCTCCGGCGAATATCTTGCCCCTATGCCGGGTAGTCATACTGGTCTGCATTCGTCCCTTCCTTGCCGAGGTGATCATGAAGAAGTGGATTCCGATTCTCGTGGTGCTGGGTGTCATCGCCGTGGGGATGGCCGGCCTGGTCGGACAGTACAACCGCATGGTCGATCTCGACGAGGCGGTGGCCGGGCAGTGGGGCAACGTCGAGAACGTGTACCAGCGCCGCGCCGACCTGATCCCCAACCTGGTGGAGACGGTCAAGGGCTACGCCGCCCACGAGCGGGAGACCCTCGAAGCGGTCGTCAAGGCTCGGGCCGATGCGACCAGGATGGAGGCCCGGCTCACGCCGGAATCCCTGGACGATCCCCAGGCCCTGGAGAGGTTCCAGGCGGTCCAGAACGAGCTCTCCTCGGCCCTCGGCCGGCTCATGGTAGTGATCGAGAAGTACCCCGACCTGAAGGCGAACGAGGGCTTCCGGGACCTGCAGGTCCAGCTCGAGGGAACGGAGAACCGCATCGCCGTGGAACGCCGCCGTTTCAATGAAACGGCCCAGAGCTTCAACACGGTGATCAGGCGGTTTCCCGGCAACATGGTCGCCGGCATGTTCGGGTTCACCAAGAAGGCCTACTTCGAGGCGGCCGAGGGCTCGGCCGTCGCGCCGAAGGTCGATTTCAGGTGATCCGCAATGCCAGGGTGATCCTGTGGCCGGTCCTGCTGCTGGCAGCGGTCGCCTGCACGGTCCTGCCTGCATCCGGCCGGGCTGACGAGTTCCCGCCACCACCCCCGAGGCACTTCCACGACGCGGTGGGGTTGGTGGACGATGCGGCGGCCCGGAAGTTCGCCGATGAGCTGTACGGGTTCGAGCAGCGCACCGGCATCCAGTTCGTGGTCGCCGTTCTGCCCCGGCATCCGGGAAACCTCGAAGACTACGTGAACCGGCTCTACGAGCACTGGGCCATCGGGCGCAAGGACACCCAGCGTGGCGTCCTGTTCGTGGTCTTCATCGAGCAAAGGGAGAGCCGCATCGAGGTCGGTTACGGCCTCGAGGCGAGCCTGCCGGACGTGGCCGCGGGCCGCATCCTCAGGAACATGGTCAAGATCCCGGCAAGTCCCGCGGACCGGCGATTCAGCTACGTCATCGGGCAGGTGGCCGCCGCGGTGGCGCCGGGTGATCCGCTGGCAGATGGAAGCGAATCCCCGCGTAGCCATTCGGCCAGGGACCAAAGGAGAACGTCCCTGATCATCGGCCTGATTTTCTTCATGGTGTTCGTCGTGGTCGTCGGAACCACGCTGGCCCGCTTTTTCGGACCGGTGGTCGTGAAATCGGGAAAACGCGACGGCGGGTCCTCCTGGGGAGGCTTCTTTGGAGGAGGAAGCTCCCGGGGCGGCGGTTCATCCGGAGGCGGAGGATGGTCCGGCGGTGGCGGTTTCTCGGGCGGCGGCGGGTTTTCCGGCGGCGGCGGCGCCAGTGGAGGTTGGTAGATGGTAACTGGAGGAAGCGACATCCCCCGCCGGTTCTTCAGCCCCGAGGAACGGAGCCGCATCGCAGCCGCCATCGGCGAGGCGGAGATGCACACGTCCGGCGAGATCCGCCTCTTCCTGGAACGTGACGTCAAGGGCGAGTCCGAAGATCCCTACGCCCGGGCCCGGCAGGTCTTCGCCAGGCTGAAGATGCACGAGACCGCCGAGCGGAACGGGGTCCTGATCTACCTGGCCGTTCGTTCGCGCCGGTTCGCCATCGTGGGGGACGAGGAACTCCACAAGAGGGTGGGCGAGGGCTACTGGACCGAGATCCGCGACCTGATGGCCGGGGAATTCGCAGATGGACGGTTCACGGAGGGTCTGGTGGCGGGCATCGCCGCCATCGGGGAAAAGCTGGGCCGGCACTTTCCGCGTCGGCCCGACGACATCAACGAATTGCCTGACGACATCGCTTTCTGAGGCGCCGACCCTCGGCCGACGGCCGGCGCCCGTTCATCCGGTCCCCTTCCCGACCTGGAATCCTACCGGTCGATCTGGGCCAGCACCTTGCCGGTGTCGACGGTCTTGCTCCAGGCTTCGACGACCCCCGCCGGACCGGAAAGCTCGACGGTGATGTGGCGGACGGTGGTCTTGTCCCCCGCGTCCCGGTCGTTCTTCAGTTCGATCTTGGAAAGGGTCCCGGTCTCTTTCAGACTGACGGGGTCGAAGTAGATCATGACCTGCAGGTCCTGGCCCTGGTTCTGGAGCGTCTTCAGGGCGATGACCCCGGGCTTCTCGAAGACCACCGCGTCGGGATCGATGGTGGCGTAGGACCCGCTATTGAAGGACACATACACCCGTACGGGATCGCGCTTGGCTTCCTCGGCGGCCATCTGGTTGCTCATGGCCTTCTGCATCATCTCCTGCGACAGCGTCTGGATGGCCTGGTAGTCGCCCTTGGCCTGAGCCTCCATGATCTTCTTCTTGTACTCGGCCTCGAGCTCCTTCTCGGTCTTCTCGGCCGTCATGGTCCCGCCGCCCTCGAAGGTGTAGCTGGCCGAGGCGTAGACGGGACGGAAGCCGCCCTTGTCTCCAGTCTGGACGGAGGTCGGCAGGCTGAAATCCTCCTCGCTCTTGGCGTAGCCGTCGGGCATGGGGCTGAGCGACTCCTCGACCGCCACCAGCTTCTTCTTGATGACGGTCACCTCCTGACGGTTCAGATCGACTTCCTTGGCCAGGGTCCCTGCGGCCAGGCAGGCCAGGATGAACGGTGCCAGCACCGCAATGCACATCGACCGCGACATGGCATTCCTCCGGATTCCGAAAAGGGGTGTGATAACGCGACAGGGGCGGTGGACGGGCGGAAAAGCTCGGCGGGCTCGCCGGCCATCGTCCCGGAATCGTGGCGGATGTGATAACTCCGGAAGGGGCGGCCTGTCAACGGGAATCGGTGATCTTGACTGCTTACCGGAACAGCGCCTTGACCCCTGAGAGGGACGTGGTCCCGGCAGGCAAGGCGAGCAGGGCCTCGTCGATGATCGGGCCTATCACGTCGGGCCGCCAGGGCGGCAGGGCGTCGGTGGCGCCGTCGGCGCGGTTGCGTTCGTAGCGGATGATCCCGCCCGAGTCGATGACGAAGTAGTGCTCGATCTCCGCGTCGAAGCTGCGGGCGACCCCGCTCTCGCGGCCCCCGTTCATGAGCATGGGGTCAGCGAGGCCGGCGGCGTTCTCGAAGATGCCGCACTGCTGGGCGTTGCCGCCCCAGATGTCGATGACGATCCACCGCAGGGGCTGCCCGTCGTACTGCTCCACGAAGGCCTCCGCACCGGCGGCCGTTTCCATGCAGAAGCTTCAGCCGTAGCCCACGAAGGCCAGCAGGAAGACCTCGCCGTGGCCGAAGACGACGTCCACGGTCTCGCCGGCGGTGTTCATCAGGGAGAAGTCCGCGGCGGGTTCGCCGACCTGGCCCACGGCGAGGGCGGCCGCGGGCAACAGGAGCAGGGCACCCAAGGCGCACGGAGCGAGGCGGCGAAGGAGGGCGGGCATGGTTTGGATATCCCTCGGCTGAATAAGGACAAGTGAGCTCCCTTTTAGTGTAGGAACGGGAGGGGGAGGGCGCAATGGGGGGCGGATTCCCCGTCGGGCTTTTCGCCCCCCCTCCTTTCCGATGGGTCCGAACCAATGGATCCGGTAAGCAGTTCAGGGTGCTGCCCTCAATCGGTCGACCTCACCGGCCGGAACCCCGTGAAGATGTCGATGAATCCGGGACCGATGAAATCCCTGAAGGCCGAACGGCAATCAGCTGCGTGGCTGACCCAGCGGCCGCCACGGCGGGCGCGGAAATCGCCGGGATCCGAGGGGCCGGTGGGATCGGTCACGTCGCCGCCATAGGGCTCGTATCCGTCGTTGCACCATTCGCTCAGGTTGCCGTGCATTTCGAACAGACCCCAGGCATTGGGGGGGAAGGTTTCGACCGGGACTGTCCAGCCGACGAAGGGTCCGACGGGACATTCCGCGATCGGGAAGTTTCCGGAGTAGTTCGCTTCAGTGCCTGCGTCCAGGCACTCGCCTGTATTGAACGGGGTCTCAGACCCGGCACGGCACGCGTACTCCCATTCCGCTTCGGTCGGCAGCCTGTAACCGGTGGCGTGGTAGGGGTCGTTATCGTTGCATCGCCAGTCCGTATGGTCATAGGCGCGGGGGAGGTCCTCGCGCAGGCTCAACCAGTCGCAGTACGTGGCTGCTGTGTACCAGGTCACCCTTTGAACCGGGTAGTCCTCTTTGCCGGGTCCCACGGTGAACCTGCCTGCAGCGAAAGCGATTTCGGAATTCTCCAGGCCCAATCCCATCAATATTTGAATCGAACCGTCGAGGGCGTCGACGATCCCTTCCTCGGTCACATTACAATGTCCCTGGTCCAGCGCCCACTGGGCCAGGTCCGCGAATTGCCGGTTCGTCACTTCCGTCGCCTGCATCAGGAACGGAGTGGTAAGAGTGACCAGATGAGGCACTTCTTCAATTTCTCTTCCGGGGTCATCCAGGGGTGTCCCCATGGTAAAGGTGCCGGCAGGGATCGGGACGAAACCCTCAGGGAGGGTGGGATCCTCCACATAGGTCCCTGCGAACCTCAAGGTCCCGCCGGTCGCAAGGGTTCCGGTGGCGACCGCTGGCGATTCATATCCGCTGACCTCCTGCCAGGTCAGGGTGTATTCGCCGGTCGGCATGTCCGCGAGCGTCAGGTCACCTTCGCCTGACCGGGCGGCGGCGCCCGCCAGAGACCAACCGGAGCCATCCAGGGTGTCGGGGGTCTGGTCGATCACGATCGTCCCTCGATCCTGGTGAACCGGATCGACCGGGTCGTCGTCGCCACTGCATCCTGTGACTGCCAATAGCAGACTCCCAAGGGCCAGGCCAATCAACCAATGGGATCTGTATTTGAAGGACATGACGTACTCCTCAGGTGGGGATGGCATGATGGGGCGTTCGATGTTCGCTGGGGGATCATTTTGCTTCCCCCAGTGGGATGGTCCAGATTTCCCAGCGATCGAGGCCGCGCTCGATGGCTGCAGCGATCCTGGTGCCGTCCGTTGGCCGGGCGGGTGAGGACACCAGGCCGGCCGTGAGAGGGGAATCCGCCAGGAGAGATGCCGGTTCGAGGGCGGCTGGATCCACGACCGAATCCGAACATTCTCCGAGGAGAACTGCCGCGAGGATCAGAAAAACGGGAAAAAATCGGTCCGATCCTGGTCACCATGGGACCCCTCGTCACTTCCGGACCACATTGCCCGAGTAGATGATGTCGCCGGTCTCGCCGTCGAATTCGATGGTCTTGCTTCCGGTCCTGTTGAACAGGGCGAGCTTTCCCGTGTTGGCGTCAAATTCGAAGACGATGTCGCCGTGTCCGTTCCGGAGGGTCAAGACGCCCCCGCCGCCGTCCGCCACGACCGACTCGAAGTTGCAGGCGTTGGTCCGGGTTGAACTGCCCAGCGTGAATCGGGCGGTACCGGAGTCGGTGGTCGTGGCGAGGATTTTTGCCCCGCTGTCGGCCTCGATTTCGAGGTCGGGAGCCGTTCCCCCCTTGAGCCCGATCTCTCCGTCGGTTCCTTGACCGGATTTGAGGCTGACCTCACCGGCATCGAGGTATAGTCGCTCGAACATCGTGCCGTGGTCGGCGGCCCACTGGAGGGATGACTCGGGATTCATGATGACGTTGCCATCGAGAAAGGTGGGCCCGTCCACCTCGAGATTCCCGCCGGCGCTCACCAGGACGGAGGCCTGGAAGGTGCTGGCCCCGGTCACGGTGCCCCCGTTCCACACGCCGTCGGCCCCGGCGCGCGCCACCAGATCCCAGTAGGAGGTGAAAGTCGGTGCCTTTCCCAGGCAGGACACCTTGTTGATGTATGTGGATCCCTGGAAGCTGACGGCATCCCCGGGTTGGTAGGCCTGGGACGCCGAGTATTCGCCCATCCAGTACATCGGACCGGCCGGCCCGGGTTCGCCGTCCTCTCCATCATCCCCCGGAGGGCCCGAAGGACCGGAATTGCCCTGGGGACCCTGGGGACCGGTGGGACCTTGCACTCCCCGGTCACCCGGGTCGCCCTGGGGACCGGTGGGGCCCTCGCAGGCGATACAGGCAACCAGCAGGATCGCCAGCACCGCCAGGAGCGTCATGAGCCTCCATCCGGGGAAGGTGTTGCATTTCCAAAGGGGCATCCTCATGGTCCGAACCTCCGGGTTGTGAATCAACCGAATCTCTGTTTGCTGGGTAAGGGGCGCAATTCCCGTGTCATTTCAAGACGGTGATCTTGCCGGTCCTGACGCCCGCTTTCGTCTCCAGCCTGATGATGTAGGGCCCCGAAGCGACGCGGTTGCCGTGCTGGTCCAGGCCGTTCCACACGACCTGGTCGGGACCGGCCGCCATTTCCCCTTCGACCAGGACCCGGACCATTTCCCCGCGCAGATTGAAAACGGCGAGATGGCCGCGTCCGGACAGGGGCACCGTGTAGGAGATCGTCGTTGCGGGATTGAACGGATTCGGTGCGATCCCGATGGACATGGCATCCGCCGGGGGCATCTCGTCACCGTGCACGGCCGAGATACCATTCGGTTCTCCGAGAATGACGAGATCGCTGGAATCCGGGGAGAACGCCGTCCAGGCATGGATGGTCCACTGGTTGTCGGCCTCGGTCATCGGGACGCACAGCGAGGTGATCTCCCTGGTCACCGGATCTAGCTCGGCGACCACCAGTTCACGGGGACCGCCGGTGAACGGGGAGCGGACGAACGCCAGGCGGCTGCCGTCCGGGGCGATGGACAGTCCCCCGAGGTCTTCGTGGACGGCGGGCATGTAGATCAAGGTTCCGGGGCAGTCGGACCCGTCGAGGGGCATCCGCATGATCCGGCCCCACTCGGCCCCGTACCGGTCAGGGTCCACGAAGTAATACAGGTGATCCTCGGAAACGGGGTCGAAGGTGGGACCCCAGGCCTCCCGGCCGCTGAATCCGCACACGGCCTGGCGGAGGGCGCCGAAGCGCGTGGCGACGACGATGTCCGAGGGCGCGCCCCAGACGGGGTAGACCTCGGTAACCATGTGGAAGTAGGAGAGATCCCCGTTCCTGTTGTTGGTCCAGGTGGTGGATCTGTCGAGCAGTCCCATGAGTTCCAGGGAGTAGAGGTAGCTCTGGGCGTCGGGATAGTCGGTGTTGTCCTTCAGGTAGAGCTGCATGCCGTCGGGAGAGCAGGCCACGTCTTGCCAGGCGCGCCCGTCCTGGAAAAGGATACTAACGGCGCCGGTGGTGGGATCGACTTCCCAGAGATCCCCCCCGTTGGAGTATTCCGACCCGGTGAAGAAGATCATCTCCGACCCGTCCGGCTTCAGCCCCCAGTCGAGGCCCGGTCCCGCGTTGTTTCCGACATCGACGGCCCTGATTCCGGGAGAACACGATCCGACCTCGCGAAGGATGATCAGGTCCGTGATTCCAAGGGAGATTCCGGGCAGGAGGGCGATCAGTGCGATCAGCAACGCCGAGCGGGTCACTATTCCAGTTCTGGAGTTTGTCATCAGGATTCCCTTCTGTGCGGTGCCTGTTGGTCATCCAGGGGTGGACTGTTGCCGGGTTTTCCGGCAGCACAATCATGGTCGGGAGGGTCCGGCAATATCAATGGAATGGACTCGAATCCGCTGGAATCGAATGGAATCCGTCGCTATAATCACCACTCGCCCAGATCCATTGGACATATCCGCGAGGATTCATGCATGGCAGGCAACATCGTCCGGGTTCCGCCTGATCTTCCCGCGCGACTCCACAAAGAACGAGAACGACGGTACCTCACCCAGGGCGAGCTGGCGGACAAAGCCGGTGTCCACGCCCGGACGGTCTACGAACTGGAGGCCGGGCACCGCGACAGGATCCTGGCGAAGACCGTCATGGCGCTGGCCGAAGCCCTCGAAATCCCGGTCCATGACCTTCTCAACGGGGTTCCGGCTCCCGAGGATGCCTCCGTAGCTGCCGGGTCGTCCGATTTGGCAACGGCCAAACCCTTCCCCTGGAAGAAGATCCTGGCGATCGCAGCGGTCCCCATTGCGGCAGTCCTCTTGATTCTTGGTTACAACCTTTACCATCGGGTCGATTGGCGGTTTGACCCGGAGAACGGGAGCATCGAGGCCAGGGACGGCCTGTTCGGCAGGGTCTTGTGGGTCCGGGATTTCGGCGACGAGATCAGAATCTGTCAACCTGCAGAGTGGACGGATGACGTCTTGCTGGTCGGTCTGGGCGGCTTGCGACTCGACGGCGGCAATGTCCTGGCGCTGGACCTCGAAGACGGCACGGAGATCTGGTCCATTTCCCCGGACACCAAGGAGATGGCCGCCGCTTTCGGGGGGGAGTCCGTTTACGGCGGCGGATTCGGCTGCAGGGAGATCCTCACGGCGGATTTGACCGGAGATGGAGAACCGGAACTGATCGTCCATTTCTTCCACACCAAATGGTATCCCAACGCGCTGTGTTTGGTTGGCCGGGATGGCGGGTTGATCGCCCAGTACGCGAACAGGGGCTCCCTCTACGACATCGAGGTGGTGGATCTCGACGGCGACGGGTGTGATGAGGTTCTCGCGGCCGGCACCAACAATGCCCTCGCCTACCAGGGCGCGACCATATTCATGCTCGACGCAACCCACTGGAAGGGCGCCGCGGTGGATTCGGTGACGCAACCGCGATGTGCAGTGGCCGATTCCTCCCTCTACCGAGTCGTCTTGCCTGCCTGGCCCGATCCCTTCATGAAGATGCTCGATGTCCAGCGCCTGGATGCTTCGAAAATCCGGACATTCCGGGGTGAGGCCGGGGAGGTCATCGTCCAGGTGGATGTGGGTTCCCATGACGT
>JAHJTW010000187.1 GCA_018829565.1 bacterium | reverse complement strand
GTCTTCCAGGACGAGACCGGGATCCAGGCCTCCTCCACCGACCGGATCGAGTTCCTGCCGACGGGGCAGGATCCCTACCTGCAGCCGCTGCTCCAGGGCCAGGAGTGGGTGGCCAAGGAAAGCGACACGCCCCTGGGCCGCATCTACGAGGTGGCGCGGGTGGTGCCGCTGTTCGGGGGGGACGCCCTGCTGCGCGTGGGGCTGGACGCCGCCCCGTTGACCGCACTGAGGGCCGACATCCGCCGCCGCACGGTCATGCGGGCGGTGGTGCTGGGGGTGAGCGTGCTGCTGCTGTCCGCCCTGATGATGGCCTGGCAGCGGCAGGGCGCCCTGGATCGCCAGGTGGAGCGCATCAGCCGCGAGCTCAGGCGGAAGGAGGAGGAGGCGCGTCGGGCCGAGAAGCTGGTGGCCATGGGATCGCTGGCGGCGGGCGTGGCCCACCAGATCCGCAATCCCCTGAACAGCATCCACATGATCGCCCAGGTCCTCGGCCGGCGGGAGGGGCTGGGGCCCGAAGTGCGCGACCAGGCGCGACACATCCGGGACGAGAGCGCCCGCATCGAGACCATCGTGCAGGAGTTCCTCGATTTCGCCCGCCCCCGGGAACCCGTGTTCGAAACCGTCGATCTGGCCGGGCTGGTCCGGGACGTCGCGGCTGTCCAGGAATCCGCGCACGGCGATCAGGACCTCATCGTGTCCGCCTACGCGCCGGGACTCGAGGCGGAGGTCGACCGCGCCTTCATGACGGAGATCCTGGAGAACCTCGTGCGGAACGCCGCCGAGGCGGTGGGAACCGGCGGCAAGATCCTGGTTTCCCTGATCGGTGCGGGGGACCGGGCCGAGATCGTCGTGGCCGACGACGGGCCGGGCATCGAGCCGGGGATCCGGGACCGCATCTTCGACCTGTACTTCACGACGCGGCCGGAAGGGAACGGGCTGGGATTGAGCCTGGCCGTCCAGATGGCCGGGGCGATGGGCGGGAACCTGGCCCTTTCCGACGAGCCCGGCCTCGACGGCAAGGGCGCCCGGTTCGTCCTGACCATACCCCTGAACCGGCACCGTCGCAGCACGGAGAAGAGGGATCCATGAACCAGCAACGCCTCGTCCTGGTGGTCGACGACGAGAAGACCCAGCGCCGGACCGTGGCCGGCATCCTCGAGGGCTGGGGCCACGAGGTGAAGGAGGCGGAGTCGGGCCGGGAGGCCCTGGACGCGCTCGCCGGGCAGGCCTTCGACCTCGTCCTGACCGACCTGCGCATGCCCGGCATGTCGGGTCTCCAGTTGCTGCAGGAATGCCGGGCGGTCCGCCCGGACGTCGCGGTGGTGGTCATGACCGCGTTCGGCAGCATCGAGACCGCCGTCGAGGCCATGAAGTCCGGCGCTGCGGACTTCCTGACCAAGCCCATCGACCTCGACCAGCTCGAGGTGGTGGTCAAGCGCACCCTCGAGATGAAGCGGCTGATCCGCGAGAACAAGCTCCTGCGCCGGCGCCTGGAGGAGACCAGCGCCGGGTTCAAGCTCATCGGCCGGTCCCGGAAGATGGCCGAGGTCCTGAACCGGGCCGCCCGGGCCGCCGAGACCGACGCCACGGTGCTGATCCAGGGCGAAAGCGGCACGGGCAAGGAACTGCTGGCGCGGTCCCTGCACGACCTCAGTCCCCGCGCCGACCGGCCCTTCGTGGCGGTGAACTGCGCCGCCCTGCCCGAGACCCTGCTGGAAAGCGAGCTTTTCGGCCACGTCAAGGGCTCCTTCACGGGGGCGGACCGGGACCGTCCCGGCCGCGTGGCGGCCGCCGAGGGAGGGACCATCTTCCTGGACGAGATCGGGGACGTCAGCCCCCTGGTCCAGGTCAAGCTGCTGCGTTTCCTCCAGGAGCGGGAGTACTCCCCGGTGGGGTCGGACCTCACGCTGCGCGCCGACGTGCGGGTGGTGACCGCCACCCACCGGGACCTGCCGGCCGCCGTGGCCGCGGGATCCTTCCGCGAGGACCTGTTCTTCCGCCTCAAGGTGGTGGGGCTGGATCTGCCGCCCCTGCGGGAGCGGCGCGAGGACATCCCCGAGCTGGCTGCCCTCTTCCTGGAAAGGTTCGCCCAGCGCTACCAGCGGCCGGCCCGCAGGTTCAGCTCGGAGGCCATGGCCTGCCTGATGTCCCATCCCTTCCGGGGCAACATCAGGGAACTGGAGAACGTCATCGAGCAGGCCGTGGTCATGGCCCGGGACGTGGTGATCCAGGCCGAGGACCTGTCCTGCGTCGGCGCCGTGCCCCCCGGCGGAGGAGCCGAAACGGGCCTGCCGACCCTGGCGGGCGTCGAGGGGAACCTGCCCGGCGTGCTGGAGGCGCTCGAGCGCAGGATCGTCATGGAAACCCTGGCCGCCTTCTCGGGCAACCAGAGCAGCGCCGCCCGGCACCTGGGCCTGACCGAGAGCGGCCTGCGCTACAAGCTGAGCAAGTGGCGGGAAACCGACGACACCGGTTAGCGGAAACGGCGTCCGGGCCGCAGGGATTCGCGATTCATCCTGCGGATTCCCGCAGATTCATGCGAGAAAACGGATCCCCGACGGGGGTCCGTTTTTTCAAGTCCTTTGTTTTCAACGCTCCAGGAATCGGGGGGGATCCGGGTCGCCATTGGTCCGGGGGTTGCAACCTGTCGGGTGAAACATCACCTGGGCCATCAACCCTGATCGATCAAGGAGAGAGACCATGAAGACCACGCTGACCATCCTGCTTTCCCTGCTCCTGGTGGGCCTCCTGGCGGGCGGAGCCCTGGCCCAGTCCGGCCCCGGCTCCGGCGACGGGATCTGCAACTTCATCGACGAGGACGGGGACGGCTTCAACGATCTGGCCCCCGACGCCGACGGCGACGGCATCCCCAACGG
>JAHJTW010000186.1 GCA_018829565.1 bacterium | reverse complement strand
GGCACGATGCTGACCATGGTGGTCATCCCGGTCCTGTATGACGTGCTGGATTCGGTGCAGGAGTCATTCCGGAAACAGGTCTCCTGATGGGTCTCAGGTAATAGCGGTGGGCGCCGTACCTGGTCTCCACCAGCCGTCCTTGCCGGAGCAGGTCGGCCACCAGATCCCAGTCCGCCCCCGACCGACTTAACAGCAGCCGGACGGCCACCTCGCGCATGGGGTGGACGGCGGTGATGCTCAGCAGATCCTCCTGCGGGTCGCCCGTGGCGGCGAAGGCGTCCCCCTCGTATCCCACCAGCAGTTCGACATGGAGGTTTTCGCCCCGGAAGATCTCGTAGGCCAGGGCCAGGGCCTTCTCGTCGGCGGGCCGGACCCAGTCCTCGGCAGGAGGCCGGGTGGGCACCGACAGGTAGGCTCGCGCAGGCTGCAGTTCCCCCACCATCCGGGCGGTGGCGCGCAGCTCCTCTTCCTGGTCGTTGATTCCCCCGATCAGCATGGTCTCGGTGACGAGTTCCCCGGTGAAATCGGCGGCGAATCTGCGCATGCCGTCCAGAATGGATCCCAGCTGCAGACGCCCGTGCGGCCGGTCGACCTTGCGCCAGGTCGGCTCGCGCGCCGCATCGACCTTCAGGGACACCCAGTCCGCCTCGGCCAGGTCCGCGCGCACATCCGGCCGGTCGATCAGCGCGGCGTTGGTGATCACCGCGATGGGGATGCCCAGGGGCCGCAGGGCCCGGATCGTTGCGCCCAATTCGGCGTCCAGGGTCGGTTCGCCGTCCGGCACGAAGGCCAGGTAGTCGATGCTTTCGGCGGCCAGCCGGCTGGCCGCGACCTTCTCCCGGACGGCGGCGGCCACCACCTCGGACCCATGGAAGACCTGCCGCTGCAGGCTTTCCTTCAGCGTCCGGCCCAGCTGGCAGTAGACGCAGGAATAGGGACAGATCTTCGGGGGGATGTTGTTGATCCCCAGGCTCCGGCCGAGCCGGCGCGACGGGACGGGTCCGAAGGCGATCATCAGGTGCTCCCATCGGTCTCCTCGTTCTCCCGACCAGGCCGTGCCGTCGAGGATGCCGGCCGGGATGATGACGCAGCATTCCTAAATTATGAGTATATGCCCAAAACTGAGATCCGGCAATCTGTCCGCCCCCCGGGGGACCTATACTGCCTAATTTTGCCTCCAATTGGCGGTTTCTCGGCAGATTGACGAAACGGGGAGGGGCTGGTCGCCCTCGCGAAATCGGACGGGCATCCCGAATCCAGAGGTGAAGAATCGTCAACCCCGATGGGAGTGACGATGGCTTTGAGAGTATTGCGCACATCGAGGAGGACCTCACCCAGGCCGCCATCAATTCCATTGCAGGGACGGCGGTGGGTGCGTCTGTCGGTCACAACTTGGAATCCGGCCGGTGGTGGAAGGTTTCAACGTGGGACCAAGGAGAGCTGGGCCAGGCCGAAAAGGAGTAACGTCTGGGAGGGTGCTGTCAATTTTAGATCAGCCGGTTGTTGGCCGCCGGTCCGGGAGGCAACTCGATGATCGGCGATTGCTGCCCCTCGGTTCGGTCACCGGATCCGCGCGGGAGGGCCTAGATCCGCCGTACAGCCCCTGCAAGATTGCCGCAATCTGGGCGGCCTCCTGCGGCAATGCATTCTCGTCTTCATCCTGTTGCGCCGCGAGGGGGACAGTTCTCATCAATCAGGGGGTAAGATCGTTCTGGCCCCGGAAACCTCTCTCTGGTCGCTCATCTAACCAGCACCGCCTTAGCGGTGCGATTATCTCCGCCCACCGAGACCCTCACGAGGTAGACGCCCGAAGGAGCCGGCTGTCCGTGGCCGTCCTTGCCGTCCCAGATCACTTCGTGTCGCCCACTGCTCATGCTTCCCGCCTGCAGCGTCCGCACCCGCCGGCCTCGCAGGTCGTAGACGGCCACCTCGGCCGGGTCCGACGCCGGGAGCGTGAAGGCCACGACGGCCCTAGAGTTGAAGGGGTTCGGGCTAACCTGAAGCGAGACGAGGCCGGCCGCCGGCAGGTCGCCGCCGCGGACGGCTGTTACGGCCTCCTGCCAGCGGGCCATATTGGTCGAGGGCTTGCCGCCGGCCGTGCTGAAGTCTCCGCCGAGGTACAGCTCGTGTTCGTGGACCAGCAGCGCCCGCACGGACGGGATTCCCCCGCTGCCGCCGGCTACCCCGGTGCCGAGCGAACTCCAGCCCGAGCCGTTCCACAGCGCCACACCGGGGGCCGGCGCGCCGCCGGCGCTGCCGAAGTCGCCGCCAACGAACACTCCATTATGTGTCTCGAGGATGGCGCGGGGGTACGGGTAGTCGGACCCGCCCACGCCGGCGCCCATAGCGGACCAGCTCGCGCCGTCCCAGCTTGCGATGCCGTCGGCCGGCGCCCCGCCCGCCGTGGTGAAGGCGCCGCCCACGTACAGCCGCTCGCCGCTCCGGTCGACACCGAGAGCGGAGACCTGGCCGTCCAGACCTGCGCCGAGAGGGTGCCAGGCGCTCCCGTCCCAGCGTGCGATCCGGTTGACGGTGAAACCGCCGGCGGTCAGGAACTCGCCGCCGGCGATCAGGTCGCCCTCGTAAACCGCGAGGGCGTTCACGGGCTGGGGCAGTTCCTGGGACAAGGCGCTCCAGGCGACGCCGTCCCAGACCGCCAGGTGGTTGGCGATGCTGCCCTGGGCGCGCGAGAAGGATCCGGCCGCGTAGAGCAGGCTGTCCGTCTCGGCAAAGGCGAGGACATCTCCGCCCGCGCCGGGGATGCCGCCGCCGAGCTGCCGCCAGGCTGCGCCGTCCCAGCGGGCGACGCGGGCGGCCGGCTCCCCGCCGGCGGTGACGAAGCCTCCGCCGGCGATCAGGTCGTCCCCGTGCACGATCAGCGCCTCGACGTCCCCATCGAGGCCGCTGCCTAGCGGTTTCCAGAATTCACCCGTCCAGAGCCCTACGTTCTGGCAGTTCGGCGTCCCGGTGCGCAGGCGGAAGATGGTAAAGCGGCCACCGGCCACGATGCCGTCGCCATGCTCGCAGAGGGCGAAGACACGGTAATCGTCGTGGCTGGGCCAGGGAGCATAAAGGCCGCCGCCGAGCCGCACCCAGTCCTCGCCATCCCATAGGGCCACGCCTTCCTCGTATGAATCCAGGGGAAAGATTCCGCCTGCCAGGAGGCGCGTCCCGTCCACCGCCAGCGATCGCGTGTACTGCAAGGTTCCCAAAGGCGAGAGCCATCCATCTACGGGGCTGTAGGGGGTGACCCCGTCGTCATGGCCGACGGCGAGGATGCCCTGGTATTCGACGATGTCGTAGACGTCGCTCGAAAGCCCGCTCACCGGGTGGAAGCCGCCGCCGGGGGTCCAGTAAGCGAAGTGTTCGCTGGGCCGACCGTCCACGTTGGCGAAGGAGCCGCCCAGGTACATGGTCTCCCCCATCGGTTTCAGGCACTGGACCAGCTCGTCTGGGCCTACGGTGCCGCCCGGCCGTCTCCACCTTCCGCCGTCGACATAGGCGAGGCAGTTCAGGGTCGACCAGATGCTGTCGTACATCCACCAGCCGCCCGTCCAAATACGCCCGAGGTGGTCTTCGGCAAGGCAGAAGGCGACCCCATAAGAGATCGGGTAGAGGGCCGGATAGGGGTGCCAGTCGATGCCGTCGAAGGTGGCGACCTGGCCCGTGGCGATGCTGCCGGACTGGTCGAAGTGACCGCAGGCGACCAGGGTCCCGTCTTCGAAGTAGAGGTCCTGCACCTGGGCGTCCAAGCCGTTCCCCAGAGGGTACCAGAATCCGCCCTCGAACCTGGCCACGTTGGCTGCGGGGGTGCCGCCCGCCTGCGTGAAGACGCCGCCGGCCAGTAAGGCGCTCGTTCCTGAGATCAGGACGTTGACCATCCCGTCCAAGCCTTCTCCGACGGGCCGCCAGCGAACCCCGTCCCAGCGGGCGATGTTCGCGGCCGGCTCGCCGCCGGCTGTCTGGAAGCTGCCCCCGGCGTAAACTTGACCGCCGTGCACCACCACGGAATAGACGCGCCCTTCGATGCCCCAGGGAGAAAAGCCCTCCCACCAGTTCTCGTCACCTGCAAACCCCGGCCGCACCACTCCCGGGAGGGCCATGAGGACGAGCGCGAGGACGAGAAACAACGAGGATCCGCAGCGGTTCATGGCAGCACCCCTTTCGGGCATGATCGCTTGCCCCAGGGACGTCGTCAGCTACATGAAGCATTTCGTCCCTGCAGCTAATGGACACAAACTTTGATCTTTGGCGGCCAGATCACGGGCCCCATGGCCGACCGTCCACAGCGATTATAGCACCTCCTCAGGTTCCGGGTTTGCATATTCAGTTTCATCTCCCGGGACCTGATCTTGTCCCAAGTCAAAACCCCATCCCCGCCGAAATGGGCGTTATCCTGGCTCGGTCGCCTTCCTGTATTCTGATAATAGCAACCAAAAATTGTCCCATTTTTGAAAGAGTCAACACGACTGTTTGATGGTCGTTCCTTTCAGGGTCGGATCGGAGTCGTCCCACTGATGTCCCCGTTCCACCATCAGTTCGACCTGGAGATGCTCCTCCCGGAAGATCCCGTAGGGCCAGGGCCAGGGCCTTCTCGTCGGCGGGCCGGACCCAGTCCTCGGTGGCCTGCGGGCTGGCGGTGACCTTCTCCCTGCCCGTGTTCGCCTCCGCATATGGCCAATGGAAGACCTGAGGCTACAGCTGTCGCAGGCCCGCATCACCCCGAGTGCCCGAATCGCGCTTGAATCGGCGCTGCTGTGGTGGTAAAATATTAACCACATGATTTCGACTCGCGGGACGGAGCGTCGCGGCGCACGGGAAAGGGACTTCAGCACTTCCCAACGCGATGGGACCTGGCAATGGCGATCAGCCAAGGCTGGCGGATCCGGTCAAGCGTATGGACGACCCTCCTGGTCTTGCTGGCCTTCTCGGCGGCGCCAGGCCCCGCGCAATCCAGCGAATCCCTGCGCCATCCAGCCGAAGTGCGCCGGATCCAGGCGGACCGGCATCAGACGCCCCTGTGGGCAGCCGATCCGACGCTGACCCCCCAGGCTGCCGCGCTGCTGGCCGCCATCGCCGCCGCCGGCGATGACGGTCTGATCCCCGACGACTACCACATGTCCGAACTGGCAGGCCTGCTCGCCTGGGTGACCCCCGGGCTCCGGCCCGTCTGGGTCGACGCCCAGGCCGTCCGGCGCGCCGAGGATCTGCTGACCGACGCATTCCTGGGCCTGGGGTCGGACCTGGCCTGCGGCCGGGTCGAACCCCACGCTCTCTGGGAGGATTGGACTGTGTCCGCCGTCCGCCCGGATCCCATGCTGCAGCTGTGCGCTGCGGCGGTGGAATTGCCGGACGCCGCGGGGGCTCCCGATCCAGCCGCCGCCCGGGCCGTCGCGGAAGCCCTGGCAGCCTGCCGGCCGGACCAGCAGGGCTACCACGGGCTGCGGAGCGCCTTGGCCGAACTGGAGCGCACGGTGGCCGGCGCTGGCTGGCCCGTGGTACCGGACGGCCCGACCCTCCGCCTGGATGACACGGATCCCAGGGTGCCGGCTCTGCGCGCCCGCCTGGCTGCCGGTGGCGATCCTGTGGATCGGCGCCCGGCCATTGTCGGGCCGTGGTGGGTCTACGCCCCGCCGAGCCCCGACATCTACGACAGCGCCACCGTCGCCGCGGTGCGGGCGTTCCAGCGGCGGCACGGCCTCCGGGTCGACGGCGTGCTCGGCCCGCGCACCCTGGCCGCCCTGAACGTGCCCGCGGCGGATCGAGCGGCCCAGGTGGCCCTGAATCTCGAGCGATGGCGCTGGCTGCCCCGCGACCTCGGTCGGCGCCACATCCTGGTCAACATCCCCGACTTGACCCTCTCCCTGGTGGAAGGCGGCGCCACGGTCCTCACCATGCGGGCCGTGGTGGGGCGCATCGACAGGCCGACCCCGGTCACCTCGGGGATGATGTCCTGGCTCGTGATCAATCCGGGCTGGAACGTGCCCCAGAAGCTGGCCCGCGAGGATCTGCTGCCCAAGGTCGTGGTCGACCCCGGGTACCTGAGCGAGCGCGGCTTCCTCGTGTACGCGGACTGGCGCCCTGGTGCCGAGCGGATCGATCCGGCCGCCGTGGACTGGCGCGCGGTCGCGCCCCTGGACATGACCTACAAATTCCACCAGGAGCCGGGCCCCCGGAATCCCCTGGGCCGGGTGAAGTTCCTCTTCCCCAACCCGTTCAGCGTCTACCTGCACGACACGGACCAGCGGTCCGTCTTCGCCGGCGAGAACCGCTGCTTGTCGTCGGGCTGCGTGCGCATCGAGAAGCCGGAGGCGCTGCTGCGCGCGCTGGCCTGCGGGCGCGACGCGGCGATGGACTCGCTGGCGCAAACGGCCCTGGACTCCGGCGAGACCCTGGCGCTGGGCCTGGGCTCACCGGTGCCGGTGCACCTGGTCTACCTGACCGCGTGGGTCGATGAGGCGGGGGTGCTGCAGCTGCGGGACGACTGCTACGATTACGACGACCGGCTGGCGCTGGCCCTGGCGGCGCCGGTTACCGCACCGGCGCTGGTCACCTTCAGGGAAGTCATGGTGGGGGACGCCGGCGTGGGTCAGGCGGCGCCGAAGGACCGTTACCAGGACCGGACCGGACCCGTGTCCATGTGGACGAAGCGGGAACCGGAATAGAGGCCGACCCCGCCGCGCCCCATCGCGAGAGCCGCCCGGTGCAGGCGCCCCAGCTCGACGCCGCGCAGCCGTACGTCCACGGCCTTGCCTTCCATGTGGTAGCTGTGCCTGGCCACGCCCTGGCTGCTCCGGCGCAGCAAGGCGTTCGTGGCAGGGGAGCGGTAACCGGATATGATCTCGAAGTCCGGTGGAGTGTCCAGCTTCTTGGCCAGGTCGTGCAGAAGGTCCAGCAGAGCCGGATCGATGGTGTGCACGTCGCCGGTGCGGTGGTCCCGCAGCAGGTGGTTGGCCTGGGCCAGCCCGTCGGCCAGGTAGCCCCCCCGAGCAGCGAAAATGCAACGCCCGCTCTCGCCGGTGTGGGTGTTGTGCAAGAGGAGGCTGCGGCCAGCCGCGGGCCCGGTGGTCCGGGCGGGCAACGACGCCAGTGCCTCGCGGCCGAAGGGAAGGGAAAGGGCCAAGGCGCCACCCATGACCGCCAAACCGCCAATCTTCAAGAATTTCCGGCGGTCCACCCCGCCGTCGGTGTGATCGTCGCGCACCGTCTCTCCCGCTCCTTCGCAATCCGTGGACAAGCGTCCGTCATTTGACCCCGCAAGAACGCATCAACGCGGGGCAATGCGCAAGCGCAAGTTTTGAGCCGGAACGCCTGGGTTTTTTCGACCGGCCGCCTTCATGACCAAGAACCGATTGAGGGATGGCTACTTGTCCAGCCCCGGGAGGACCGGCCCGGCAGCGCCGAGCCAGCGGCCGCCCGCGACGCCCGCAGGGGATTCGCCACCCCCGGGAGGGAATGCGCCACGTCGCACGCCATCTTGGAGGCGATACCGGAATGACCCGGAGCGTCAGGGCGCATCGTCCGAGGATCGGTGACGAGGGGGGTCCCCGAGCACCACCTCGGTATGGTGCTCCCGGTAGTAGCCCAGGCTCCACTCGTTGACGAACAGGGCGACGCGCCGCCCCCGATCATCCCTGACCAGGAGGGAGTCCCCCGGCAGTTCCAGGTCCTTGTCCGCGAGCTCGGAGTCGACCCACCGTGCGACCGTCCAGGGGGCCGGCGCGACGCGGGCCTTCGCTCCGTACTCGCTTTCGAGGCGGTACTGGACGATCTCGAACTGCAGGGGGCCCACGGCGCCGATCAGCTGCCGTTGACGGTTGGAATCGAGGAATTCGAATCGCTGGACCACGCCCTCTTCCAGGAGCTGGTCCACCCCGTTCCGGAATCGCTTGAACGTCGCGGTATCCGCATTCTCCAGGTAGCCGAAACACTCGGGCGGGAAGCGGGGGATCTCGTCGTAGGCGATCGCGGGATCCTCGGTCAAGGTGTCCCCGATGATGAAACGCGCATTGCCGACGATTCCCACCACGTCGCCCGCGTAGGCCTCGTCCACGGTTTCGCGCTCCCGGCCGAAGACCTGCGCCGCATTCGACAGGCGGGTCCGGGCCCCGGTCCTGGCCACGGTCACGGTCATGTCCCGCCGGAACCTGCCCGAGACGACCCGCACGAAGGCGATCCGGTCACGGTGGTTCGGATCCATGT
>JAHJTW010000185.1 GCA_018829565.1 bacterium | reverse complement strand
TTCTCCTCCTGGGAATCCGGGAGGAGTGGACTTGAGAAGATTATAGCGAAAAAATGGCGAAAACGCAAGGGAAAAATTGGAAATATTTGACGCCTGGGCGGGGGCGAATCCCTCCCCTATCTTGACATAATTGACTCCTTCTCTGGGTAAGGCCCCCAATCACCAATGGATTTCCGGAGATTGCGACGAAGTTCCACAATTTTGGCCGACCGGGATTTTCTACAGCCCCGCGCCCCCGGACCCGTTACAATCCCCCCATGATCACCTTGCGGACATCACCTTCCCGCGCCGTCCTGCCGGCCCTGGTGGCCCTCGTTCTCGCCGCCTGCACCGGGGCGGCGGATCAGGCCTCCTGGACCGAACTGGAGCCCGGACTCCAGGTGGCCGTGTTCGATTCCCGCACGCTGGCCGCCGCCCCGGCCGGCGACCTGACCGTCCTGCGGGTCGATCCCCAGCGGTGGAACCTGGCCATGCTCACGGCCGGGACGGCGGGGGACGACCTGGCCCGCACCCCGCAGCAGTGGTGCGACGAGTTCGGGCTCACCGCCGCCATCAATGCGGGCATGTACCAGGCCGACTACCGGACCCACGTGGGTTTCTGCCAGGTCGACGGCAAGGTGCTGAACAAGGCCTCCAACGACTACCTGTCGGCGCTGGCACTCGATCCGGTGGATGAGGACGATCCTCCAGTGCGCCTCTTCGACCTGGACGAGACCGACCTGGCGGACGTGGCCGCCCGCTACCGCACGGTCGTTCAGAACCTGAGGCTGATCAAGCACCGCCGGGAGAACCGCTGGCAGCCGGCGAGTGACCGCTGGAACGAGGCGGCCCTGGCGGTGGATGGATCGGGCCGCATCCTGCTGGTCCAATGTTCGACGCCGCTGAGCATGCACGACTTCAATGTGGCGTTGCTGGGATTGCCCCTGGACGTGGTCGCCGCGCAGCACCTCGAGGGCAACCTCCCGGCGCGGCTGTGGATCGCCCACCAGGGCGCCCAGGGTCTGAAAACGCAGCAGGGGCCGCCTGGGCGGCCCCTGCCGTTCGTGCTGGGTGTGCGTCCCCGTGAAGGGGAGGTCAGCGCACCAGGACGACCCGACCGATGAGATCGGATCCCCCCGTCCGGACCTTCACGAAGTAGATCCCGCTGGCGGCCGAGGCTCCGCGGCCGTTCTTCCCGTCCCACACCAGGACCTGGGGACCCTGCCCCAGGTAGCCCGTATGCAGGCGGCGCACGAGGGCGCCGCGGGCGTCGAAGACGTCCACCGAGACGTCGCCGGCGGCGGGCCGGGTCAGCTCCAGGCGGGCGGTGCCGCCGGTGGCCCCCAGGACGCGCAGGCTCGTGCCGAGAACCGCTCCGTCCACGGAGCTGGTGTCGTCGACGAGGATCCCGGTGGGCTCGCACAGCAGGCTGCGGCCGGTCGGGTCGGCGGCGTAGGCGCGCCACCAGTAGGTGCCGTCGGGCAGGGCGGGGGCGGTCCAGAGGGTGGCCCCTTCGGTTCCCTCGGGCACGTCGTCCACCGCAGCAACGAGCTGGGTGCACAGGAGGTCGGAGTAGACCCGGAACCCGTAGGTCACCGGGTCTCCTTCCGGATCGCTGGAGTTGAGGACGGCCAGATCCAGGGGATCAGGCAGCGACCCGCCGATCCCCGAAGGGGGGGCTGGCTCCGGCACGGTCGGCGGCTGGTTGGAACTGCCGGCGCCGTAGAGCATGACGTCGTCGATGTACCAGCCGTCCTCGATCACCGAGTAGTCGGTGTCCAGCAGGAACCGGAGTCCGAGGTCCTGGCCGGCATAGGCGCTCAGATCGATGTCCTTGAACACCCAGGAATTCTGGAAGCCGGTGTAGGTCTCCACGGTGCTCCAGGGACCGCCGTCTGCGGAGATCTGGACGTACCCGTAGTCCCAGCCCGACTCGATCGCGTAGCCGGTCCAGAAGGTCAGGCGCGTGGCCTGGAAGGTCCCGTCGAGGGTTGCGGAGGTCGAGGTCTGGTCGGAGTAGTCGCCGGCCGGGCTGTCGGTCAGGGAATTGGCCGGGGAGTGGGCGTAGGCCGCCGTCGTGTTCCAGGTCCCGGTGCGGGTCCAGTTGCCCGCTCCGCTCTCGAAGTCGTCGGCGAAGACCGGGACGGGCTGGCCGACGGTGAAGGCCAGGTCGAAGTCCAGGTCCCCGGCGGACGAGGACACCGTCACGGTCAGTTCCACGGCGTGGCCGTGGGGGCAGGCCGGATCGACGGTGAAGGGAATCGGGTCGCCGGCGAAGTCCACCGAACCCATGGCGGGCAGGGAACCGAAGGAGCGCTGGGCCTCGGTGAACTGCACCCAGGGGTCGTCGGTCCTGATGGTGACCGTGCCCGCAGGCGCGCTTCCGGCCACGCCCTGGTTCTCGAGGGTGAAACTGAACTCGCCGCTGTCGCCGGGATCGACGGCCTTGGCGGCGGCGTTCACGACGGGCGAATGCACGGCCAGGAAGGGCCCGGCGACCCGCATCAGGTAGATGTGGGGCCAGATGTTCTCCTGGAACAGGGGGCCGCGGCGGGATTCGCTGGGCCAGAACCCGTCGCTGCTGCCGCCGATCTCCGAGCTGAAGGCCAGCATCTTGGCATGCTCGTTCTGGGCTCCGTAGGACCAGTCGAAGGACCCGCCGTTGACCTCGTAGAGGACCTCGCCGGGCTGTCCGTAGGTGTACCCGTTCTGGCTGCACATGACGGCCGCCATCATGTCGAACTTGGCGTCGTCGGCGGTGCTTCCGGTGTGGAAGCCCCAGGGGTACAGCAGCAGGTTGCTGTAGGTGTGGACCGAGTTGCCCACCACGAACTCGCGCCCGTTGATGAAGGCCATCATGGCCTGGGTCTCGGGTTCGCTGCCGGCGGTGGGGCCGCGGTAGACGTCGCTGCTGGGAGTGGGGCTGCTGCCGACGTCGTCGTAGCCCCACTGGTAGGGATAGTTACGGTTCAGGTCGACGCCGTAGCTGCTGCCGTTGTTGCGCCGGTTCTTGCGCCACATCCCGCCGCCGTTGGGGTTCGTGGTTTCGTTGTAGACCACCCCGTCGGGGTTCACGATGGGGACGAGGTAGAGTTCGCGGTTGTCCACCAGCCAGGTGATCTCCGGGTCGGTGCCGTAGTTCTGCGCAAGGTATTCGGCGAACATGATGGGGAACTCGCTGGCCATGATCTCGCGGGCGTGGTGCATGCCGTCGATGAGGATCTCGGGCTCGTCCTCGTCCACGTCCGGATTGTCGGAGACCTTGAAGGCCCAGATGTCCCGTCCCTCGTGGGTCTGGCCGATGGACCACTTCTCGCTGATCACCTGGGGATAGAGCAGTCGCAGGCTGTCGATGAAGGCCGCGTTCTCGGAATAGGTGTGCCAGATCCCGAAGTTGGTGACCTTGTCGCCGAACGAATACCGGGTCTCCATGTCCTCGATCAGGACCCGGACCTCGAGGCCTGCCTCGCGCAGGAGATCGAGCGCGTCCTTGGTGGCGGCGATCTGGACGGTCTGCCCCGGCTTGCGGGTCAGGACGTCGAGCCGGCCCTGGTGGTCGCGGATGAAGGCGTCGGCGGCCGGCGATTGGATGTCGACCTCGATCAGGGTGTGGTGGTCGGTTGCGGCCGGCGCGGGCAGGGCAACCAGTGCCAGCAGCAAGGCCAGGCACAGGGTGACGCGGTGCATGTGGAGCCTCCCAGGACGGGTTTCAGGAAGGATCGTCGAGCCTAATCCCCCGATGATGTCACGGTTTGGAAAGTAATCATACCAGATCGCTGCCCTGCGGACAACGCCCGGGTGAACCTGGTGGACCCAGGGCGTCCCCCTGGGGCCCCCGATACGGCGCCGGTGTGGCCCCGCCGCCCGGGAAAGCTCCGCAAAGGCAAAGGGGGCCGCGGTTGACCCGCGACCCCCAGGCTGTTCCTTGCCCAACACGGCCCATCCGGACCGGATCACTTGGTCTTGTCGACCTCGTCGGACGTCTTCTTGACCGCGGCGACGGAGCCGGCCAGGGCCTTCTTCTCCTCGGGGGTCAGCTTGATCTTGATGATCTCCTCGATGCCGTTCTTGCCCAGGATGACGGGCACGCCGACGAACAGGCCCTTCACGCCGTATTCGCCGTCGAGGTAGGCCGCCACCGGGGTAATCTTTCGCTTGTCGAAGGCGATGGCCTCGACCATCTCCAGGGCGCTGACGGCGGGGCTGACGAATGCCGAGCCGCTGCCCAGCAGGCTGACGACCTCGCCGCCGGCGCCGCGGGTCCGCTTCTCGATGGCGTCCAGCTTGGCCTTGCTGATGAACTGCTCGACGGGCAGGCCGTAGATCCGGCAGGCGCTGCGGATGGGCACCATGGTGTCGCCATGGCCGCCGAGAACGACCGCCTCGACGTTCTCCACCGAGACGTTGGCCTCGCGGGCGACGAAGTACTTGTACCTGGCGCTGTCCAGCACCCCGGCCATGCCCATGATCCGGCTGGGCTTGAACTTCAGCTTCTTGAAGAGCCGGTAGACGATGGCGTCCAGGGGATTGGCGATGGAGATCACGATGGCGTTCGGGGCGTACTTCTTGATCCCGGCCGCCACGAAATCGGTGATCTTAAGGTTGATGGCCAGCAGCTCGTCGCGCGAGGGGAAGGTGCCATCCGGACGCATGGTCCGGGGCACGCCGGCGGTGTTGATCACGAAATCGGCGCCCTCGATGACCTCGTAGGTCTTGCTGCCCTCGCAGTTGACGTCGCTGGCGAACACGGGGGTGGCTTCGGCGACGTCGAGGCATTTGCCCTTGGCGAACTCGGGTTCCTTGACGTCGACCAGGCCGACGTTGCGGGCCAACCGGCGCGAGACGATCTCCGAGACGAGGACGCCCCCGATATTGCCGCCGCCGATGATACCGATCTTGTTGATCATGGCACCGAACTCCTTGCAGGGTTGTTCGTTGGAAAAGAATCGATTGCTAGCGTTAGGACTTTAACACCCGACTGTGCGGTTTTCCAGCAGAATCGCTATCTTGAATTCCCAGCAGGACGCCTTGAGTTGAACCCGATGAAAGGGACCCCTCCGATGCCCGGCAAGCACGCGAACAACTGGGACAACCGCTACGACCACGACCGCTACTTCTACGGGGTGGATCCCAACTATCTGGTCGCCAGGGAACTGCCGGGCTTGCCTCCCGGCCGGGGCCTCTTCCTGGCCGAAGGGGAGGGACGCAACGCCGTCTTCGCCGCGGGCCTGGGGCACGAGGTGACGGCCGTGGACAGCTCCCAGGTGGGGATGCTCAAGGCGCAGCACCTGGCCGAGGCCAGGGGAGTGCGGATACGCTACCGGGACGAGGACGTGGTGACCGGCGACTGGGATCGGGACGAATGGGACTTCGTGGTGATGTGCTTCGCCCACCTGCCTCCCGAGGAGATGCCCCAGGTCCACGCGCGGATCGCGCGGTCCCTGCGGCCGGGAGGCCGCCTCATCCACGTCTCGTTCAGCAAGGCCCAGCTGGGCCGCCCTTCGGGCGGGCCGCCCCGCCTGGGGTGGCTGCACGCCCTGCCCGATCTGAAGGACCAGTACGCGGGCCTGGACCTCGCAGTGGCCGAGGAGAAGGAAGTGGTCCTGGACGAGGGCCCGGGCCACCGCGGGGCCGCCCTGGTCATCGAGATCGTGGGGACCAGACCGGAATAGGGTTCCCGACTAGCCGAAGATCCCCCGGACCGCGATCCGCGACCAGTCCTCGAAGCTGGCGCCTTCGGGTGCGCCGCCGGCAGGCAACATGGCGGGCAGCTCGGCCGCCGGGATCCAGCGCGCCTGGTGGGGCTCGGCCTGGGCGCTGACCAGTTGAACCAGTTCCTCGTCCTCGCCGGGCATGCCGTCCAGATCCACCGAGAACACCACGCCGAAATGGACGCTCGAGACGTCCTCGCTGTCGGAGTTGATGTACCCGCGCAGGCGGAGCGCGTCGGGGCCGGGATCCAGGCCCGTCTCCTCTTCCAGTTCGCGCATGGCAGTCGCCATGACCAGGCCGTGGGTCTCCACCAGGGGATCCTGACGGTCCACCGGCTCGATGTGTCCCCCGAATCCCACGCTCCACAGGCCGCCCAGGCGGGCCTCGGTGTGCTTGGTCCGCCGCTGGTAGCAGAGCACCCTGGCGGAGCCGCCCTCGCCCCTCTGCAGGACCAGGTAGGGGATGACCTGCTTGTAGTGGCTGTTCTGCTCCATGTAGTCCCGCTCGGCGAAGAACAGGCGGGGCGCCAGGGCGGGCAGGTCCACCGAATCGGTGGGCAGGAATCCCTGGGGACTGAGCCCCGGGAACAGGTGCTTGCGTTCGATGACGAGGATGCTGCGCACGGTCGTTCCTTTGCTGGGAGAGGGGCTGGGCCGCCAGGGGCCGACCAGCCGGTCGGACTGTCACCGGTCGTCGGGCGCCGGTCGTCGGTCGTCGATTGGAGTGGCCAAGATAGCACATGCCCCGCCCGGATTCACGGCTGGGTTGTCGGCTCCTCCGGCTGATCCGTACCCTCCTCCGGAGGGCGCTCGACCACCCGCAAGGCCGGCGGGGGAACGTCGATCGGCGGGAACAGGAACGACATCCCGAATTTCTCGGGGTGCAGATGGAGTTGCCTGGCCAGGGCGATGTTCTGCCGGAAGAACTGGAGGTAGTTGTCCAGGGCGGCAAGGTCGTCCGGTTCGGCGTTTCCGCACAGGAGTTTCGGCATCTCGGCGTTTGATTCCAGGATGCCCGGTTTCAGGGCCCTGGCCATGGGGGCGGGGAAGACCAGGCGTGTCCGACGATCGAACTGGGCGGGTTTGCGCTCGACGTAATGGATGGATTCGAGGTGGACGACGATCCGGGAGATCCGGGATTTGTGGAGCCCGAGACGCCTGGAGAGGGCGGACTGGGTCAGGCCGGGGTGGAAAATGATCTCCCGCAATACGGCGGCCTGGCCAGGGCCGAGTGCGAGGTACTCGAAGTGGAGGATCCCGAAACGGTGGATGCGGGTGACGAGGGCGCGGATCTGGTCGAGGGTCTGCTGTTGTTGGGTGTTGTTCCGGGGAATGGTTGCCATATCAACCTTCAGTGGGGAGGCGGGTGGCCAATAGCACCGGTATTCGGCGCCTAAAGCAGGAAATCGGCCAACCCCGGATCCCCCCGATGGTTGATATGGCAACTATTCCCAGAACACATGGTATGCATCGCCCAGGTCCGGCCCCAGGTCCAGCCCCAGGTCCGGCCCCAGGCCCAGCCCCGGCCGTCGGGTAGGAGCGGGCCCGGCTCCAGGCACGGGACCTGACCCGTTCCCGAGGGTGGACGATCCCGGTCGCATCGACTACGGCAGGAACCGGCCGACCTCCGCCAGTTTGTTGGGCAGGTACTCGTCGATGACGTAGTTCAGGCCGTGCTTGGCCAGGGCCTGCTGCTCGGCGCGGACCCCCATCTTGATCATCTGCTCGAGGGCCTTCTGCCAGGCCTTGTAGTGCAGGATGAAGGGGTCGTTCTTGAGCGCGTCGCGGGCCCGCTTGATGTCCACGTCCTTCAGCGGGTGGGTGGGCAGCTCGTAGTCGATGATGTCCTGGGGCGTGATTCCCAGCAGGTGGGCCTGGGGCACGCAGAAGAACTCGTTCAGGTGGGCGGCGTTGCCGCTGCCGACCTTCAGGGTGCGGTAGATGTTGCTGTAGCCGTAGGGGTCTCCGTCCACGAAGACGTAGACCGGCAGGCCGTGGCTGTCGGCCAGACGCCGCACGAAACGCCGACAGGCGCGCGTGGGCACTCCGCCCAGGCTGACGAGGATGCAGCTCGCCTGCTTCCAGTAGTTGTGCTTGACCAGGCGCTGGAACATGCCGGCGGTCTCGATGCAGAGGATGAACTGGGCGTCGGTCTCGAACGCCAGATCCTCCACCGAGATGGGGATGGAGTAGGCGCCGCTGCCGAAGCGCGTGCAGTCGATGCGCAGTTCCTCGCCGGTGTCGCGGTCGTGGTCGACGACGATCAGGCGTCCGGCCACGTCGCCGCCCTTCTCCTCGGGCACGAATCCCAGCTGCTCGCGGTTGACCGCGAAGAAGGCCTCGACGTCCTCCATCACCGTGTCCGACTCGGGCTGCTCCTTGAACCGGGCCTCCGCCCAGTTCTTGCTCACGTAGTAGGCCTCCCGCTTCGTGGCGATGTCGTCGGTCTCGATCAGCTCCTTGGACAGGGCCATCATCTTCAGGGTCTGGGCGAAGGTCTTGACCGTGTTGACGGTCAGGGTGCGCTCCTTCTTCTTGCCCCTCATCTTGAAATACCCGATGGAGGGATCGTAGCTCACGTTGTTGAGCGAGCGCAGGGGGAAGTCCATCTGGGGCTTCTCGCCCAGCAGGATCTTCTGCCGGATGATGTTCGACTCGCTGCGGATGCGCCGCGACACCTTGTTGAACGACAACTTGGGCGTCTCGCCGGAGGGGGAGGCCCCGGCATCCGACGCCTCACGGGGGGCCGCACCGGCGGCGGCCTTGGAGGGGGCCTTGGAGGGGGCATTGGCGGCCGCACCGGCGGGCGCCTTGGCCCGCGGCGCGGCTCCGCCGAACCCCAGCTCGCCCTGGGCGGCTGGCGTGCCGGGGGTCTTGGCGGGGGCTTTCTTCGCGGTCGTCTTCTTGCCCGGGG
>JAHJTW010000184.1 GCA_018829565.1 bacterium | reverse complement strand
CAATGCAGGTGCGCGGAGGGCACCGGTCAATTCGTGCGGGAACCCATTCAAGAACAGCAACGTTGGATAGGGAAGTATCGGCGGGCGAGGCCGATATGCGAAAATGGCCAGCTATGTCCGGCAGTCGCTCCTGTTCGGGTGAAGCCATCCTGATCAGCGAGACAACATTTCTGATTCGCGCGGCTGACTCCACACATCTTCCCCACAGCCGCTAGGTCCGCGACCTTTCGGGAGCTTGCCGCCCTTTGACCAGTGTGCGAGCGCGAGGGTCGAAACCCGGCATGACGCATACCTCAGCCAGGGGGTTGCCAAAGCCGGCGGGTGGCTCTATCATGCGCGGGTCTCTTACGAAGGAGCGGTCTTCCCATGACCAAACTTTTGAGGCACGCCGGAAACACCCCAATACGGGGATAACCACCGCGCTCCGGCTGGCACCGGTTGAGCGATGAAATGCGCTATAACAGGGTGGTATCGTGGTTAGGCATGGCTTGGGGGCAGTAGCTCAACCTCCTGCTGTCCCATCTTCTGTGCGAAGATATTTTTCCTGATCCATGACGGCCACCCCCTGCATCCCGACCACCTTGCTGACTCTCGCCCTCGACACCCCGCACTGCCGCGCTGCCTCGGAATAGGAGTCGGACCGCCCAGATTGTACCCCGGACGCGATTTCCCGGCCGATGGCGATGTACCAGAGGCGCCGCTCAGACCGGCACTGGGGAGGGGCAGGTTCCTGCGAATCGGCCTTTCCAGCCGGCTTCCCGGCCACCCGGCCACCCGGCCCCAGTCCACCTTGACCTCGACCCTCACGGCCGGGCCTCCCGGGCGACCTCGGCGGCGAGGGCCTTGAACCCGGTGGGATGGAACGTGACGGTCAGCATCCCGGCCTGGCTATCGATCTCGACCTGGTCGATCAGAAGCTCGACGATTCGGGCCTGCTCGGCCGGGTAGAGGGCGTCCCAGGCGGGGTCGAACTGCCCCAGGGCCGCCGTGAGGTCCTCCTGGGAAAGGTTCGAAGCAACTGCTGACTGGCGCTCAGTGGCGACGCCATCGCGCCGTGTGGCCAGCATGGCAGCCTCGTCCTCCAACTGGGCCAAGGCAGGGAGCCTCAAGTCGAATTGCGGAATTTCACAGCAACGGAGTTCTGCGTGAGTTGGGAAACCGCCCCAGCGCCCGATCTGCCATAATTGTTTGGAGTTATCCGAAAAATTGGGAGGGAGGGAGGCCGTTTAACCCCAGTTTTCGACCTGCTTGCAGCCTGTAACCTAGGGGCTACCAAAATCAAGCACCTTCTCCACGAGCAAGCGGAGAAGGTGCTTTTTCGTTATGGAGACGGTGTGCCCGCCGTTACTTCACCCGCTCGTACTTCAGGTCCATGGCCTTGATCTCCTGCCCGTCCATGGTGTGCCACATGGTGAAGTTCACCTCGTCCGCGGAGACGAAGACGGTCACCGAGCGGGACGGGATCTCCATCGGGCCGAAGTTCATGGTGCCGGCATGCCGCAGGGTCTTCCCGTCCTGGTCCAGCTCGCCGTGGGCGAGATAGTAGCCCGTCCCGAAGTTGTCGATCCACATGCTGAAGAACTTCTGCGTGCTGTTGTCGAAGCCGTCGATGTTCATGCCCGCGAACGGCTGGCCCATGGCTTCGCCTTCGTGGTGACCGACGAAGTACCGTCCGCCGAAGAGTGCCTCCCCGCTGTAGGTCCCGGTGGTGGTCACAGGTTCCGGGCCGCTCATGTAGTTGGTCATGGTCGTCGTCCACTCGCCGGTGAGTCCGGCCAGCAACTGGTGCTGGGGGCCCGGGGTCGCGAGTTCGACCATGAGCTTTTCCATGGCGGCGGGATCCATCGGGGAGTCCTGGGCTGATGCCGGCGAAACGACGGCGACGAGCGCCGCCAGGGCGGCGAGGGCGAGAATATGGCGCATGGGAATTCTCCTCGGCAAAATGGTGGTCGGGTTCAACCGGCGGCCGGAGGGGCCGCCGCATCATCACAGCATATACCCATCCGAAACGCCCGTCACCAGCGCCATTTGATGGTCGGGCCGTCCACGGTCAAGGATCGCTTGCTTGCCGGAAATCCTTTTCCAAAGGGGGCGCGTTGGCAGGAGAATCGGCTTTCACCAACAAGTTGGTTTGCCACCGCCGCGCCCTTCTTTTTGATCTATCAACCCGCAGAGGGGTTCATTTGAACCCTTCTGGACCGCAATTCTTCAAATTCCCTCGATCCCGAAAACGAGCAGGCCGGCCACCCTTCGGCAACCGGCCTTTGATCTGTTCGACCGGAGGGAT
>JAHJTW010000023.1 GCA_018829565.1 bacterium | reverse complement strand
CCGGCTGGTGGAGGACGTCGCCAGGGTCCAGGCCCAGGCCGCCGATCTGAGGACCTCGCCCGGCCAGGGAGAGCTGATCCCGGCGGCACCGGCCGAACGACGACTGGCCGCCGCGGTCCCGGTCAAGGTGTCCCTGGAGATGACCCCGGAGCAGTTCGCCCGGTTCGAGGCCCTTCAGGAGAGGCTGGTCAAGTCGGGAGTCGGCGGGGACCGGGTCGAGCGCATCCTCGCGGGTTTGGATTCGTTGCTGGAGGACGCCCAGGCCGGGGCCCAGGCCGGCACCGCTGACGGCGGGTCCGCCTCCGCCACCCCCTCCGCCGCCTCCTCCAAGCCCGCCCCCCCGGGGGCCCCCCGGGGGACCTCTTTCCAGGTTCACGTGCGCCAATGCCCCGATTGCGGCCGTTTTTCGGCTTCGACCAGCCGCGGGGATGTGATCTTCGGCCCGGGGGACACCGGTCGTTTGACCTGCGATTCCCAGTTCGACGATCCCCGGACCGGACGCAACACCGCGACCATCCCGCCCCGGGTGCGCCGGCGGGTCCTGGCCCGGGACGGGCACCGCTGCCAGGGGTCCGGCTGTACGAACACGCGGTTCCTCGAGGTGCATCACGTCCTGCCGCGGGCGCGGGGCGGCACGAACAGGCCCGACAACCTGATCACCCTCTGCGGCGCCTGTCACCGGCACATCCACGAGAAGGCGCAGGGGGCGCGGGAGATGCCGGCACCTGGGGCGACATCGCATAGGTAACCTGCACCTGAGGAGAGGCCTCAGGGATGGGAGGCCCCAGGTCGGGCAAGTCACAAGGGTGGGGTCTTACAACGGGTGGATGTTTAACCTATTGTCATTGAATGCGTTGAATTTAATCCGCCCCTTCGGCTGCTAAACTTGAGCTGGGAACGCAGTGAAATGACAAGATTCCACTTTACTTATATTTTTACCAGGGTATAATTATAAGAAAGGAGGAAGACCACCATGACCAACGACAATTCCTGCACTGCCTTCATCGGAAACGAGCTCCTGGCCCGGGGAGCCACCCTGGACGTCGCCCTCGCCGCCCGCAAGCTCCTGGACGACGGCGAGCAAAGAGCCATCCTCGCCTTCGACGACTGCACGGCCCGGCCCGTCGAGCTGGACCTGCGCGGGACGGTCGAGGACGTCCGCCGGCGCTACGAGGCTCCCCCGGCGCCCGAAGCCTCGGCCCAGCCCCGCCCCCGCGGGCGGCCTCGCCTGGGCGTGGTGGGCAGGGAGGTGACCCTCCTGCCGCGGCACTGGGAATGGCTCAACGCCCAGCCCGGCGGCGCCTCGGTGGCCCTGCGCAAGCTGGTGGAACAGGCGCGCCGCCAGGGTGCCGGCAAGGAGCGGGTCAGAGCCGCGCAGGACGCCGCCTTCCGGTTCATGTCCGCCATGGCCGGGGATGCGCCCGGTTACGAGGAGGCCGTCCGCGCCCTCTTCGCCGGCCGGCGTGACGGCTTCGAGGCCCACACGGCGGTCTGGCCCGAGGGAGTCAGGGCCTTTGCGGAAAGGCTCGCCGAAGGCGCCTTCATCCCGGATAATGACCCCGTATAATGACGGTGACCGACCCGGACGGACCCCAGCGGAAGCGACCGCCATGAACCCGACGCCCCGGACACTGCCCGATGCCCGCGGCCGCCGCCTGCCCCTGCGGCGCTACGAGCGCGTGGTCTCCCTCGTCCCCAGCCTCACCGACACCGTGTTCGGGCTGGGCGCCGGATCCCGCCTGGTCGGCCGCACCATCTACTGCGTGGAGCCCCGCCGCGAGGTCCGGTCGATCCCGGCCTGCGGCGGGACCAAGAACCCCGACCTGCGCAAGCTGCAGCGGGTGCGGCCCGACCTGGTCCTTGCCTGCCTCGAGGAGAACAAGCCCGAGCACCTGGCGGCCATCGAGAACGCGGGCGTCCCGGTCTTCGCGGTCATGCCGCGCCGCCTGGACGACGTGGCGGTCATGCTGCAGGAATTCGGCGTCATCCTGCAGGCCGAGGCCGCCGGCGGCCGCGCCATGGCCGACCTGACCGCGGCGCGCCTGGCCTGCGGCGACTTCCGCCGCAGGACGCAGGGAAGCGGGGAACGCCTCACGGTCGCGGTCATGATCTGGAAGGAACCCTGGATGGCGGCCGGCGGCCGCACCCACATCGACGCCGTCCTGCAGGAACTCGGGTTCCGCAACGTCTTCGCGGACCGGCCCGACTATCCCGTCACGACCGTCGAGGAACTCGCCGGGCTGCAGCCGGACCTGGTCCTTTTACCCGACGAGCCCTACCGCTTCACCCGGCACGACGCCTGGGCCCTGGCCGCGGCCGGAGTGATCCCCGATCGCAGGGCCGCGTTGACCCTGGACGGGAAGCTGCTGAGCTGGTACGGAACGCGGACGGCGAAATCGCTGCGGCGGCTGGTCAAGATGCTGGAGAGGACGGTCGGCCCTCCCTCCCCTTGACGTGCGGGGATCACCTTGACGGGCGGGGATCACCGCGGCTGGTAGTATCCCATGGCCTCGGCCATGTTCTCATGGAGCTCCCGGATCCGCGTCTCGTGGGAAGGATGGGTGCTCATGAACTCGGGGGGACTGCCGCCGCCCTCGGCGGCCATCCGCTCCCAGAACGCCGGCGCTTCCCGCGGATCGTATCCCGCCAGGGCCATGAAGATCAGACCCATGCGGTCTGCCTCGCTCTCGTGGGACCGGCTGTAGGGCAGGACCGCACCGAACTGGGCCCCCACCGCGAACGCCGTCATGAACAGGTTGCGGGTCTGGGCGGGCTTGTTCTTGACGGCCTCCGACAGGGCCATGCCCCCCATCTGCAGGACCAGGCCCTGGCTCATCCGCTCGCTGCCGTGCTTGGCGATCGCGTGGGCCACCTCGTGCCCCATGACCACCGCCACCCCGGTCTCGTCCTTGCAGATGGGCAGGATGCCCGTGTAGAAGGCGACCTTGCCGCCGGGCATGCACCAGGCGTTGGCTTCCTTGCTCTCGATGAGGTTGAATTCCCACTCGTAGCCCGCCAGCTCACCGCTCTGGCCCTGGCGGCGGAAGTACTCCTCGACGGCTCCCTGGATGCGGCGCCCCACCCGCTCGATCCCTGCGGTCCATTCGGCGTGGTCGCTGAGGGTGCTCTGGGCGATCACCTCGTCGTACTGCTGGAAGCTCATGGCGTTGATCTGGCTGTCTGGAATGAAGTTGAGCTGCCTGCGGCCCGTCACCGGGACGGTGGCGCAAGCGCTCAGGAACAGGCAGAGGCCCAGCAGGGCGGCGAACGGGACCAGGCGGCGGGTCGGGAACATGGGAGCCTCCCTCGAGTCCGGAATCACGGGGACGGTCAACCCCACCATCCTACTTCCGCCCGGGCGGGGTGGCAACACCCCTGGGCACCCCATCCCCGCTGGTGACCGAAACCGGCGATTTATAAGACAGAAATTCTCCGATATGGTATCCTGGTGCGAGAGACCGGCCGGAATCCTGACGTGGCCGCCCTGAAACCTTCGCCCCCAGATTGGAGCCACCATGCGCCACCTCCTGACCACCCTCGTCCTCTCTCTCCTGTGCGCGGGCTCCTCCTCCGCGCTCGATTGCACGCCGTTTTTGACCTTCACCTGCGCGAACAACGGATACTTCGACGTCCTGGACGGCCAGCCCGGCGAACTGCTCTGCGGTGTCGATTACACGGGATGGACCTTCCACGTGATCGACGTGACCGTCACCACTCCCGGCTGGTACCGTTTCGCTGCCGTGAGCGCATCCTCGTCCATGAACATCGTCCCCTCGGCCGTCATCCTCATGGACGACTGCGGGGCCGGCACCTGCCTGGCCAGCGTGGAGAATTCCGACATGGCGGAACTGGACATGTGCCTGGATGTCGGAACGCACCAGGTCGTTGTGGCCTCCGATACGACCGCGCCCACCGCCTTCATGAACATCGGCTTGTTCTGCCTCACCTGCGCGGAGGCTGAAACCTATGGATTCGAGTGCTCATTCTGCGGCACCGTCGGGTCCGAGGCCGGAACCTGGGGCAATTTGAAGTCGAGCTTCCGGTAGTACGCCGGGGTGCCCCGGGCCGGTCGGACGGCGACGGACACCCGTCCCCGCCCCTTGATTGACCTTGCCAAATTTCCGGGAATTCATCCAGAATCCCGGTGTATCAAGGTCCTACGCAAGAAAGGGGTTAACCGTGAACCGTCGTGATCCTCGTTCGCTTCGATCCGAGACCGTCGCCATCCCCGTCGAGGACGACCGCCTCGGCTTCCGTCCCGCCGGTCAGGACGCCGCTCTCGAGCGGGGCCGATTCCTGGTGCGGGTGTATGGCCACCTGCTCGCCGCCATCCTGGCCTTCACCGGCCTGGAGGTCTACCTGTTCAAGAGCGGCATGGCCGAATCCATCGCCCGCGCGCTGATAGGCGTCAACTGGATGCTGGTACTTGGGGGCTTCATGGTCGCCGGCTGGCTCGCCCGCGGCCTGGCCGCCCGCGCCGCCAGCCCCGGAATCCAGTACCTCGGGCTGGGTCTCTACGTCGTCGCCCAGGCGATCATCTTCACGCCCCTGCTCTACGTCGCCGAACATTACACCGGCGGCGGGGTGATCCAGAGCGCCGCGATCCTGACCGTCCTGGGCTTCGTCGGCCTGACGGCCGTCGCGATCCAGACGCGCAAGGACTTCAGCTTCCTCGGCGGCATGCTCCGCTGGGGAGGCATCCTGGCCCTGGTGGCCATCGCCGGGGGCGTGTTCTTCGGCTGGGAACTGGGGATGTGGTTCTCGCTGCTGATGGTGGGTCTGGCCGGGGCGTCGATCCTGCACGACACCAGCAACATCATCCGCAACTGGCCCTACGACCGGTACGTGGCCGCCTCGCTCGAACTGTTCGCCTCGGTGGCCCTGATGTTCTGGTACATCCTGCGCCTGTTGATGGCGTCGCGGAGGTAGGATTCTGGAGGTGTGAAGGACGGGCATCCCCTTCCAGGAATAATACCGAGGGAGCTAGGCCATCGGCCTAGCTCCCATTTTTTAGCCCTAAGATCACCTGAATAGGCTGCTTATCTTCCTGAAAGAGGCGTCGTCGGCATACTCGACGATGCAATCCGCGGGATTGATCTGGACGGAGGGGAATCCCGGGATATGTCTCATGTCCACCACCACATCACTTAAATCATCAGCAATCACAATGGGTCTTGAATTTTGCGGATCAGCAGAGGGAAGGGAATTCCGCATGGTTAGGTCCAGGGGGAACTGATCCAGATAAAACAGATCCAATGTTGCCAGGACGGTGTTGGTGGAAGTGGGCAATGGGCTGTAAAACCCACAAATCACGTTATAATTTCCGTCCCTTGGATTACTCACACCAACATCGACCCCTGGTAGGGCCATTGATACTTCTACCGAGGAATTGAAAGTCCCGAGCCCACCAGCAAGATCCCATCCGCATTCAAATCCCCTGATAATGGATATTGATGGATTGTGGTAAACCACCTGCATCACAATGTGCCCAAGAAAAACCCCATTACTGCATGGCAAGAGCTGCTCGTTCTCCAGGATGTACATTTCCATGGTTTCGCCCGGCGGCGAAAATTCCCTGACTTCGACAATGACTTCCTTGCGATCGTTGGCCGGGTCTGCATCGACCAAATTGTGTCCGCAGATGAGGGTGTACCGTCCGGGTATTACCGCGACGGAGAACTTGTCCGCCGGTACGGAAAAATGAACGGTCCCGGATACTCCCGCACCGGCTGCGAGACCTGGGAGGTCTTTTCTGGCCAAGAAAACCCCGGATATCGGCTCGAGAATCCCCACAGAAAAGGGTCCTGAGGGCTGCCCACCCCAATTGACGACGGTGACACTCAGGTCCAAGACCTCACCCGGGTGAACCACTTCCGAGGAAGCGGTGAAAGCGGAGATCGCTACATCCGCCCCAATCCTGGCTTTGGATGCCCCGGGTTCCGGCGCGAACAGCAAAGAATCGGATTGCCCACATCCCCCAATGATGAAAACCAATGCCAGGATTGTCATTCTCGAAACTACCATGACAGACTCATTTCGATGAACCCATGCAGACCCGGGGGCAGACATAATCACGGACAAGATTTCCATGAAGGCCCCCGTCAGGTATGCAGCCGATGAGATGCCCAGAAATATTACCACATTCCAATGAGAATCAGTCTTCAAATTCCATCAAAATTTCAATCCTCCTGGAAGTCCTCCTTCCGGAGTCCGGCCTCCTTCATGAGCGAGTAGAGCGTCCGCTCGCTGATCCCGGCGATCCGTGCGGTCTCGCCGATCCGGCCGCCGGTGCGGGTGAGGATCCGGCGCAGGTACTCACCGTCGAAATCCGCCAGGATCCGGTCCCGCGCTTCCTTCAGGGGCAACTCGCCCCAGGCGTCCGCCAGCCACCCGATCACTTCCGTCCGGTCCAGCCGGCGGGCGGCCCCTTCTCCGGTCCCCGCCGACCGCGCGATCACCCCCGGCAGGTCCTCCAGTCCGATGGTCTCGCCGGGAGCGAGGATGACCGTCCGCTCCATGACGTTGATCAGCTCGCGCACGTTCCCCGGCCACCGGTAGCGGACCAGGGCCTCGACCGCCTCGGGCGCGAGCGGTTTGAGCGGCCGGCCCAGCGAGGTCGAGAAGTGGCGGTTGTAGCTGTGCAAGAGGGTGGGGATGTCCTCCCGCCGGTCCCTCAACGGCGGCAATTCCAGCGCGACCACCGCCAGGCGGTAGTACAGGTCGCGGCGAAAGCGCCCCGCCTCCACCTCGTCCTCGAGGTTTCGGTTGGTGGCCGCCATGATGCGCACGTCCACCCTGATGATGGTCTCGCTGCCGATGCGCTGGATGCGGTGGTCGTCCAGGACGCGCAGGAGCTTGGCCTGCAGGTGCAGCGGCACCTCGGCGATCTCGTCGAGGAAGATGGTGCCGCCGTGCGCCAGCTCGAAGTAGCCCTTGTGCGTGCGCGTCGCACCGGTGAAGGCGCCCCGCTCGTGCCCGAAGAGCTCGCTCTCCAGCAGGGATTCCGGCAGGGCGGCGCAGTTGACGGCGAGGAAGGCCCCGCCCCCCCGCGCGCCTTCGCGGTGGATGGCCCGCGCCAGATGCTCCTTGCCCACGCCCGTCTCGCCCAGCAGCAGGAGGGCGCTCTCGGATCCCGCCACCCGCCGGGCCACTTCCAGGAAGCGGATCATGGCGGGGCTTTCCGACGCGAAGTCGCTCAGGCGGTAATCGAGCCGGGG
Source organism: bacterium (assembly GCA_018829565.1). Taxonomy (GTDB): domain Bacteria; phylum Krumholzibacteriota; class Krumholzibacteriia; order LZORAL124-64-63; family LZORAL124-64-63; genus JAHJTW01. The sequence continues at coordinate 4,076 of JAHJTW010000023.1, read as the reverse complement.
CCGTTCCTCCCTCAGCACGGCGGGGGCCGCCGCCCGCCGCCGCTCGATGACGGCCCGCAGGGCGTCGCGCAGCCCCTCGTCCGGCAGGTTGTGGTTGAGCACCGCCAGGCAGCCGGCGGCCAGCAGCGAGGCCCGGCGCACGGCGTTCTCTCGTTCCCAGATGACGACCACCTCGGGCGGTTCGGGCAGGCGGCGAACCGCCGCGAGCCAGCGGGCGGGGTGGGACGGCAGCATGCGGTCGTGGATCACCACCAGATCCACGTCCCCCTGCTCGAGTTCCTCGATGAGATCCCGCCTACCGCGGGCCTGGTCGATCACCGTTTCGGTGCCTTCCAGGAGACCGGCGATGCGGAGCCGGCTGGGTTCGTCCGGCATCGCCGTCAGGACCGTGAGGATCATGGCATCCTTTCGGAATATGGTTGCCGAATTTTTCGGTTTCAAATTTCCGAAATATAATAACACCACATCGGACCGGCGGTTCATGAAAAATTTAATATATTTAATTACAACAAGTTAAATATTTGCCCGGCGCTCTCCTCGGCCGGGCCCTCCGTTTGCTTTTCAGGGCCATCTCCCGGGAACGGGAGATCGACTTCGGGAGGCCTTGCCAGGACGACGCCCAGAAGATGACCCACCGGAGGTGGCGACGATGGACAGCACAGGCAGGAGCTTCGCCGGAGTCTGGATCGACCATGAGCAGGCCCTGATCGTCAATCCGGCGACGGACCAGATTTCGGTCCGGACCATCATTTCGGGGATCGGCAAACGGGCCCGGCCCGCCGGCGGGTCCCGGCCCCAGGGTCCCCGCGCCTCCCAGGAGGCCGCCGCCGAAGGCAACCGGGACCACCGCTACAGCAACCAGGTCTTGCGGTTCTACAAGAGGGTCGCCGAGGCCGTGAGCGGGTCGAGCCGCATCTACATCTGCGGCCCCGGCGAGGCGAAGCTGGAGTTCAGAAAAGTCCTGGAATTGAGTCCCGGCATGGCGGACCGGATCATCGGGGTCGAAGCCGCCGACAAGATGACCGAGCGCCAGCTGTGCGCTCACATACGCGCTCTCTTCCTCAAGAAACCGGTGGTGCATCGATGACGAGTCCCCAGGTCGGCGGCGGCCAGGCGGCCGCCGCCGTTCACGGCGGGCAGCAGTGGAACCCCGCCATCCAGTCCCCCACCCTCGTTACTCCGCCCTTCCTGGCCCCCGTCGGCGTGGAGGTGGTCCCGGTCCCGGGCAAGGGCCTCGGCGTGATCGCCCGCGCACCCTTCCGGGCCGGGGACGTCATCGAGACCTGCCCCATGCTCCTGGTGGCCGACGTTCCGCCCGACCCCTTCCAGGCCTCCGCCCGGCAGGGAGGCGAACGGTTCGACGACCTCGAGGACTACTACTTCGCCTGGACGGATGGGCGGGTCGCCCTGGCCCTGGGCCTGGGCGGCCTGTACAACCATTCCCACCATCCCAACGCCCGGAACATCAAGCATTACGATGCGGCCCGGATGACCATCGAGGCCGTGCGCGACATCCAGCCCGGGCAGGAGATCACCATCAGCTATCACGTCGTCTGGTTCGATCCCCTGGACTGACGGTGAGGGCGGATCTTGCGCGGCGTGGTCCGGCCCGGCGGGGTAGGGTCCCGCCGGGCCTTCAGGCGTGGGTCACCACTGGGAAGGCGGGGTTACCTCGAGCTGGACCGACGGGGTGGACTTCTCGAAGTAGACCACGGCATCGAACATGTCGGCCAAGGTGCCCATGGTGAAGGCCTCAGCCATGGCCCCGGCTCCGATGCTCCGGTACTCCACCGGTTCGCGCAGCCAGCCCGACTCCGGCGTCCCCCCCTCGGCCTTTCTCAGGTCGAGGACCAGCCGCGGCCGGCCGGTCTGGAAGAAAACCCATTCGGCGGTCCCGGGACGAGAGGGTGAGGTACCGTAGGATCCCACGCCTTCGCCGGCCTTGATCGCCGTGTAGGTTCCCTCGTGGAACAGGAACCCCAGGATCACCTGGTCCTGCCCGTGGCGCTCGTCCAGCAGGGCGCCCATGCTCTTGACCCCCTGGTAGCCCGCGCGGGAAACGTGGCCGTTGTGCGCCCACAGGATGATCCGGGCCTCCGGTCCAGCCTGTTCCAGCAGCCAGTCCACGTTGTCGGCCATGCTGCGGTCGCGGACGCCCATCAGGTTGCCGGTCTTCATTGCGCAGTACTGCGTGACGAGGCGGGCGTTCTGGATGGCCCCATCGACCTCCGCCGCAGGCCGATCCTCCAGGTAGGCCGCCCTGCGCTCGTTCATGCCGGCGAGAACCGCCGTCACACCCGTCGGATCGAAATCCTGGAAGATGCTGCGGCGATCCTTGGTCTTTTCCGTGGCGAGGATCAGGCCCTTGAGCTCCGCGTACGGCAAGGCGGTCTCCACCAGGAAGTCCGGATCCGCCTTGGCCAGGAAGGCCTTCACGTTCTCCATGGCCTGTCCGGGAAACTGCATGTCGAACCCCTGGAAGGAGACCTGGCCCCCTGCGGCGTTGAACTCCCGCATCCACACGACCAGGTCCAGGACCTCCCTGGTCTTCCACGTCCAGAAGTACATCCCCGCCACGAGCTCGGCGGGATCGCCCTCGCCCCCGTGGACGTAGGCGTTGATGCGCTCGCACTCGGGCATGGAAGCCTCGATGGCGAAGTGCGTGAACCCCATCTTTTCGGCCAGGTAGCGCGTGATGCGATGCTTCATGCGGAAGAATTCCGCCGTGCCGTGGGTGCCTTCGCCCAGGGCGACGATGCGGGCGTTCCCCACCAGGTCGTCGAGGAATTCCAGGTCCCCGTCGTCGTGGGCGGGGTCATCGGTGGCGAAGGGATGAGCGTTCCCGGCCACCCAGGCCACCATGGCGCCGGTCGTCTCCAGGGGGACCGAGGGAATCTGGACGTAAGGCTCCCCGTCGATGGCGATCTCCAGCCCGTCGAACCAGGCGGTTCCCGAACCCGGCAGGAGGCAGCCGAAGTTGATGTTGGTCGCTTCTTCCGCCACAGGCAAGGTGACCTCGTACCTGGTCCAGGGGGTGGTCCCGGTGGGACCTCGGCCGTTCATGTTGTCGAAGGCAAGGCTGCCGTTCCCGGGGCCGTCCACCCGCCACCACAGACCCGCCCAGGCGCCGGCCACGTCCTCGGTCCGGATCCAGCCCGAAAAGGTGATGGACCTACCCCGGACGGGTTCGACGGGAAACTGCCCGGTGGCCACGCCGAAGCCCTTGGGCCCGGGATCGGTCCTTTCCATCTTCAGGCACAGCTTGCCCTCGTGGGCAAGGGAATCCGTCAGGGCGACGGCGTAGCCCTCGCCGCCGGTGAACCAGACCCTGGGAGCACCTCCTGGCTCTCCGAGTTCGAAGCCGAGGTTGAGGTCGGGATTGGCGGCCGCAGCCGGGACGGCGGCCGGCAGGATTAAAATGAGCAGGCCGATCGTTCCGAGGGAATGGCGCATCGAGGAACTCCTGGGAGCGGTGGGGGGCTCGAAAATCCGATTCTAACTCCTCCGGTCACGAATTCAACCTCGGTCCTGCGATGTCCCGGCCCGGGAGCTGCAACCAGGGGGCGCATTTTTTCGTTTTCTGCTAATCTGGTTTCTTTGTCGACCCTACCCGGCCCAGCGCCGGATCCTTCACCCTTGCCCGGAGGACCCCATGCGACCCGTCCTGATGGCCCTGACCCTCATCCTCGCCTCCGCCACCGCGGCCGGAGCCGCTCCCATGTCCATCGAGACCGTCACCCTGCCCAACGGCCTGACCGTGATCCTGCACCAGGATCCCACCCAGCCCATGGTGACCATCAACACCTGGTTCCACGTCGGCTCGAAGGACGAGGCGCCCGGACGCACCGGCTTCGCCCACCTCTTCGAACACCTGATGTTCATGGGGACGGACCGCGTCCCGGACAACCAGTTCGACGTGCTCATGGAGCGGGGCGGCGGAGCCAACAACGCCTCCACCGGGACCGACCGCACCAACTACTACAGCTGGGGGCCGCGCTCGCTGCTGCCGACCCTGCTGTGGCTGGACGCGGACCGGCTCGAGGGCCTGAGCAAGGCCATGACGCAGGAGAAGCTGG
>JAHJTW010000183.1 GCA_018829565.1 bacterium | reverse complement strand
GTGACCAGATCCGCAAGGCCCGCAGCCTGACGTCCCGGCCCTTCGGCGTGAACCTGCCCTTGCTGTATCCCCACATGGAAGAGTGCCTGGAGATCGCTCTCGCCGAGGGCGTCCGCATCGTCTTCACCTCGGCGGGGTCGCCCCGCAAGGTCATCGGACCGCTGAAGGAGCACGGCTGCGTGAGCGTCCACGTCGTGGCCAGCCCCGCCCTGGCCCGCAAGTGCGAGGACGCCGGCTGCGACGCGGTGGTCTGCGAGGGTTTCGAGGCCGGCGGGCACAACGGCCGCGAGGAGATCACCACCATGGTCCTGGTCCCCGAGTGCGTCGGGGTGGTCTCGGTTCCCGTGATCGCCGCGGGCGGCATCGCCACGGGGGCCCAGTTCGCCGCGGCCATGGCCCTGGGGGCGGCCGGGGTGCAGATCGGGTCGCGGTTCGCCGTCAGCCGGGAGTCGAGCGGCCACGAGGCCTTCAAGCAGGCCGTGGTGGCGGCGGGACCGGGTGACACGCATCTTGTCCTGAAATCCCACGTGCCGGTCCGCCTGCTCAGGAACGCCTTCCGCGACGAGATCACCGCGATGGAGGCCCGATGCGCCACCGTCGAGGATCTGGTGGCCCACCTGGGCCGGGGTCGGGCCCGGCGCGGGATGCTCGAAGGGGACGTGGAGCTGGGCGAGCTGGAGATCGGCCAGGTCTCGGGACTCATCGCCGACGTTCCCCCGGTCGCCGAGATCATGCAGCGTCTGCTCGATGGATACGCCGAGGCCCGCGCCCGCCTTTGATTCCATGAAACGGAGAGCCCATTGGACAGGACGACATCAGCCGCCAAGGTCAGCATCTGGAAGCAGTTCCCCGGGTCGTTCTGGTCCGCGAACGTCATGGAGATCTTCGAGCGCATGGGCTGGTACGGTTTCTACGCCGTCAGCAGCCTCTACCTGACCGGGGCGGTCGCCGACGGCGGGCTGGGCCTGACCAGCGAGGACCGGGGCGTCATCCAGGGCCTGGCGACCTTCTTCCTTTACCTGTTCCCCGCCGTGTTCGGGGCCCTGGCCGACCGCTACGGGTTCAAGAAGATGTTCCTCGCCTCCTGCACCGTGATGATCCCGGGCTACCTCCTGCTGGGCATTCCCCAGGGGTTCTGGGGCTTCCTCGCGGTGTACTTCCTGGTGGCGGTGGGCCACGGCATGTTCAAGCCGGTGGTGATCTCGACGGTGGCGAAGTCCACCAACGCCGAAACCGGCAGCATGGGGTTCGGCATCTTCTACATGATGGTCAACATCGGCGGTTTCCTGGGGCCCATCGTGGCCGGGATCGTCCGGGGCTGGGACTGGCAGTACGTCTTCTACGCCTCGGCGGGCTGGATCGTCCTGATGGGCGTGATCGCCCTGATCTTCTACCGGGAGCCGCCCCGCGATGCCGAGGCGGAATCCCGCCGCTCCCTCGGCCAGGTCTTCGGGGGCATGATGGCCGTGGTCGGCAACGGGCGGTTCTTCCTGCTCATCGCGGGCCTGCTCGTCCTGCTGGTCATGGGGTCGAAGTGGCTGCCCCCTGCGGTCTACCTGCCTGCGGGCGCCGGCTGGATCCTCGCCAACCTGGCCTGGGACTTCGCGAACACCGGCCTGCGCCGGTCGCCGCACGTCCAGCGGCCCTGGTTCCTCGAACGCATGCAGGTGGGGGAGGGGCGCTACCTGGTCTTCCTGGTGCTGATGGCGTTCTTCTGGACCAGCTTCAACCAGATCTTCATGACCCTGCCCGAATACATCCGGGATTACGCCGACACAGGCGACCTGATCCGAACCCTGGGCCCCCTGGCCGGGTGGATCACCGGCGTCGCCCAGGGTCTGGGCCTGGACACCTCCCAGTGGGGGCGGGCTGTGCTGGAGCACGGGCAGGTCAAGCCCGAGCACCTGATCAACCTCAACGCCTTCGGCATCATCGTGGGCCAGGTGGCCATCGCCTACCTGGTGCGACGCCTGGCGCCCCTGACCTGCATCATCCTGGGCAGCTTCATCACGGTGATCAGCTTCCTGCTCTACCTCATCGGCCAGGGCGGGTGGGTCATCGTCCTGGCGGTGCTGGTGTTCTCCGTCGGCGAGATGCTGGCCAGCCCCCGCTCCAAGGAATACGCCGGCCGCATCGCGCCGCCGGGCAAGGTCGGCATGTACATGGGGTACTTCTACTGGTGCGTGGCCCTGGGCAACCTCTTCGGCGGGTTGCTCAGCGGCGCCCTGTACCAGCACTACGGCCCCGCCGACCGGGGCGGCTCGGACGACCCGGGGACCATGTGGATCATCTTCGCGGGGCTGGCCATGGTGTCGGTGGTCCTGCTGTCCATCTACGACAAGTGGATCAAGCGCAACACGCCGGCCTGAGAAGACGCCGGGAAAGGCGGCCATGGGGCGCACCATCATGATGGGGATGCTGGCATGTCTGGCCGTCGCCGGGGCCGCCCAGGCTTCCCCGGCGCGGTCGCTGATCACGGTGGAGCGTGAGGTCAGCCTCGAGGTCCTTGACTGGGGAGGCGAGGGGATTCCCGTGATCCTGCTGGCCGATCTGGGTTGCACGGCCCACATCTTCGCGGACTTCGCTCCCCTGCTCCGCCCCGATTGCCGGGTCGTCGCCTTGACGCGGCGGGGTTTCGGCGATTCCGACGCCCCCGAATCGGGATACGACACCGCCACCCTGGCCCACGACGTGCTGGCCATCGCCGATTCCCTGGGTCTGGGCCGCTTCGTCCTGGCAGGCCACGGCATCGCCGGCGCGGAGATGACCGCGCTGGCCCTGAAGCATCCGCACCGGGTGGGCGCCCTGGTCTACCTCGACGCCGCCGGGCAGCGGCTGCCCTGGGAACTGGTGGGAGGGGATCTCCCGGTCCCGACGGAACCGGCCATCCAGGAGGAAGATCTGGCGTCCCCGAGGGCGGTGGGCGATTATCTCGCACGCATCCGGGGCTGGCGGCCACCCGACGAGGAGATCGCGGCCACCTGGATCTTCTCTCCCGAAGGCCGGGCCCTGGGGCCCGCCACGCCCCGGCGGTCCTTCGAGGCGGTCTCGGCGGGCCTGGTGCCCGGGGACTTCCGGCGCCTGACCGTTCCCTGCCTGGCCATCTTCTCCCTGCCGGGGGTGGAGGCCCTCTTCCCCTGGTATGACACCTTCAGCGGGAAGGACCGCGCCCTGGCCGAGGAGACCGTGGCCCGGCTCCTGCCCTTGAGCCTCGGCCAGGTCCGGGATTTCCAGAAGGCCGTACCGGCCGCCCGGGTGGTCGAATGGGCCGCCACCAGCCACTTCATGTTCCTGACCCGCCCCACCGAGACCGCGGCCGAGATCCGGGCCTTCCTGGCGGGATCGAAGGAGGAATCCCCTTGAAATCGTTCCGTCGCGAGCTCTGGTTCGAGGTGCCCGCGCGCCGGGCCTTCATCAACATCACCTCCCAGGTCGAGGATTGCCTCGCCGAGAGCGGTGTGCGCGAAGGCCTGGTCCTCGTCAACGCCATGCACATCACGGCCTCGGTCTTCATCAACGACGACGAATCCGGCCTGCATCACGACTACGAGGTGTGGCTGGAAAAACTCGCCCCGCACGCCCCGGTTTCGCAGTATCATCACAACGTGGGGGAGGACAACGCCGACGCCCACATGAAACGCCAGATCATGGGCCGCGAGGTGGTGGTCGCCATCACCGGCGGCGGTCTGGATCTGGGCACCTGGGAGCGGATCTTCTACGGCGAGTTCGACGGACGCCGGCGCAAGCGCGTGCTGGTGAAGATCATCGGGGAATGAGATGACCGCGGACGCAGCCGGGCCGATCAGGACCACAGCCGCCGAGCTTGGGGGGCTGCTGGCCGGTCTGTGTGCGGACCACCGCATCGATCTCGCCGGGGCGGTCGCCCTGCCCTGCCCCCTGCCCCTGGCCGACCGGTATCTCGACTGGGTGCAGGCCGGCAAGCATGCGGGCCTGGAATATCTCGCACGCGATCCCGAGGCCCGCCTGGATCCCACCTTGCGCACTCCCCAGGCATCCACCCTGCTGGTCTTCGCCCAGGGCTACACGCGGGGCTGGCCCGCGGGGGACGCCGATCCGTCCGCGGGCGGATCGGCGGATGAACCGATCCCGTGGATCGACCGGGTCGCCCGGTACGCCCGCGGCCGGGACTACCACGAGGTGTTCCTGGGGGACATCAAGGGGGTCCTGGCCGGGTTGCGCCGGGTCTGGCCCGCATTGACCGCCCACGCCAGCACCGACACCGGACCTTATCTCGAAAGGGAATACGCCTGGCTGGCCGGCCTGGGGTTTCTGGGGCGGAACACCTGTCTGATCCACGAGCGATTGGGGTCGGGCCTTTTCCTGGGGGTGGCGCTGACCGACCTCCAGGTGGACGGGCTGGCCGAACCCGGCGAGCCCGCCGTCCGGCCTCTTTACGGGGTTTCGCCGCGCAGGGCCCAGCCGCCGCCGGAGGCCTATCTCAGTGCCTGCGGATCCTGCACGCGCTGCATCGACGCCTGTCCGACCGCCGCGCTCGATCCGGATGGCGGGCTGGACGCCCGGTCTTGCCTTTCCACCTGGACCATCGAGTTGCAGGGAGAGGCTCCCGTCGGCCGCGAAGCCGAACAGGGAGGCATCCTGTTCGGCTGCGACATCTGCCAGGCCGTCTGCCCCTGGAACCAGAGAGCGTTCAACCGCCCGGCGCCCCCGGTTCCCGGGGAGTACGCGGCCTTGCCGGAACACGGCGACCTGGAACTGGAGGATCTGGCGACCATCGGGGGCGAGGAATTCAGGGCCCGCTTCCGGCGCACCCCCCTGTGGCGGTCCCATCCCGAAGGGATGAGGCGGAACGCCCGGCGCGTGCTTGCCAACCTCGCCGGCTCGCCCGAGGAGGAGGACCGATCATGACCGCCACCGCGACCTTCTGGCGCCCCCTGCCCAACGGCCAGGTCGCCTGCGATCTGTGCCCCGTCGGCTGCCGCCTTCGGCCCGGCCAGGAAGGCCCCTGCGCCTCCCGGGCCAACCGGGACGGCGCCATGGCGCTGCTGTCCTACGGCCGCATCGTCTCGGCTGCCGTCGATCCCATCGAGAAGAAGCCCCTTTACCACTTCCATCCCGGCCGGGACATCCTCTCGGTGGCGGCTCCGGGCTGCAACCTGCACTGCCTGTTCTGCCAGAACTGGAGCATCAGCCAGAAGGCCGGGACCCGGACCCAGCCGGTGTCGCCGGAGGAACTGGTGGACGCCGCCCTGCGCTCCGGCGGCGTGGGGCTGGCGTTCACCTACAGCGAACCCCTGGTCTGGTACGAGTTCGTGAGGGATACGGCGTCCCTCGCCCGGGCGGCCGGGCTGAAGAACGTCCTGGTCACCAACGGATTCCTGAACGAGGAGCCCCTGGCCGGATTGCTGCCTTTGATCGATGCGGCCAACATCGACCTGAAGTCCATGGAGGACAGGTTCTACCGGCGCATCTGCAGGGCCAGGCTCGGGCCGGTGCTGGACGCGATCCGGCAGTTCCACGCCGCGGGGGTCCACATCGAACTGACCAACCTGGTCATCCCCGGCCACAACGACGCGGACGAGCAGATCAACGACCTGGTGGACTGGGTCGCCGACCTCGATCCCGAAATCCCCCTGCACTTCAGCGCCTACCACCCGGCCTGGAAGATGAAGGCCCCGGCCACGCCGCCGGAAACCCTGCGGCGCGCGTACGGGATCGCCCGGAAAGTCCTGCCCTGGGTCTATCTGGGGAACCTGAAGGCCGCCGAGGGGAGCGACACCGTGTGTCCCGGCTGCGGCTTCACGCTGATCGCGCGGACGGGTTTCCATGCGGAGTCCCGCCTCCAGGGGAAACCGGCCTGCCCTTCGTGCGGCCGGCCGGTGCCCATCGTCCTGGATTGAGGGATCCTATTCCCAGTCCTCATCGTGGTGGCTGGCCGTCACCACGGTGGTGATGCCGCCGCGCACGAACCATTCTCCCCGCACTTCCATCAGGCGCGGCCTGGTCGCGGCCACCAGGTCGTCGAGGATCAGGTTGGTGACCTTCTCGTGGAAGGCGCCCTCGTTGCGGTAGGACCACAGGTAGAGTTTCAGGGACTTGAGTTCGACGCACTTCTCGCCGGGGACGTAGGTGATCTTGAAGTGGGCGAAGTCGGGCTGGCCCGTCAGGGGACACAGACAGGTGAACTCCGGGCAGTCGAACTCGATCTCGTAGTCCCGCTCGGGATTGGGATTGTCGAAGACCTCGAGGATCTTGCTGGGCTTGGTGGCCATGGTTTCTCCTTGGAGGGGTCGAAGCCTGCCGGAAATCTAACCCACCGGGGGCGGAACGCCAACGCCCCGACGCCCCGCAACGAACGACCGCCGGACCCGGGCCCGGCGGTCGTCTTGGGATGCAAAGAGAGACGGGCTACTTCACGAGGGCCATCCGGCCCACGGAGGTGTCGTCCCCGCTGGTCACCATGTAGAAATAGACTCCGGCGGCGACCGTGCGGCCGCGGTCGTCGTCCCCGTTCCAGATCACCGAATGGACCTGGGCGGAGAGATCCTCGTCGACCAGGGTCTTGACCTGGCGGCCGGCCACATCGAAAACGACGACGCGGGTCCGGCCGGCCTCAGGCAGGGCGAAGCGGATCGTGGTTCGGGGGTTGAACGGGTTGGGGAAGTTCTTGTCCAACCGGAAGGCCAGCGGCGTCTCGCCGTCGCCGGGAACCGGCGAGGCGGCGCACACGCCGAGGGCGCCGATCAGGTCGCAACCGCCGCTGTTGGCCGGGGCGCAGGGGGACCCTGCGCCGATCCGGTAGTCGCCGCCGCCGGCGTCGCAGAACAGGGGATCGGCGGAGATGTTGCCGCCGGTGCCCGTGGGATCGGTCATCCCGGAATAGTCCGCGCCCGCGTTCCCGAAGACGTCGTTGCAGAGGAAGGAGGGAGGGACCGACACCACGGCCACGCCGTTGGCGTAGTTGGTCCCGCCGGTGTTGAAGGCCACCAGGTTGTTGCTCATGTCGGGGGAGGTTCCGGTGACCTGGATGCCTCCGGCCCCGAAGCTGGTCCCTGCGTTGCCGGCGAAGGTGTTGGCCGAGAGCGAGCCGGCGGCGTTGTTCTGGTAGCTCAGGCCCCCGGCCAGGAAGCTGCCCGTGTTGCCGGCGACCAGGGACCGGGAGAGGCTGGCCGAACTGCAGCTGGTCAGGTACAACCCGCCGCCGAAGGTCGCCTGGTTGCCGGTGCAGGTCAGGCTGTCCGCGCTGAAGAGCGTCCCGTTGGCGTAGATGCCTCCGCCGTTCATCAGGGAGCTCGCAGGCAGCTTGGTGTTGTCGGAGATGGTCACCCCGAACAGGTCGGCCTGGCCGCCGCTGAGATAGATGCCGCCCCCGTTGTTCAGGGCGCTGTTGCCGCTGACGGATCCGCCGGTCATGGTGAGGCTGGTGCTGGCGCCCACGCCCGCGGCGTAGACGCCGCCCCCGTTGTTCAGGTCGGCATGGCCGTCGATGACGCAGCCGCTGAGGTACAGGTTGCTGTCCAGGACGTGGATGCCGCCGCCCAGCGGGGCGTAGCTGAGGTTGTCGTTGCGCGAGACGTTGTCCTCGATGGTGCAGTCGATCAGGGTGGGGTTGCTGTCGTAGACGAACACCCCGGCCCCGTAGATCCCCGTGTTGCCGTGGATCCAGACGTTCTCCAGGTAGGAGTCCGAGTTCACCAGCATGATGCCGCCGCCGCAGCCGAGCTGGCTGGAAAGGCCGACGCTGCAGCCGGTGATCTCGAGGTTGCGGAGGACCGGAGAGGCGTCCTTGACGATCAGGCCGCCGCCGTAGCGGGCGGTGTAGGGGATGCCGCTGTAGTCCTGGCCGCCGCCTCCGACGAGCTTGAAACCGTCGACCACGGTGTCGGAACCCGTGCCGCTCGAGAACCTCATGACGGTGGAGCTGAGGCTGCCGTCGATGACCGTGGGGGAGCCGGCGGGATCGCGCGTGGTGAACGAGGCGTCATAACCGCCGTAGATGACCAGGCCCCGCTCGTCGATGGTCACCGGCCCGACCAGGGGAGCAGTGTTCGCCACCTTGATGGTATCACCGGCCGCACCGCTGTGGAGGGCGTCGTACAAGGTGGGGAATTCGTCCGGATACAGGTGGACGTTGTCGCCGAGGGCCTTCAGCAGGTTGACCCTGCCGTTGCCCAGCAATCCGGCATAGGCGGGGTTCAAGGCGTCGATGTCGTCGCAGTTGTTCAACAGGAGTCCGAGGCAGGTCGTGCGGTTGCCGCCGGTGCCGGACTTGATCAAGGCGTAGCAGGCCGCGGCGATGGGGGAGGCGAAGCTGGTGCCGTCGACGGTGCTGTAGCCGCGGGTCTGCGTGACGTAGCTGTACCAGGTCGTGTAGATGCCCGCCCCCGGTGCGGAGACCTCGACCCAGGTGCCGTAATTCGAGAAGGAGGCCTTGCCGTCGCTGCTGTTGGTGGCCGCGACCGCGATCACGTCCGGATGGGTCGACAGGTAGGAGGGCACGCCGTTGCCGGGATCGCTGTCGGTGTTGTCGTTGCCGGCGGCGGTGAAGATCGCCACGCCCGCGCTGGTGGCGGTGCTGACGGCGAACGACAGGAAGGAGGTCGAGCCCCAGCTGCAGTTGATCGCGTCGGCGCCGTTGCCCGAGGCGTAGATCATGCCCTGGGAGGCGAAGTCCATCCGCACCACGCCCAGGCTTTCCCCGTCGGGCAGCCAGCCGACGCGCACGGGCAGGATCTTGCAGCCGTGGGCCACGCCGGCCACGCCGATGCCGTTGTTGCCGATGCCGGCCACCATCCCCGCGATGGCGGTGCCGTGACTTTCGTAGTCCATGGGATCGTTGTCGGGCGTCGCATCGTCCTCGTCGGGGTAGCCCTGGCCGGGCACGTTCACGAAGTCCCAGCCGCGGATGTCGTCGATCTTGCCGTTGCTGTCGTCATCGACTCCCGGGTTCCCGTAATACTCGGCCCAGTTGGTCCGGATGGCGCCGTTGACCCTGTCGGGGTGGGGGCCGCCAAGATCGGGATGGTTCCAGTCCACCCCGGAGTCGACCACGGCCACCACGACGTTGGAATCGCCCAGGGTCTCGTTCCAGGCGCCCACGGCCCGGGTGTCGCCGCCGCTGAGGTTCAGGTTCCGGACGTACCACTGGGAACCCGACAGGCCCGGATCATTGGGCAGGTAGGCGTAGTTCCGGCAGATGTCCACCAGCATGACCTTCTCGACCTCGGGACGGGCCGCGAAGGCGGCCTGGACGCGATGCAGGCCCATCTCCGCCGGGAAGTCGACGGCGACGTAGCGTTCGGCCTCGTCGCGGATGCTCTTGTCGGCCAGCTTGGCGGTCATCCCGCCGTAAAGCTGCTCCATGCCCTTGACCTGGAAGCGCTCGGCCAGGGCCTCGAGGGCGGGCACCTCGACCCGGGAGGAGCCGGCGGCCTTGTCGCCGGTCATCGCGACACCGGGTTTCAGCAGGAGGACGACGCGGTCGGGCACCTGGCCCACCACCGAAGCGTTTTCGTAGGGCTGGGCGGCGGCCCCGAAGGACAGGATCGCCGACAGAGAAAGGGCCGCCAGGGCGAGCAGCGCGATTCGTTTCATGGTGGGTCTTCCCCCTCACAATGGTCCACGAATTCCCGGGCGCTCCACGACGCGCCGGATGACAAGAGGTCCCGGATCGGATGGATGAAAGCAGCGAGGGCTTTCGGGCGATTCAGGATGACGAAATCAAGCTGGATAATTATACGGGAACCATGGATTATCTTCAATATGACAGGTTTTTTGAAGGAATCTCCCCGTTGGCAAGGATCTTCCCAGGTCGATCCAAGGAGTTGGGAGCGTTGGAGATAAAGGACATCCTGTTCATCGAACCTTTCGACGGGGGCTCCCACAAGGCTTTCAGGGAAGGGCTCGCGGGGCGCTCGCGACACCGCATCGACTGCCTGACGATGCCCGGCCGGTTCTGGAAGTGGAGGATGCGCGGGGCTGCGGCAACCTTCGCCGACCGGATCAACGAAGGCCCCCCCCGCAGGGTCGACCTGCTCCTGGTCACCGGCTTCCTGAACGTCGCCGACCTGAAGGGTCTGCTGCATCCGCCGCTGGACAGGGCGCCCATCGTCCTGTACATGCACGAGAACCAGCTCACCTATCCGCTGAGCCCCCAGGAGGAATTCGACTTCCACTTCGGGTTCACCAACATCATCAGCGCCCTGGCGTCCGATCACGTCGTATTCAACTCGGCCTGGCACCGGGATCTCTTCCTGGACGCCGTGCCGGTCTTCCTGAACAAGATGCCCGAGGCGGTTCCCCGGCGGGTGGCCGAGCGTCTGGCCCCCCGCTGCCGGGTCTTGCCGGTGGGTCTGGATCGGAAGCCCCTCGCGTCGGACCGCTTCGCTTTCTACCGCGGGGGCGCTTGCGAACCCGGAGCGGGCCTGCCCTGGCCCCGGGGGAAGCGGCACCGCCTGATCTGGAACCATCGCTGGGAATTCGACAAGCGCCCCGGGGATTTCGTCGCCGCCGTGGAGGCCCTGCTCGACCGCGGGCTCGATTTCGAGGTCGCCCTGCTGGGGGAGACGGCCGGCAACGAGGAGGTTTTCCTGCCCCTGCGCGACCGGCTGGGGGAGCGCTGCGTGGCCTTCGGCCATCTGCCATCCCGTGCAGATTACGACGCCCTGCTCGAATCCGGGGACATCGTCGTCAGCTGCGCCGACCAGGAATATTTCGGGATCGCCGTGGCCGAAGCCGTCCACGCGGGCTGCTATCCGGTCTTGCCTCGGCGGCAGGTCTACCCCTCCCTCTACGCTTCCCGTTGCCGAGGGGACCACTTCTATGATAACCAGGAGGAGTTCATCGATCTCCTCGCCGATCTGATCGGCGGCGACGCCCGCGGCCATGTCTGTTCCCTCGATCTGGACGTGGATCCGTTCTGCTGGGAGCGCCTGATCGGCGAGTTCGACGAGTTCCTGGCCGGGGCGGCCGAATCCGCCCCGGCCCATGGCGACCGCAACCAGGAAGGATTCCGGCCGTGAACCGCCCCGCCCCGCGCGGATACCTCATCGACATCGAAGGGGTCCTGGTCCGGAACAAGGCCTACGAACCGGTGGCCGGATCGGTGGAGTGGATGGAGCGTCTGGCCGCTGCCGGGGCCCCGTTCTGCCTGGTCTCCAACAACACCACCGACCGGCCGGGGACCCTGATCGACCGGCTCAACCGGGCGGGGTTCTCCCTGACCCGCGGCCATCTGTTGGGGGCGGTCGAGCTGGCCCTGACCCTCCTGATGGAACGGGGGATCGGCAGGATCGTCTGGCTCGGGGCGCCCGGGATGCGGGGCTACTGGGAAGAGGCCGGCATCGAGGTGGTGGGGGGAGGTCCCTGCGGGGCCGTGGTGATGGGCCTGGATCCGGGCCTGGACGTCGCGCGCCTGGATGCCGTCCTGCCTTCCCTGCTGGATCACGGCGCGGACCTGATCTGCCTCCACCGGAACCTTTTCTATCTGGACGCCGATGATCGGCGACGCCTGGGGCCGGGTTGCTGGTCGGCCGCCCTGGAGGCCCTCGGAGGGCGGGGCAAGGTGGTCACCGTCGGCAAGCCCGATCCCCGGATTTACCGGGCAGCAATGAAAAGAATTGGCGTTGCAGCGGCGGATACTCTATTTATCTCGGATGATCCGGTGGCCGATCTGGTCACCGCCGGACGCCTGGGCATGCAGACGGCCTTCGTCCTGTCCGGGAAGTACGGGGACCACGAGATCCTGGGCCGCATGGACCAGGAGGACTGGCCCGGGATCATATGCAGCAGGCTGGCGGACCTTCCCCTACCGGAAAAGGAACCCGAGTGACGAGCGGACCCCAGGACAACGGCGATCGCAACCGCTCAGGCGGCCGGCCCAGCGGCCCGCGCAGGGGCGGCCCCACGGGCCGGGGGCCCTCCAGGCCTCCGTTCCGGCGCGGCGACCGGGGGCGCGATCCCCGCGATTCCCGTGATCCTCGTCCAGCCGGCGACCGCAACGGTCCGGGTCGGCCCGGGACCGAGGCTCCTGCCGGACCCCCGCCGGCGCAGGCCGCTGTCGCCCCGGCCCAGGACGCCCTGCCCAAGCGCGATCCCGTCCTCCAGCGCCAGACGATGGCCCTGTCCCTGTCCGCCTGGGATCTGGCCCGTTCCCGGCCCCAGGGCCAGGACTCCCCGCGCGGGCACATGATCACCATGCGCAACCAGGTCCGGCTGGTGGGTTCCTTCGAGAAGGAACGCCGCATCCCCCCGGACGACCAGAGTTTCCTGCGGATCAAGGAAGACGCCAAGGGCAGCGTCCTGCTGATCCACGGCGTGTCCACCGGCCCTGGGGATCTGAGGGAACTGGGGCAGCGTCTGTTCGATGCGGGATTCAACGTCCACGGCATGCGCCTGCCGGATTACGGCCGTCCCGGGCACACCATCAGCGAGGTGTCGTGGGAAGCGGCCCTCAACCAGGTCCTCCAGTACCACGGCCGGCTCGCCCGCGGCGGCGGCCTGATCCACGTGGTCGGCCTGGGCTTCGGAGCCACCCTGGCCCTTCTCCTGGCTCGCCAGGAGAAAGTCGCCTCCCTGGTCCTGCTGGCTCCGGCCATCATGCCCTTCGAGTCCCTCTTCCAGCGCCTGCTGGTCCGCCTGAAGCTCCACCGTTTCCGCTTCATGAATCGCCGGCTGGGCTGGAACGCGGGCCTGATGGAAGGCATGGACCGGGCCCGGGGCAGGGTCGGCCAGATCCCCGCACCCATCTATGCCGCCCAGTGCGACGACGACGACCGGGCTTCGCCCGAGTCCCTGCGCTTCCTTCAGCGCAAGGCGAGGCACCCCGCCTCGCGGTTCCAGGTCTTTCCCGAGGGAGGTCACGCGGTGCTCGCCGCCCACGGTGAGGCCGTGCTCTACCGGGAAATCGTCAAGTTCATCGCCGACGGGGATTGACCCGTCCCCTCATTCCAGGCCGGGGGTCCGGATGCCCAGCTCGGCGGCCCTGGCAGCCAGCGCAGCGCGGTCCGCCGGCTCGCCGGATTCCCGGTAGCATGACCACAGATCCAGGAACGCATCGTAGTCGGCCGACGACGGTCCGGGCCGGGGTCCGGGCACGTCGGGTTGCCTTTCCGGCGATTCGGACGATTCCTCCAGCAGATCCCTGAGGGCCCGGTCGCTGATGCGGGCGCCGAGGCCCCAGCGGCGCGTGGCCAGCACGCCCAGGACGTGGACGTAGGATTCGAAGCCGGCGGCGAGCTTCGCCAGGACCTGCGCCTGGCCCCCGGCGCCGGGGATCCTGGCGTACAGGTTCGCGGCCACCTCCAGGCATGCCGTGGCACAGGCCGCGTCCCGGCGGCGGGTTTCACCCGGGCTCATCCCGTACAGGGTGGCCCGCCGCCGTCTCGCCTCGCCGCGGTCGAAAAGGCCCAGGTAGAGCAGCCGGTGTTCGCCCTGGCGGCGGTACCAGGCCGCCTGCCGGCGGATCGACGTGCCGGGTTCGGGGGGCCGGATCATGGGGCCGGAGCCGAAGACGGCCTCGCCGGGTCGATCGGCCATCGCGAGGCGGGTCAGCAGGTGGGCGAGGAAGACGTTCACGTCCTCGTCCCCGCCGGCGGAATTCGTCGGGAATCGGGACTTCGCCCTGGCTTCCAGGAGTTCCTCCAGGAAGAAGAAGTCGAGGGGACGGCGGTCCCGCCAGTCCGGGAACAGACCACGGAATCCGGGGACCGCAGGGTTCGGAAGGGTCATGGTTCGGGACATGGGAGGGGGCCTTTCCTGCTGGGGTTCCCGCCCAGCTTGCATTCCCCATGCCCGGGGCGCCTTGCCGGCATCCATGCAACATGTTGTCAATGAACATGATGGCGTATTGAAGAATCGTCAGGCGGTCCCATCCCGGCCTGATCTGGTCGGAATCCCACCACCTGGATCCAGCACCTCCTCTCGCTCACTGCGGAATTTCCCTTTGGTCCGGGCGAATCCTGCCGAAAAGCAATGGGCCCAGTCCGGTCTGCGCGAGGCCCGGGCCCGACCGGGTATGGTCAACCAGGCATGGGAGTTTCCTGGCCGCGGCTTGGTGCCGCGACCCACCCTCTGCAGGTGAAAGGAACAGGAATGAGCGACAAGAAGCGCAAGGACAAGAAGGCCGGCAGGGAGTTGGCAGGACCGGTTCCCGAATCGGGCGCCCTGGACGCCGAACCTCCCGAGGGATTCGCCGACTTCACGGCGTTCGAGGGATACACCGACGAGGCCTGCGAGGAGGCCGAATCGCGGCCGACGGCGACCGCTGCCGAGGTACAAAGGCAGGTCTTGCCGCATTCGCCCCCGCCGCAGAAGGTCCAGGATGCACCGGCCCCCCGCGGCTGGGCCTGGGGCCTGATGGTCGCGGTGCCCGGCCTGGTCATCGCCGTGGGTGTCGGCGCCGCCTTCCATTTCGCCTACGGGATGAATCCCGGCTTCAGCTGGAATCCCCTGGAAATCGGTCCCTGGGAAACCTGGTTCGACTTCCAGGATCATCCCGGCAACCTCATCACGCTGGTCGGCGTCGGATCCCTGCTCCTGCTGATGCTGGTCGGGGCCCGCACCGCCTCGGTGGTGGGCCGCGACCTGGCCCGCGGCCACGCCGCCCGCAGCCTGCTCCGGAAAGTGGCGGCCCTGAGGCTGGACCGCACCGAGGGCTGGCAGGACCCCGCCTTCAAGGCCGATACGGATCTGGCGAACTTCACCGGTGAGAACCTGGGCGTCTGGCGCCATCATGAAGCCCGCCTGAAGCGGATGCTCGGAATCGAGGGCGAACTCCACCGTCTGGAAAAGGCCCTGTCCAGCAGCAACCGGACCGATCTGGACGCCAAGTTCGAGACCCCGGTCGTGGGCATGCTCGCCGACGGCATCATCCAGCTGTACGACCAGCAAGCCTCGGCCCAGGAGGACCTCGAAGCCCTCCAGGCCAAGGTCGGGAGCAGGGGCCATCGGGCCATGGACCTCCTGCAGGACGCCCGCGGGTGGCAGACCGGAACCCTCGACCAGTTGAACCTGCAGGAAGACGCCCTGCGCAAGACGGCCACGCACCTGGAGGCCTTCAAGGACCGGCTGTCCCGTTCCGCCCGCGAGGTGCCGGGCTTGCCCGAGGCCATGAGTCTGGTGGGAAAATTGCGCCGTAACGGTCCGGCTTCCGGGGCGGGCGGCGCGACCTCGCGGCCGGCGGACGACCTCATCGAACGGTTCACCAAGCTTTCCTTCCAGGTGGCGATGGAAGCGGCCCGTCTGGGCCCCCGCGCCGAGCGCCTGCAGCCCATGGCCCAGGCCCTCGAGGACATGGCCGGGGAGTTCCGGTCGGTCCTGGCGGCTGGTGGAGGGGGCGGGGCGGTTTCGCCATCGTTCGTCGAGGACCTCGGGGCCCTCGAAGAATTCCTGAAAGGCATGACCGGCAAGCAGGGGACGCCCGGCGGGGAATCGCTGGACATCCTTGCCCCGTCGGTCCTGAAGGTTGCGGTCAACCTGGGACGCATCGCGGCCGGATTCGACGGCCAGCAGGTGCGCCTCGACGACCTCGGGCGCGACATCGCCGACCTGGCGGGAATCGAGTTCGACCTGGCCTCGGACCACCGTGAAGCGGCGGGCGATCTGGCCCTCGAGCACTTCGATCCCTTCCTGGAGTCCGATCCCGGAGGCGACGTTCCCGTGATCGACCCGTTCATGTCCAGGCAGGGGGAAGTGACCATGCAGGTCGATTCCCTCGACCCCCTGGACATCTCCTCGGGTGTGAATCCCGGCGACGAAGGCGAGTTCACCAGGTCGTCCCCGCCGGCCTTCGATCGCGGTCTTTCCACCGGGCCGGAGAAGGTGTACGATCTGGACGAATTCGGGGCGAGGAATCCGGATGCCGGAGCGGATCAGCCTTCCGGCGAAAGGATCTACGACCTCGACGAGTTCGGCGCCGTCCTGCTCAGCCCGGGCTCCGGCGCCACGGCCGCCTCCGGGGAGCGGGTCCACGACCTGTCGGAGTTCGGGGCCAAGCGCCTGGATTGAGCCGGGTCCGGTGTCCTCCGGGCCGCAAGGAGGAGCACCGTGGATCACGGCCAGGCCAGGACCTTTCCCCGGGTGTTCGCCGACCGCCTGGTGGAACTGGATGACCGGCTCCACCAGGCCCCCCTCGATCCCCGCAATCGCGCCGGCGTCCCGGCCGATTTTTCCCGCATCGAACTTTCCTTGAACCTGCTCGCCCGCGAGTTCGGGGACGCGGACCCGACCGGGCTGCCCGAAGTCGTGACCGCCTTCGCCCGCATCCGGGGGACGTTGACCGACGTGCCCGAACGCAACCCGGGGCACCTGGTCCCGGTCTGGACCGCCCTCGCCGGTTTCCTCGAGAGTCTCCTGGCCGCATTGGACCGGGGGGAAGACCTCGGGAGCGTCTCAGCCGATCCCCGGTGGGAGGAACTGGGCCACTGGCTGCTGGCGGCTGGAACCCCCGGGGAAGCCATGGTCGAGATCAAGCGGGCGATGGACCGCTGGGTGGCCGCGTGGGGGGACGGCGAGCTGCCGGATGCCACCGAGGATTCCCTGGCGCGCGAATGGCAACGGCTGCGGGCCTACGGCGACAGCTTGTTCCGGTCGGACCTCCTGGGCCGATTCGCCGCCAGCCCGGATCATCAGGGACGCTAGGGGGATGGTCGGGGAGTGAGCCCGGTCCCCGGCCGTGGCTTGTTGCGGATTGCACGGCTCCCGATGGTCTTGATGTATCCTGCACATCCTCAGAGGTTCCCATCGTTCCTCGCTCAACCCCCCAATTCCTTCCAAATCCCCTTTAGAAGGCAATTTTTACCGATCTCCCGGAATTCCGGATCCGGGCACATGGGTTGCTAGATTTGCCTAATCGTGATGTGGCACGCATCACCTCATTGAATCTGGAGAGGAGCCCATCCATGCCTGACTACAAGGATCCCACCAGGGTTTACATCGGGGGAGATGATCCGGTCGTGCAGGTGATGACGTCCGTCGAAGCGGCGGAATACCTGAAGATGCACGTCAAGACGGTTTGCCGTCTGGCGAAGGAAGGCAAGATCCCGGCGAAGAAGGTGGGCAGCGAGTGGCGATTCCTCCGCTCGGTGCTGGACAACTGGCTGGCCGAATCCCTGGTCTGAGGTTGTCATGGCGATCCAGTTCCAATCCGTAACCATGTCGGACAAGAAGCTCTTCGGGGTCAAGCTGCTGGGTACGGTGGGCCGGGGCGACAAGGCCCACCTGCAGGACCTGGCCAGCAAGTGTCTCGCCAAGGGGAAGGTCCACATCGTGATGGACCTGTCGGAGGTGGGAGCCCTCGGGGGGGGCGGCGCCGGCATCCTGGCCGGGTTCCAGCGGCAACTGGCCGACGCGGGGGGCGAGGCGGTCTTCGCCGGACCCAACGAGGTCGTCCGGAAGTTCCTGGCGGGGAAGTTCACCGGCCTGCCACTGCGCTGTTTCGCGACGGCCGACGAGGCGGAAGCGGTGTTCTTCGGACCCGCTCAGGGGGACGACCCCGAGACGATGGAATTCGCCGAGGCGGTGCCTGATCCGGTCACGCTGGAGGAATCGGAACCCGCCGAGTGCGGGCCGGATGGAACCGAACCCACCGCGGACCTGCCGGAGACGGATGCCGAGGAGCTCGAGGATCTGGGCGCCATGGGTTTCTTCGCCGAGGAGTTCGAGGTCGACGATCAGGAAGAGGAGGTCACCGACTTCTCCGGTCCCGCCGAGGCGGGCACGGAGGAGGAGGGCCCGGCGCCCGCGGCGCCGGCCGCACAGGGCCCCAGGACGGGTTCGGGACGCCGCCGCGAGCACAGCTACACGTCCCTGTCCGAGGCGATCACCACCCTGGGCGGGTGGGCCAATGCGGACGAGGACGGCAGGTTCGGGCAGGCCCTCCAGAACCTCCTGTTCAGCCACGGGCTGGCCGAGGAGGTGACGCTCCTGGTGGCCAGGGAAGATCAGTTCGCCTCCGAGGACGGGGCCTGGAAGTTCGAGTCCGGCGGCGCCCTGGCCAGGCAGCTGGATGAGCGGGGCCACCCGCTGACCTTGATGGACATCCAGGACGATGACCTGACCGACATCGAGCGGCTGCTCCTGGAGGAGACCAACCCGGACGTCCTGCTGCCGGTCAAGGTGGAATCACGCCTGGTCGCCATCCTGCTGCTCAAGCGGACTGCCGGAGGCGATGAGTACTCGGTCGTGGAGCACTTCGCCCTGGAATTGCTGATGAGGGTCCTGTCGGGCGAGGACCTGGGCGGTTCGGGGCGCAAGTCGGACAGGGATGCCGGACCGGGTGAAGCGGAGCGGTCCCCCGAGGACCAGCCCTCACCCGCATGGCAGGAATCGGAGTCCCGGGACGAGTCGGTCGCCGAGGTCCTGCTGCGCCTGGCCCTGGACCTTCCCGATGCCGACGACCGCATGCACTTCTGGCGGATCTTCGGCCGGAACCTGTGGCCCGTCCTTCCCATCCGCAGCATGGGCTACCTGGCGCCCGACTCCAAGCGGCCCCAGGTGGTCATCGCGCAGAACGATCCCCTGCTGGCCCTTGATCTCGGCAACAAGCGGTTGAAGGTCTACTTCCGGACCATCGAGCGGCCGGTGGCCGTCCACAACATCCCCAACTTCTTCAAGGACGTCAGGGACGACCTGGAGAAGGCCGGGATCGACTGGGTGGTCAGCCTGCGCTGGGACGAGGAATACCAGGGCACCGCGCTGGTTTGCCTGAGCGAGGACATCGATCCCCTGGGGCTCGGGGATCTCATCCACGAACTGTTCAGCGAGACGTCCCGGCTGCTGTCCCGGTTCGAGGACAGCCACGAGAACGCCGACGTGAATCTCGAGCTGGTGCGCATCCTCATGGGCCAGTGGGAAAAGCGGATGTTCGGAACCGACGACATGACCCGCGCCATGGTCAGCCACGTGAACAGGCTCGCCCGGGCGATGGGTTTCACCCTCGACCAGGAACGTGAACTGATCTACGGCTGCCTGCTGCGCGACGTCGGCCTGATCGACAAGGAAGATGCGCTGATGGGATCCCCCGAGCGCATGGATCCGGTCCAGTGGTCCCTGTACCGTCGTCACCCCGAGGAGGGCGCGCGCCTGCTGGAAACCTTGAACCTGCCCCAGTCCATCGTGGACGTGGTCCGCTGCCACCACGAGCGGTTCGGCGGCGAGGGATTCCCCATGGGGCTGGCGGGGCGTGAGATCCCCCTGGCCGCGCGCGTGGTGACGGTGGTCGAAAGCTACGTGGCCATGGTGATCGGGACGGACGAGCGGGAGCCGGTTTCGGCGGTGGACGCGGCCAGGATCCTGAGGGACAACCTGGGCGGCCGCTACGATCCCGATATCGTGAACCTTTTCCTGCGGGCCATCCAGCAGGAAAAGGGCCGCATCCCCGGCTGCCCGGCGCGTCAGCGGCCGGCGCCGCAGGTCGTGTAAACCGGGGCCGGCCGGACCGGCATCAATGTGTCCCGGTGTCCCGCTTCCGGTTCCGGAGGCGGGACATTCAATTGATTGGGGGTCAACGAGTTTCCGGTGTCCCCGGATCGGTGTTCCAGATGGGGGGGGGGATCATGGGACAGAATGGGACACGGGGAGAATCTTCAGGCGCCCTCATTTTCATTCCCAAGTCATTTTGATTCAAATGATTACCGCGATCACCGGAAAATGGAAACCCCGGGAAAATCGGTGCGCCCCTTGCCTGATGGGAACGGCAACCTGTCAGGACTGGGAGGACCGGGCCGGCTGCCACGTCGGACCGCCGGGGGTGGCGCATCCCCGGCGGTCGACCATGCCAGGGGGGGGAGGACGCAGGTCAGGAGGACGCCCCGTCGGGTTCGGGGGTTCGGTCGCCGGGGGCCTTGGCCTTGCGGCGCCGGTGCGGGGGCGTGGCGGCGAGGTAGATCCGCTCGAGCTCGGTGGCCAGATCGTCCAGGGAAAGCCCGCGCTTGATGTTGCCGGCGTGCACCACGCTGATGGCGCGGGTCTCCTCCGACACCACGATCACCACGCAGTCGCTCTGCTCGGAGATCCCGATGGCGGCACGGTGCCTGGTGCCCAGAACGTAGCCCAGTTCTTCCTGCTCGGTGATGGGCAGGATCACTGCCGCCGCGGCGATCTTGCCCTGGCTGATGATGACCGCCCCGTCGTGCAGGGGGCCTGGGACGGTGAAGATCGCCTCGAGGGTGGCGGAGGTGATCTCGGCGTCCAGGGGGACGCCCTTCAGGGCCCAGTTGTTCAGCCGGACCTCGCGCTCGATGACGATCAGTGCGCCCAGTCCCCGCTTGCTCAGACGGGAGACCGCCTCGAGGATCTCCTGTTCGGCGGGGATCTTGTCGTGCGTCTTGAACAGGCCGAAACCCCGGCGCAGGCCGATGTTGGTCAGGGCCGACCTCAGTTCGGGCTGGAAGATGATGATGAACGCCACGACCCAGACCGTCTGCAGGGTGCCGATGATCCGGCCGACGACGATCATGCCCAGGCTGCTGGCGAGGAAGGACAGGATCAGCAGGAATCCCAGGCCCGCGAACATCTGGATCACCCGGGTGTCCTTGATGAACACGATGAGGCGATAGAGCAGATAGGCCACGATGACGATATCGAGGACGTCGATGATGGGGCTGCTGGTGATGCTCTGCCACATGATGGATCCAACTTATCACCCGTTCGGGGCGTACTCAACCGGAGTTTGGGCCGTGCTTGAAAAAGGCGGGCCGGAGGCGGCCCCCCCCCCGATGGACTGCCACCGACGGGAGGAAGGGCAGACATCCTGGCGCAGGAAGGATCCCGGGAACACACCTGCAAGGAACCGGGTCGGATCCGCGAGGAGAAGGACCGATAGGCTATTCCATGGTCTGAGGTGCAGCCAGGCGGTCGGTCTCCTCGGGGGTGTAGCCCAGGGCCACCCAGTCCAGGACTCCGTCCGGCCGGTGGCAGTCCGCGCAGGTCAGCGCGCCTTCCAGCCGGATGGCGTGGCTGATCTCGAGCAGGGCGTCGTTGGGCAGCCACCGCGGTTCGACCTGGCGGCCGGCGACCACGTCGGCGTAGGCGTCGGTGTTCCAGCCGTCGATGTCCATGTAGCTCATGAACCGGTCCAGCATGTAGAACTTGAACATCCAGCCGTACATGCGTCCCATCATCGACTTGTTCATCTCCAGGCGGGCGGCGTTGTCCGGGTCGCCGAACCGGTAGTATTCGGGCAGGTTGTAAGGCACGAACATCCCCCCGAAGGGGCCGATGTTCTGGAGGTCGATGTGCTGGCGCCCGTTGAAACGTTTCAGGGGGTACAGCTTCGAGGGCCGCCCCGCGGCGGCCAGGGGCCGCATGACCTGCTCGTACCAGGCGGCGTAGTCGAAGTCCGCGTACTCCGGCCAGCGGTTCGGCGCGGTGTAGAACCGGTACAGGCCCGCCCCGTTGGGGTTGTCCCCGATGGGATTGCCCAGGAAGGTGGCGTCCCCGTTCCACCAGGCGTAGGCGATGCCGCGGCCGGGCAGGTGTTCCTTGAGGCTGTCCCGGTAGAGGTGGATGCCCTTCTCCTCCTCGAAGCCGGTCTCTCCGAAGTCCCGGTGGGTGACGTTGTCCTCCTGCAGGGAGGGGATGTGGCAGGTCTGGCAGGCGATGACCCGGAGGTGATCGTTCAGGGCCCGGCCGCCGGTCGTGGCCGCGTCGTGGGGATCCGGTTCGTGACAGCCGGCGCAGCCGACCTCCCGTCCCGGCAGGTCGTTGGCCATGATCGTGGTCGTGTGGGTCCCCCGGGGAATCCGGTGTCCCACAGGTTCGTGGCAGTCCAGGCAGGTGACGCCGGCGGCGGCGTGGACGTCCCAGCTCGGGGAGAAGGGGGTGCCGCGCTTGGAACCCGGATGCTGCACCCGCGGGCGGTCCGCTCCCAGCTGGATGATGGCCGGCATGAAGGTGGAGTCGGCCTCGTCGACGTAGATGTCCCCGCCCATGTTGTGCTGGTGGCAGCGCAGGCAGGCCCGGGTGGTGGGGCGGGTCACCGAGAGGGCGGCCTTGAGGCTGCGGTCCTGGCCCCAGCGGCGGCGCTGGTCGGGACCGACGGTCACCTGCCTGCGGGCCATGTCGTACGCGGCCGCATGGCAGATCAGGCAATCGATGGCCTCGGTCTCGATTCCCAGGGTCCGGTAGCCGGGCATCATCTCACCCAGCGGCGCCTGATGCTGGCCACCGATGTGGCACTGCCCGCACCCCTCGCTGAGGGTGTCGCCCCCGGTGGTGACGATCAGTTCGGCCCAGGCCGTCATGGCGAAGGATCCCGGCTTGGGGCAGGGGCGGTTGATCTTCCCCATGGCGAAGTCGTCAGCCGACTTTCCATTGAACCCGTAGACGTTGGGATGCGCCCTGCTGAAGAACCGGTAATGGACCGAATCGGTCAGATCCTGCAGCAGGTCCACCCTGCGCTCGTTCCCGTCCTCCCCGGGCACGGTGATCTCCCGGTGGCATTGCAGGCAGGTGGCCGGGCCTTCGTAGCGGTCGATGCCGGCTTCGAGGAAATGGTCGAGATGGTGGAAGTCCGCGGCCATCCGGGGGAACTCGGCCGCCAGCTGGGCGGCCAGCCCCTGCAGGGCCAGGGGAGTATGGGGGAGCGAGGAGGGGAACGTCACCCTGACCGGCCGGCTGTCGGCCGGCAGCATGGCGTTGATCATCTGGGACCAGCGCCAGGAAGCCAGGATGCAGACCAGGATGACGAGCGCCAGCAGGAACAGATGACGGGGCTTGCGCAAGAGCGGCGTATCTCCTCTGTGGCGATCCCGATGACCGGATTCTGCCACCGAAATTCGCCGCGAGGAAACGGGGTTGTCAAGAAATTATCGGGAGCCGCGGACGGCTCCCGCAGAAAAAGTCCGTTTCCACATCAGAAGTGGGCGTTGATCCCGGGCAGCCACTGGAGGCCGCGGGGATTGTTGCCGGCGTGGTTCAACACGCCGATCTGGACTCCCTCGAGGACGTCCGCCCGGTTGAAGATCCCGATGCAAAGCCCCTGAGCCTTCTTCAGGTTGGTGTGGGCCCCGGTGCCGAACCCACGGAAGGACTCGGCTTTGAGGTAGCCGGCGGCGAGTGCGATCCCATCGACGCTGTCTCCGCCGATCGCCCCGCCCGCGAACAGGCCCTCCAACCGGTCGCCGCCGACGCCGAGCCCGCCCACGGCGATGCCGGTCAGGTCGTCACCACCGACACCCAGTCCGCCGCAGAACACGCCGGTCAGTTTGTCGCCGCCGACGCCCAGCCCGCCCAGGGCGATGCCGGTCACGTCGTCGCCGCCGACCCCCAGTCCGCCGCAGAACACCCCTGTCAGGTCATCCCCGCCGACGCCCAGGCCTCCCACGACGATCCCCGTCATGTTGTCTCCGCCGACGCCCAGGCCTCCCACGGCGAGCCCCTGGAAATCCCCGTTGCCCAGCCCCACCCCGTTGAGGGAGAGGCCCTGGGTCAATGTTCCGCTGTGTCCGACCAGGTTGAACTGGATGCCGCGATACAGACCGCGATTATGCTGGTCGGGATTCCAGAAGGTGACGTTGATCCCGTCCACGCGCTCCACTCCCCGGTCCGACAGGTTGAACCGCAGACCCGAAAAATCTTCGAGATTGCCGAAGCCGACGCCCGCCGAGCGGGTGGGCAAGCCGACCCCGCCTCCCGCGGCGGGACCGCTCCCGGCCAGGACCAGGACCAGGGCGAGGGGAGTCATCGAGAAGATCCGGGAAAACCGGCAGGAAGGTGAGAACATGGTTCCATCCTCGGTCAGGGCGCCAGGAGACGGGGGGACATTCCGGGTTTGGGCCCGGTCCGGATGCTGTTACAATCCCCCTCGGATTTCATCACGATCAGACACGCATCAGGCGGAGAATAGGTTACATGTCCCGCGGAAATTCATCCATCCCGAACAGGAACCCCCTGGTGGGGGAGGCCATCGCCTTCCTGGCCATCGTCGTGCTGGCGATCCTGTCCTGGCGCCTGGTCACCGATGCGGCGACCGCCATGTACCTCCAGTTCGGCGAACTGGGCGACCCTCCCCTGCACGCCGTGGCTGTTCCCGGCCCGGACCCGTTTCCCGGGCAGGGGGTACAGGAACGGACCCCGCCCAGCCACCTGGGCCACTACGGCTACTTCTGGAGCGAACGGGCGTTCCACTACCGCACCGCCCTGATGTTCGCGGTCGATGATTATCAGGATCCCTTCAGGCTACGATCCGACACCTGGCAGCAACATCCGGGGGGCGTGGACGCCTGGCGGGAATACACCCTCCTGATGGAGCCGGTCTACGGTCTGCTCTATCGCCTGGCGGGGGATCAGTCGCGTCCCTTCGTGGAGTTCCTCCTGAAGCTGGTTCCGCTGGTCCACGTGCTGCTGTTCTTCGCCCTGTTCGGGGCGGCGCGTCTGGCCGGGGCCGGTCGGCTGGCCGCGGTCCTCGGCGTCGCATTCTACGCGTCCTGCACCCTGGGTTTCCAGCGGCTGGCCGGCTCTCTCCTGCTGAAGGAGGACTTCGCCCTGCTGCTGCTGGGGGGCTTCCTGGTCGCCCACGCCTGGGCCTGGAGGCGGCCCCGGTGGCCCCGCCTGGCGATCGCCGCCCTCTTGCTGGCGGCGACCCTGGCGAGCTGGCATCTCAGCCAGTTCCTGCTTCTGGTCGTCCTGGCCGCCTCGGCCTATGCGGCCGTGGTCCGTCGTCCCGCCGGAGGCGGCCCCGGAATCGCGGTTCCGGCGGCTTACCTGATCGCCGCGGTTGCGTCAGGCCTGACCCCATCCCTGTGGGAGCGGGGATTCCTCTCGAGCCCCCTGGTCGCGGTGGTGCTCGCCTGGTGCGGGGCGGCCTGGCTGGCGCGGCGGCGGCCCGACCTGGGGTCCGGGGCTTTGCTGGGGATCCTGGCGGGCCTGGCCGTGGTTCTGACGGGGCTCTCCCTGCTCAACCGGGTGTTCGGGGGGGATTACAACCACGTCTTCGGGTTGCTGGTGGAAAAGGTGCGCTTCGGCTTCCACAAGCCCGACGATCCCTCGTTGTTGCCCTTCGACGTGAGGATCTTCTGGACCGAGCCGTTCCATTCGCCGGGCCTGGCGGAGATCCGCGCCAAGCTGGGTCTGCACGTCCTGTGGGTGCCGGTGGTGACGGTCTGGGCCCTCGCGGAAGGGCTGCGGGACCGGTCCGGCCGGGCCTCCGGGGCTTTCCTGCTCTGCATCCCGGCCTTCCTGGCGGTATGGTTGCTGATCGAGCGGCTGGGGGTGGTGTTCCTGCCCTTCGCCGCCATCGGGATGGCGCTGCTGGCCGACCGGGCGGTCCTGTGGGTGCGCGGGCGCGGCCCCGGTCCGGTGCCCGCCGCGGTCCTCGTGGCGGCGGTGTTCCTGGCCACTCCGGTCCTCAACCTGGGGGGCAACCTCGGCAACCTGATCGCCGTCAGCCGGGATCTGAGGGCCGGCAGTCCGGTGAAGCTGGGCGCCACCGACCAGGACACCTGGATCGACCGGGCCGAACTGTTCCGGTGGATCACCTCCGCCACGCCGGGCCCGGGGGCCCCGGGAGGCGGGGAACCAGCGGCCTTCCTGGCCAAGGTGGGACTTTCCCCTCAGCTCCTGCTCTATGCCGAGCGGCCGGTGGTCCTCAACTCCCAGTTCGAGAACCGCGAGATCCGCCGACGTTACGAGGCCTTCCTGAAGCTGCTGTTCGGCAGGGACGAGGAAGCGCTGTGGAGCTTCGCGACCGACCTGGACGCCGATTTCCTGGTAACCGACCGCTACGTCGCCGGCAACGACGGGACGGGCTCATCCGCCTACCTCGCCGGCCACGGGGGCCGGCTCGATACCGGCATGCTCGCGGTGCGCATGCACCTGGACCCGGGCTCCCTGAGCCGGTTCCGCCCGGTCTTCGACAACGCCTACTTCCGGGTCCTGGCGGTCCGCAGGTCCGACGGATCCTGGCCGTCCGCTCTGCCCGGCACCATGCACAGCGCCTGGTGGAATCCCGCGAACTTCACCGTGGCCGGGGGCGAGTTGACCGATCTGGCCGGCGACCGCCGCCGCCTGCGGGAATTCCTCGACCAGGTGGCGGCCGTCCAGCAGGCCCAGGATCGCATGCTGGAGAACGTGGAACTGAAATGGCGGCAGGGACGGAGGGGAGGGGAACGGCCCCCGCTGATGGACCTCCACCGCCGCCTGGTCCAGGCCAAGCTGGATCTCTGGTCCGGCCGGGCATCCGATCCGGAGGCCCAGACGGGCATCATCCGGCAGCTGGAGAACCGGGTGAGGGCGCGCCTTTCGGAGATCGAACCGGGAACCGGACGTTCGCTGGGGGCGGCCCTGGCCGCCCTCGCGGGGGGAGGGGGAGGATCGGGACCCGGCCTGGTGGACCTGCTGGACGACAGGGGAGCCGAACCCCTGCACCGGGCCGCGGCGGGCCAGCTCCTGGCCCTGTCCGGCAGGTACGCCGAGGCGGCGGGGCAGTTCGCCAGGGCGGCCGCCTTCTTCGACGACCCGGTGACCGGAGCTTTGCCTGATCGTCCGGCCCGGATGACCTGGCAGCTCTGGACCGAGATCGTGTGGTGGAAGCTGGGAGCGGGTGACGTCGCCGGAGCCAGGGCACTCGCGGAGAGGTATCGCTCCGGACTGGCCGGTGCAGGGATTCCGGCGGGGATCTTCGACCAGGTCGCGGCGATCTCCCAGGATTTTGATTAGATATCCCGGGACCCCCGATTCCACCCGCACCAGGAGGCGCCTCATGCCCGATTTCAAGGAACACGCCCCGGGGACGTTCTGCTACTGCGAACTGGCCTCTCCCGATCCCCAGGTTTCCCAGCGGTTCTACAGCCGCCTTTTCGGCTGGGACTTCGCCGAGGAGGAAACCCCTCACGGCTCCTACACGCAGTTCAAGCTCGGGGGGAAAATCACCGCCGCTCTCTACAAGCTGGTTCCCGAACAGATCGCCCAGGGCGTGCCGCCCCACTGGGCCAGCTACGTCTCGGTGGCCGACTGCGATGCCGCGACCGCCAGGGTGACCACCCTCGGCGGAACGGTCGCCATGGGTCCCATGGACGTCATGGACCTGGGCCGCATGTCCGTCTGCATCGACCCTCTCGGGGCGGCCTTCTGCATCTGGCAGCCGCGACGGAACGTCGGCGTGGACGTGCGGGACGAACCGGGGGCCATGTGCTGGCACGAACTGATGACCACCGACACCGACCGGGCTTCTGCCTTCTACGGCGGGGTGTTCGGATGGGAAACCGGTGACATGGCCATCGAGGGTTTCCCACCCTACCACTTCTTCACCGCCGGTCCGGAGCGGTGGGTGGGGGGAATGATGGCCATCCAGCCCGAGATGGGGCCGATCCCCCCCCACTGGCTGCTCTACTTCTCCGCGTCGGACCTGGATGCGGTCCATGCCAAGGCCCTGGAACTGGGGGGACAGAGCATGGTCCCTCCCACGGTGATCCCTGATCACGGCCGGTTCGCCGTGATCCAGGATCCCCAGGGCGTGGTCTTCGGCCTGCACGAGGCCCGCGAAGGATGATCCGGGAACCGGGGGCCGGACTCCGCTCCGGCCCCCCAGATGTTGAAGGTTGGGTTCATGAAGATGTCCAAGAAGGGCGAATGGCTGCTGACACTCGCGTTCCTGCTGGGATCGGCCCTGGTGATCACCGTCCTGTCGATCTGATCGCCGCGTCCGGTGCCCGGGGTCCCCTCGTTCTCGCCGGTCTGGCCGGCATCCTGCTGGCGGGAGGCCACGCGGCCATCGCCCTGGGCCGTGGCCCCGCGATTCTGGGCGGGTACCTGGACGACCTGCTGTGCCTGCCCCTCGTGCTCGCGGTCCTGCTGGTCCTCCAGCGCGGCGCCCATCGGGACCGCCGGTGGCGCCTTCCCCCTGCCCACGGCCTGGCGGCCGTCGCCCTCTTTGCTTTTTATTTCGAGCTGGTCCTGCCGCATTTCCAGCCGGGGGCGGTCGCCGATGCCCTCGATGGTCTCATGTACGCCGCCGGTTTCGCCATCTTCCAGCTGACGGCCAACCGCGCGTCCCCCCACGGGGACCCGCATCGATCCGAGGAGGAACCATGGACACCTTCGACGCCATCGCCGCCCGGCGTTCGGTCAAGAAGTTCGACCCGGAGCACGAGCTCGCCGCCGATGAACTGACGCGCCTGATGAAGGCGGCGGCCCTGACGCCCACCTCGTTCAACATCCAGAACTACCGCTTCGTGGTGGTCACCGACCCGTCGGTGAAGCAGCAGATCCGGGAGGCCGGCTGGAACCAGGCCCAGTTCACCGACTGCTCCGCCCTGGTGATCGTGTGCGGCGACCAGGGAGCCTACGCCAAGGATCCCGCCCGCTACTGGGCGAATGCGGCGCCCGCGGTCAGGGACGCCGTGGTGCCCATGATCCTCGGCTACTACGGCACGCACGAGGTGGCCCGGCGGGACGAGAACCTGCGCTCGGGCGGCATGGCGGCGATGACCCTGATGCTGGCCGCCAAGGCCATGGGCTACGACACGTGTCCCATGGTGGGTTTCGACTTCACCAAGGTGGCCGCCATCATCAACCTGCCCCGCGACCACGACATCGTCATGGCGGTGGCCGTGGGCAAGGCGATCGAGCCCGCCCGGGAACGCTCGGGACAGGTTCCCCTGGACGAACTGGTCATCCGCGACCGCTTCTAGCCGGGCGGTCCGCGGTCTCTGGACATTACCCGGCAGGGGGGCTAAGTTGCGCCCATGAAGATCGCGTTCATCGGCACCCACGGGGTCGGCAAGACGACCCTCTGCTACGAACTGGCGGCCGCCCTCAAGCGGCTGGACATCAGCGTCGACCTCGTGAAGGAGGTGGCGCGCGGGTGCCCCCTGCCCATCAACCGCGAGACCAACGAGGATGCCCAGAACTGGATCCTGCACACGCAGGTCGCCCGGGAGATCGAACTGGGCGCCGCGTATCAGGCCATCGTCTGCGACCGGGCGGTGCTCGACAACTACGCCTACATGGTCCACGCCACCGGCAGGAATCCGGACCTCGAACCCTTCATCCGGTCCTGGATGAACACCTACACCCTGCTGGTGAAGGTCCCGATCATCGCTCCGCCCAGCTTCGACGGGACGCGGGACACTTCCGTGGACTTCCAGACGGGCATCGACGGGACCATCGACGACCTGCTGGACGAGTTCGGCCTGGAGCCCTTGCGCCTGCCCCGGGAGGGGCGGGACGGCTGGGTCCTGCGGGTTCTCGAGGCCATGGACCTCCCCACGGAACCCCCTCAACTTGACCTTTTTTCATGACCGATTTGCCATTTTGCCAATACCGTCAGTAAATTATATGTCATTTACATCAGTTTCTTGCATTATTCGCGCGATAAAGGGAACTTTAGAAGAGGTATGATAATTGCAAGGAATGATCGGGTGCAACAAAGCGCCCGCGGATCCGTCAAGAAGTGAACGTTCGCCTTCGGGGCCGGGCCCCGAGGCAGGAAAATACCGAAGTGGGGAAGTAGATCGTGCCGAACGCCAATTTGAGGGTGATGACCTTCAACCTTCTGAGCTCGACCAAGAAACAGCGCAGCCATCCCTGGAGACTCCGCAAGCGGAACATCGCCCGGATCTTCACGTCCCTGAAACCGGACGTCGTGGGCACCCAGGAGGCCAACTACCGCCAGCTGCGGGAACTGGCCGACCTGCTGCCCGAGTACGATTTCTTCGGCGAGGGCAATCTGGGTCCGGACATGGCGCACAGCGACAAGAACTGGTACTGCGCCACGTTCTTCCGCCGGGACCGCGTGCGGCTGCTCGATCCCATCGGCGAGGGGGACACCCACTGGCTGTCCCCGACGCCCGAGGTCCCCGCCTCCAGCTACAACCTGGGCACTCGGCCGCGGCTGGTGACCTGGAACCAGTTCGAGCTCATCGGAACCCAGCAGAAGTTCCTGTTCGGGACGACCCACCTCGAGGCCGCCAATCCCTGGCACCGCAAGCGGAGCGCCCTGCAGCTCCGGGAATACGTCAGCGCCAAGGTGGCCCAGCTGGGTCCGGACATCCCGATCTTCCTGACCGGCGACTTCAACGCCGTCGCCGGCTCGCCGGAGATCAGGGCCATGGCCGCGGCGCACCCCGAACTCGAACCCATGTTCGACGCCTGGGCCGAAGCCTGCGCGGGCGACTGCCCCGAGGGCGCGACCTTCCGCGGTCTCGGCCTGCGGGACAAGGTCGGCCGCAAGCTCATGGGTCCCCGGCGGATCGACTACGTGTTCTTCCGGCCCCGGCCCATGGTGCGGTCGGTCACCCGGATCGATTTCACGGACATGGAGCACCGCCAGCAGGCCCTGCCGTCGGATCATTATCCGGTGGTGGCCGAATTTGCCCTTGCCTGATGACCCGGTCTTCGGGTTATGATGGAGTTGTCGGAACCGACGGGCCCCACGGCCCTCCCCACGCAACGACCCGGCGGTGGACCCGAGCATGACCAATCCCCGCATCCGGACCGCTCCCGAATTCATCGACGAAGCCTTGCGCCTGATCCCCGCCCCGGTGGCGGTGATCGGCGCGGCGCGTGACGGTGTCCTGGGGGGATTGACGGCCGCCTGGGTCACCCGGGTGTCCCTTGTCCCGCCGTTGCTCATGGTGGCGGTCGGCCGCGAGCGGTTCACCTACGGGCTGCTGCGGGACGCCCCCGAGTTCACCGTTTCGCTCCTGCACCAGGACCAGGTGGAGACCGCCCGCCTGTTCGGCCTGGTGTCCGGCCGGGATCGGGACAAGTGGGCGGAAGTGGACCACGACTTGCTGGGGGAGGGATCTCCCGCGCTCCGGCGCTGCAGCGCCCGGTTCCTGTGCCTGACCGAAGCGGTGGTTCCGGCGGGGGACCACGACCTCTTCATCGGCCGCATCGAGCTGGCCGAGATCCTTGCCGGGGCGCCGGCCTTGCCGATGCGGGGCGCCGATTACGCTCCCCGCACCACGGGGTGAAGGCGGTTGGGTCCGGGGATCCCCGGATCCTTGCCGAACCCGGGGTTTGGAATATGATGTGAGCATCCGGACGGCGGGCCCGCCCGCTCCGGTCATCCTGTAGCGATCGAGATCACAGGAGGGTCAGCGTATGGAATCCGCCCGTACCATCGACAACCTTTTGCCCCCCGAAATCATGGCCTTGCCCAAGGTCGAAGTCCCGGTCGACGGGGTCACGGGATATTGCCTGAAGGACGACCGCAAGCAGGTCGTCTTTTTCGTCTTCGAAGAAGGGGTGTCGTTTCCGGACCATTCCCACTGCGACCAGCAGGGGCTGGTGATCTCCGGCGAGATGGTCATCCACATCGACGGCCAGAGCAACCTCTACCAGGCCGGCGACCAGTACCGCGTGCCCGAGGGCGTCAAGCACCGCACCAGTTTCACTCAGCAGACCGTGCTCATCGACATGTCCGACGCTCCTGACCGCTACCGCGTCGTGGGCTAGATTCTCCGTCCAGGAGCAAGGCCTCCCCCGTCCGGGGGAGGCCTTTTTTCATGACCGGGAATCACCCGACGGGGCTGACCACGACCTCGCAGCGCCGGTCGGGGGTGATCAGTTCGCCGGCCAGGGTCGTGACGTCGCCGGCGCTCACGGCCCGGATCTCCGCCACCAGCCGGACCAGATCCTCGGCCTCCCTGCCGTAGACCCGGTTGCGGGCCGCCCGGGCCACCATGGCGCTGTTGGACTGGTGCCCGATCAGCAGGTTGCCGATCAGCTTGGCCCGGGCCATCTCCAGCTCGACGGCCCCGACGGGTTCCACGGTGATGCGCGACAGCTCGGCCAGCATGGCCGTGCGGGCCTCCTGTTCGGATTCGGGGGCGGTCAGCACGTATCCCAGCATCATGCCCTGCCCGAAGCCGGCGGTGGTCATCACTCCGGTGTTGTAGCACAGCGAGCGCTTGTTGCGCAGTTCCTCGAAGAGGCGGCCGCTCTGCCCGTTGAGGAGTTCCTTCAGGACCAGGCGCGGCGCCAGGTTCTCGTCCGGATGGCGGGGGCCCGGCCAGCCGAACAGCAGGACGCACTGGTTGATGCGGCGCTGCAGGCGCTGGATCTCCGCCCCCGACGGTTTCCGGGCGGGGCTGACGACGGGAATGGTTCTGGGCCCGGCCGGCAGGGCCGCCAGGATGTCCTGCAGCAAGGGTAGCAGGAGATCGGGGTCGAAGTCCCCGCTCAGGCAGACCTGGATGTTGCCCTGGATCCAGGCTCCGGCGTGGGCGGCGAGGATCAGCTCCCTGGTCAATCCGGGCAGGCTCTCGGGGGTTCCGGGGAGCAGACGACCGTAGGGATGGTCGCCGTAGAGCATCTCCCGCAGGCGGGTGACCCCCAGCTGCAGGGGGTTGTCCTCCAGGGAGGCCAGCTCCTCGAGGGCCAGGCGCCTCTCCTGCTCGATCTCGTCCGGCGCGAAGTCCGGGGTGTGGATGATGTCCGCCAGCAAATCCAGGGGGCGGTCCAGGCGATCGCTCATGGCCGACAGGCCCAGCCCGGAGAAGTCCCGCTCGGTGCGGGGCGAGATGGATGCCCCCTCGCCTTCCAGCAGTCCGTGCAGGGCGGCCGCGGTGCGGCCTCCGGCTCCCTTGATCTGCACGGACGAGGTCAGGGCGGCCAATCCCGCCGAGGCGGCGGACTCGCTGCAGGCGCCGCCCAGGGTGGTCAGGGTCATGGCCAGCACAGGAACCGTGCGGTCGATGCGCCAGCAGATCTCGCCGCCCCCCGGCAATGCCGTCAGGCGGAACGGTTCGGCGCGGCCGCCCGCGGTGGCGTGGCGGGTCGGCCCGGGCGCTCCGGCCGGCCCGGCGGGAGAGGGATGGGCCACGCCGGTGCTCAGGACGCCCCTGAGCAGTTCCTCCAGGTCCCGCCCCGAGGCGGGCAGGTCTCCCGCGGCGGCGTGCTCCGGCAGATAGGCGATCACGCTCAGCTGGTGGCGGTCGAAGACCTCGGCGGCGATGGCGGCGACGTCGGCGGCGGTCACGGACGCCACGCGGCCGGGGTATTCGAAGGCCCCTGGCAGGTCCCCGAGCATGGCATGGTGGCCCAGGTTGTGGGCCTGGCCCTGGACCGTTTCGTTCCCGAACAGGTGCCCGCGCAGGGTGCGCACCCGGGCGCGGTCCAGTTCCTCGGGAGTGCCGCCGGTGCGCTTGAGGTCCTCGAGAACGCTGCAGACGGCCTTGATGGCCGCGGGCAGGCGCTGCACGTCCGTCTCCAGGTCGACGATGGCGATGCCTTCGCGGGGGCCGGCCTCGGTCATCACGACGAAGTCGTCGACCAGCTTGCTTTCCTCCTGGACCTGGCGGTGCATCCGGCAGCTGCGGCCGTCGGCGAGGATCTTGTGGATCACGCTCATGATCTGGCGCCGGTCCTCGTGCTCGCCCGGTGCGGGGAAGATGAGCTTGGCGTAACACTTGGCGATGTCTCCGCGCTCCAGCCGCCAGCGCGGCCCGTCATGCCGGCCCTCCACCGGGGGCGCGGCGACGATGTCCGTCGCCGGATCGCCGGGCCCCTCGTAAGGCGGCACCGTCCCGAACTTCTCCTTCACGAGGCCGAAGGCCTCGTCCGCGGCGAACGCCCCGACCAGGACCACGATCACGTTGTCGGGCCGGTAGGCGCTGCGCCAGTAGGCCAGGATCTGGTCGCGGCTGCGTTCGCGCAGGTTCTCGTCCTGGCCGCCGATGGGATGGGCGTAGGGGCTGCGGTCGAAGGCCAGTTCCATCCCCCAGCGCCAGGTCACCCCGTAACCGAACGGCACGTCGTCGTACATGTGGTTCTCGTGGACGAGGACCTCGCGTTCGGCGTCGAGGGCTCCGGGCTCGAAGGCGCTGTGGAACAGGGCGTCGCCGAGGATGTCCACGGCGACGGGCAGGTTCTCCGCCGGCAGGGTGATGTGGTAGTTGGTGGTCTCGTAGCCGGTCCCGGCGTTGGTCGAGCCGCCGGCCTCGGCGACCTCGCGGGCGAAGTCCCCCTCCCCGCGCTTGCCCGTCCCCTTGAACAGCAGGTGCTCGATGCCGTGGGACCATCCCCTGAGGGCTTCGGGCTCGCGGTTGCTGCCGGCGCCCACCCAGACGTTGCAGATGGCCACGTCGCGGCGGCGGTCCTCCTTGATGATGACGCGCATGCCGTTGTCCAGCAGGGCGGTGAACAGACCTGGCGCCAGGTCGCTGGGATGGAGTCCGCCGCCGGGAGTGAAGTCGGGGGCCATGGGTCCTCGTTTCCGATGGAGTGCACGATGTCCTGCCATTATGCCGATGGTCGCCGGCTTGCCAAGGACAATGAAAGGTCGGAAGCTGGGATCCGCACGGCCCGGTATTGACGAATCCCCAGGGATTTGCCAGTTTAGGGCTTCTTCGTCCCCCGAACCCCGACTCCGCGAGGCCCCATTGTCCGTCAGGAAGTACAGCCGCACCCGCCGGGCCCTCTTCAGGGTCATCGAACGCTTCGAACCCGACGAGACCACCATCATGGTCGTCATGGCGGCCATCGTCGGCGTCTGCGGCGGATTCGGGGCCATCCTCTTCCGCTGGATGGTGGACTTCTTCCAGGGCTTCGCCATCGGCCACGGCGAGAACACGGTCGAACTGCTCATGGCCGTGCCCTGGTGGAAGAAGATCCTGCTGCCGGTGATGGGCGGCCTGGTCGTGGGTCCCCTGGTGCACTGGGGAGCCCGTGAGGCCAAGGGGCACGGGGTCCCCGAGGTGCTGGGCGCCATCGTCTTCAAGAAGGGG
The DNA here is from genome assembly GCA_018829565.1 of bacterium. Classification (GTDB taxonomy): domain Bacteria; phylum Krumholzibacteriota; class Krumholzibacteriia; order LZORAL124-64-63; family LZORAL124-64-63; genus JAHJTW01. The sequence goes on along the minus strand of JAHJTW010000183.1, from coordinate 44,566 downwards.
GTGATCCGGCCCGTGGTCGCCGCGGTGAAGATCACCGCCAGCGCCATCACCATCGCCTGCGGCGGTTCGGTGGGCCGCGAAGGTCCCATCGTCCAGATCGGCGCCGGCCTGGGCAGCACCGTGGGCCAGTGGCTGCGGTTCTCGCCCCAGCGTCTGCGGACCCTCATCGGCTGCGGGGCTGCGGCCGGCATCGCAGCCACCTTCAACGCACCCATCGCCGGGGCGTTCTTCGCCCTGGAGATCCTCATGCGCGATTTCGCGCTGGTGACCTTCAGTCCCATCATCGTGGCCAGCGTGGTCGCCACCGCCGTCAGCCGCGAGTTCCTGGGCGACACCCCTTCGTTTCCGGTGCCCGACTTCACCATCGAGAACAGCCTGGAGCTGCCGTTCTACCTGGTGCTCGGGCTGCTGGTGGGATTGCTGGCGGTGATCTACGTCCGCACCCTCTACGCAAGCGAGGACGCCATCGAGCGCCTGCCGGTTAAGCCCTGGCTCAAGCCCGCCCTGGGCGGAGTCTTCCTGGGCGCCATCACCATCTGGTTCCCCCAGGTCTACGGCGTGGGTTACGGGTCCATGGTCCAGGCCCTGAACGGCGAGATGGCCCTGGGCCTGATGGTCCTGCTGGTGGTGGTCAAGCTCCTGGCGGTGAATCTCACCCTCGGGTCGGGATTCAGCGGGGGGATCTTCGCGCCGGCCCTGTTCCTCGGCGGCATGCTCGGAGGCGCCTTCGGCGCGGGCCTGGGCCAGATCTTCCCCGACGCCCACCACGCGGTTGGGGCCTTCGCCATGGTGGGGATGTCGGCCATGGTGGGCGCGGCCACCGGAGGTCCGCTGACCGCGATCCTCATCCTCTTCGAGATGACCGGCCAGTACCAGGTCATCCTGCCGCTCATGCTCGCGAGCATCGGGGCGGCCCTGGTGTACCGCTCGCTGATGAAGGACTCCATCTTCACCCTGAAGTTCACGCGCCGGGGGCAGGAACTGAACTTCGGCCGCGAGAGCGCCATCCTGCGCAGCTTCCACGTGCAGGACATCATGGAGGTCAACCCCGCCTCGATCGAGGTGACCGCCAGGCTGGACCACATCCTGAAGCTCTTCCTGGAGAACCAGGAGGAGCACTACTACGTCGTGGACGAGGTCGGCAAGCTGCGCGGCCTGATCTCCATCCACGACGTGAAGGACATCCTGCACGAGGAGAACCTCGGCCAGGTGCTGATCGCCGCCGACATCCTCCGGGAGGTGCCGCAGATCGTCTACCGGCGCGACAACCTCGAGGACTGCCTGCTCAAGCTGGGCCATCGCGACACCGCCGACCTGCCGGTCCTGTACGGCCCGGAAAAACCGGTGCTCGTGGGCGTCATCACGCGTCAGGCCATCTTCGAGGTCTACAACCGCGAGGTGTTGCACCAGGAGGACAAGGGCATCAAGCTTGTCACCGGGGAGGCCCGCATGCACGACTGCGTCGAGCTCCCCGAGCAGTACAAGGTCCAGCTCTTCGTGCCGCCGGCCGAATGGATCGGCATGACCCTCCAGGAACTGGCCCTGCGTCCGCGCTACAACATCTCGGTGCTGGCGGTGAAGCAGCGCACCCTGCTGGGCGGTCTACGGAACGAGATGCCCGATCCAGGCCGGCCCCTGGACGAGGGGGACCGCCTGATCATCGTGGGAGAGGCGGAGGACCTGGACCGCCTGCTGGCCGACACCAACACCCGCGCCTTCGGATCGCCGGGGGGGAACTGATGGGCGAACTGAAGAAAGCGCCGGAGTACTACGGGCGCCCGCGCCGGGAGCTTCAGCGTTTCGTGCCGGCGGACGCCCGCCGCATCCTGGACGTCGGTTGCGGCGCCGGGGCCTTCGCCGCGGGCCTGCTGGAGGCCCGGCCCGACCTGGAGATCACCGGCATCGAGTTCGACCCGGAGGCGGCCCGAAGGGCGGCGGAGGTGCTCCACGCCGTCCATACCGGCGATGCTCACGCCGTCATTCCTACGTTGCCGCGCGGGGCCTTCGACTGCATCTGCCTGAACGACGTCCTCGAGCACCTGCTCGAACCGGGGGACCTGCTGGGCATGCTGCCGCCCCTGCTGGCTCCCGGCGGCCGCGTCACCGCCTCCATCCCCAGCGTCCGGTACTTCTGGAACGTGGTGGACCTGGCCCTGAAGGGCCGCTGGGAGTACGCCGACGAGGGGATCTGCGACCGCACCCATCTGCGGTTCTTCACCCGCAGCAGCATGATCGCCCTGTTCCGGGACAGCGGTTTCACGGTGGAGACGGTGGAGGGGATCAATCCCACCGGATCGTTGAAGTTCAAGGCCTTCAACGCCTTGACTCTCGGGAGATTCGCCGATATGAAGTACCTGCAGTTCGTCCTGGCGGGTCGGCCGGCGGGGATGGGGGATGAAAAATAGGAACGGACCCTTCGCCCTTGGGTCCGTTCCCGCGCTCGCCCGCTTTTTTTCCATCGTCTCGCCCGGAGGAGGTGCCGCTAGGGGGATGCGGTTCTTGTTGGCTCCGGAGTATGGTTGTTTTACGCTCGGGCCGGCGGGATTGTTCCCTGTCGGACGTTTTTTTCGGGGAAAAAATCCGATGAATGAACTGAGACAGGATGTCCTGACCGGCCGCTGGGTCGTCGTCTCTCCTCACAGGTCGGGACGTCCCAACGAGTTTCCCTTGCCGGGCGTGGCGCCGGACCGCCCGATCACCTGTCCCTTCTGCCCGGGCCGGGAGCACCTGACGACCCCCGAGATCACCGCAGCAGGCCGTCCTGATGGAGCGCCGGAGAATTCCCCGGGCTGGCGCCTGCGCGCCTTCCCCAACAAGTTTCCCGCTCTGGACGGTGCGCCGAATGATGATCCCGCCACGGGCGGGCTTTTTCCCCGCCGGCCCGGGAGCGGGCGCCACGAGGTGATCGTCTGCACCCCCCGGCACGAGGCGACCCTGGCGGACCTGACGGTCCCCGATCTGGCCGAACTGCTGGGCCTGGTCAGGGACCGGACGGCCGCCCTGAACGCCGAGGCGCCCGGCTTGTTCGTCCTGCCCTTCATGAACGCCGGACCCGAGGCCGGGGCGACCCTCAGCCATCCCCACCTGCAGATCCTGGCCCTGCCCGAGGTCCCCGAGAGCGTGCGGGCCAAGCAGGAACGGCTGGCGGCCCACCGGGTGCGGACCGGGGGATGCCTGGCCTGCGACCTGGTCGCCGCCGAGTGCGCGGACGGCAGCCGGGTCATCGCCAGCAACGAGCACTGGGCGGCCATCGCCCCCTGGGCCAGCCGGTTTCCCTTCGAGGCCGGGTTCTGGCCCCGCGGCCACCGGTCCCGCCTGACCGCGGCCCCGGACGCCGAACTGGAAGCCCTGGCGGCCGTGCTGAAGACGGTCCTGGAAGCGCAGCGGCGCCGGCACGGGGACCACTCCTTCAACCTGGTGGTGGTCACGGGCCAGGAAGCCCTCGACAGCCTTCCGGGAGCGGCGCACAATGGGTTCCACTGGCACCTGGAACTGACCCCGAGGCTGGTGCGCCTGGCGGGGTTCGAGACCGGGTCGGGATTCTTCATCAACCCCGTTCCGCCCGAAAGCGCGGCCGCCGCCCTGCGCGGGTGAGGAGGTCCCCTTGCCGACCAAGCGCAACATCCTGATGGTGACGGCGGAACTGGCCCCCTGGGCCAAGGTGGGCGGGCTCGGCGACGTCGCCCAGGCCCTGTCGGCTGCCCTGGCCGGCCGCGGCCACGACGTGCGCGTCGTGCTGCCTCTCTACGGGCATCTCGACCGTGCTCGCCTGGGCATCCGGCCGCTCAAGAAGCTGCCCCCCCTGGCCCTGCGGGTGGGGCAGAAGGTCCACGACGTCCGCTTCCACGTGCAGGGTCCGCCGGCCGGCCGGCTGAAGATCTACCTCGTCGAATGCGAGGATCTGTTCGCCGGCCGCGGGATCTACACCGGCCCGGACGGCAAGGGGTTCGCCGATTCGCTGGAGAGGGCCTCCCTGCACGCCCAGGCGGCCCTGCTGCTGCCGCGCCTGCTCGGGTGGCCCGTGGACGTCGTCCACGCCCACGACGCCGAGGCCGTCCCGGCGCTCCTGTACCGCGACCACTGGTACACGGGTCGGGATTTGCCGGGACCTGCCGCCACCGTGCTGACGATCCACAACCTGGCGCACCAGGAGATCCACCTGCCCGACCGCGTCCTCGATCTGGGCCTGCCGCGTTCCCTGGCGGTCTATCCGGGACTCCTGGAGTTCCACGGCCGGATGAACCTGCTCAAGGCCGGGATCGCGTCCGCCGACCGGGTCAACACCGTCAGCCCCACCTACGCCCGCGAGACGGTCGCCGATCCGGCCTACGGCTGTGGCCTGGAAGGGGTGCTCGGCGCCCGCGGCGCCGGCTACTCCGGGATCCTCAACGGGGCGGACGACGAGGTCTGGGATCCCCTGCGGGATCCGCATCTGGCGGAGAACTACGGCCCCGCCCGGCTCGCGGGCAAGGACGCCTGCCGCGCCGCCCTCGCGGACGAACTGGGACTGGCGGTCCCCGGCAATCCCGGGCGGCCGGACAAGCCCCTGTGCGGGTTCGTGGGCAGGCTGGTCCACCAGAAGGGGGTGGACCTGCTGATCCCCCTGCTGGAGCGGCTGGTGGGGGACGGCTTCACCTTCGCCGTTCTGGGGACCGGGGACCGGGATCTGGAGGCTGCCCTGGACGCCGTGGCGGCCAGGATGCCGGACGCCGTGTCCTTCACCCGGGTCTTCGACGAGGCCCTCGCCCACCGGATCTACGCCGGCTGCGACCTGTTCCTGATGCCCAGCCTCTTCGAGCCCTGCGGTCTGTCCCAGATGTACGCCCTGAAGTACGGTTCGCCCCCGGTGGTGCGGCGCACCGGGGGGCTGGCCGATACCGTCGTCGATGCGGACGACGCCGCGGGGACGGGATTCGTCTTCGACCAGGCGCGTCCCGAGGCCCTGCTGGCCTGTCTGCGCCGGGCCGAGGCGCTCTGGGACGATCCGGACCGGTGGGCCGCCCTGCAGGTCCGGGGCATGGGTTGCGAATTCGGCTGGTCCCGGGCAGCGGCAAGCTACGAGGACGTCTATCTTCAGGCCCTGGAGGCCCGCACCATCCGGGCCTGACCCGGGTCCCTCCCGGGGGCGCACCCTTCGCGAAAGGAACCGGGACCGTGTCCGACGAACGGAATCTGCAGCGGCGTATGGAGATCGTTGCGGAGGGCTTCTTCCACAGCGCCCTGCCCCTGATCCTGGTCCAGCCGGACGGCCGCATCCTGGCCGCCAGCCGCGGGGTCTGCGAGCTGGTCAAGCTGCCCTGGGGCAGGCTGGTCGGCAACCCCGTCGGCGCCCTCTTCGTGCCCGCCCTGGACGTCACCGACTGCCGCGATCACGGCGTCTGCAATCCCGAATACATGCAGCTGGAGATCCAGACTTCCGAGGGCGCCCTGCTGCCGGTCGAGGTGGTCTGCCGCAAGTTCTTCGCCCCCGATCTGGGGCGGGAGGGCGCCGGGATCCCCGGGACGGGGGATCCGGCGGACCGGGAGCCGAACCACTGCCTCCTGTACATCTCCGACACTCGTCAGCGGGACCACGACGACGAACTGCGAGCCGCCCGGCTCGCCAAGCTGTCCCTGCTCAACCAGGTCAGCGAGGCCCTCTATGGCGCCAACCTGACCCTCGACCAGGTGCTCGAGGCCGTCCTGATCTGCATCACCGCCGGCCAGGGTCTGCGGTTCAACCGGGCCTTCCTGCTGCTGGTGGACGAGAAGTCGGGCCTGCTCAAGGGCGAACTGGCCATCGGGCCCAGCAACGCCGACGAGGCCGCCCGCATCTGGCACGACCTGGCCTACCAGGGCGGCGACCTGTTCTCGATGATGACCAGCTACGACCAGTCGATCAAGCAGACCGACGTGGCGGTGAACGAGATCGTGCGCCACATGGTCATCCCGCTGGACCAGGAGTCCAACGTCCTGGTGCGTTCCATGCAGGAGAGGCAGGCCCGGCGAATCACCCCGGGGATGATCCTCCCGGGCGTGGCCACCATCCAGAGCTGGCTGGGCTACGGGGAGTTCGCGGTGGCGCCGCTGATCACGCGCAGCGGCATGCTCGGCGCCATCATCGCCGACAACGCCATCAGCGGGAACACGATCACCGACCTGGACCTGGAGTTCCTGCAGCTCTTCGCCAACCAGAGCGCGAGCGCCATCGAGAACAGCCGCCTCTACACCGAGCTGGAAAAGAGGCTGATCGCCCTGCGCAAGGCCCACGAGAAGCAGAAGGAGGATCAGGAGACCCTGTTGCGCATGGAGCGGCTGAGCGTGATGGGCGAGACCTCGGCCATCGTCGCCCACGAACTGCGCAACCCCCTGGTCGCCATCGGCGGGTTCGCCCGCGCCCTGGTCCGCAACCTCGACGACGATGACCCCAACCACCAGTACGCGGCCATCATCACCGAGGAGGTCGGGCGGATGGAGACCATCATCCACGACCTGCTCGACTTCATCCGGCCCCAGAAGCTGCTCCGGAAGGACGTGGCCATCGACCAGCTGGCCGCCGACACCGCCGCGCGGTTCCGCGAGGAACTGGAGAAGAAGCACATCGAGCTGGAACTCGATTGCCAGGCCCCCGGGGTGCTGGTTTCCTGCAATCCGGGCGAGATCCAGCAGGTCCTGCAGAACTTCCTGATGAACGCGATCCAGGTGATGGCCGACGGTGGCCGGCTGGAGGTGCGCACCAGGCTGCTGGACGGGGGGGTCAAGGTGGAGGTCTGCGATACTGGCCCGGGTTTTGCAAAAGAAGTCGCTGACAAGCTGTTTTCGCCGTTTTTCACCACGAAACCGACCGGTTCCGGTCTGGGACTGACCATCTGCTCCCAGATCATCAAGTCCCACGGAGGGGTGGCCGGCGCGCGGAACCGTTCCCGGAAGGGGGCTGGATTCTCGTTCATCCTGCCCCTGCCCAAGGAATGAACGGGTCGCCGGATTCGCACTGGCAAGGCCGTGGCTGATTTGGTAACTTGTCTTCAGATTGCTCTGATGGCGCGGTCCTCCGGGGCCGCGAACCCAGCAGGAGGCCGGTTGTGAGCAAGATCCTGATCGTCGACGACGAACCCCACCTGAGGCTGCTGTACGAAACGGAATTGCGGCGCGCCGGGTTCGAGACCATGACCGCGAGCAACGCGGTCCAGGGGCTCGAATTTGTGGAGACCATGAAGCCCGATCTTGTTATCCTGGACATCAGGATGGCGGGAATGGACGGCATCGAGGCCATGCAGCGTATCCTGGAGCGCGACAAGCGCATCCCCGTCATCCTGAACACGGCTTTTTCCAGCTACCGGGACAACTACTTGACCTGGGCCGCGGACGCGTACGTGACCAAATCGTCGGATGTCAGTGAACTGGTGGAAACCGTCAAGGGTGTTCTCGAGAACAAGGCGACCGCCCAGAACTGAACCTTCGTTCCGATGCGGTGCGGCTGACCGCCGGCCCTATGCGGGAGTCCACCCTTGAGCATTCGCAAGCTGGTGCGCGGCACCCTGACCCTCATCCTCGCCGGCGGCCAGGGCGAACGCCTGTATCCGCTGACCCGTGACCGCTCCAAGCCGGCCGTTCCCTTCGGCGGCGCCTACCGGATCATCGACTTCACCCTGAGCAACTGCATCCACAGCGGCCTGCGGCAGATCTACGTGCTGACCCAGTACAAGTCGTTCTCCCTGGACCAGCACCTGCAGCGCGGCTGGAACATCTTCAGCTACGAGGCGGGCGAGTTCCTCTACCGCATTCCCCCGCAGCACCGGGTGGGCCAGCGCTGGTACGGAGGCACCGCCGACGCCGTGTACCAGAACATCTACCTGCTGCAGAACCGCAAGCCCGATCACGTGCTGATCCTCTCCGGGGACCACATCTACCGCATGGACTACGGCAAGCTGCTGGGGTTCCACGCCGATCATCAAGGCTGCATGAGCCTGGCCGCGGCCGTCGTCCCGAAGGAGGGGGCCGACCAGTTCGGCATCCTGGAGGTCGACGAGAACTGGAAGGTGGTGGGCTTCGAGGAGAAGCCGGCGAACCCCAAGACCATCCCCGGCGATCCGGACCGCTGCCTGGTCAACATGGGGGTCTACATCTTCGACACGGCCGACCTGGTGCGGGAACTCAGCTTCGACGCCAAGCAGACCGACAGCCGGCACGACTTCGGCAAGGACATCATCCCCCGGCTGGTGGAGCAGGGTCTGGTCTACGCCTATCCCTTCCGCAGCTCCCAGACCCACGAACCGCGGTACTGGCGCGACATCGGGACCCTGGACAGCTACTACGAGGCGACCATGGACCTGGTCAGCCGCACGCCCCAGCTCGACCTCTACGACAAGGACTGGGTGTTCCGGGCCTGGCAGCCTCCGGTGCCTCCCTTCAAGTCCGTGCACGGGTTCACGCAGGACGGGACCCTGCCCGGCATCGTCGAGGACTCCATCGTGGGCGGAGGCACGATCATCTCCGGCGGCCGCGTCGAGCGCTCGGTCATCGGCCGCAGCGTGCGCCTCAATTCCTACTGCAGGGTCACCGACAGCATCCTCGGGGACAACGTGACGGTCGGGCGGTACGCCCGCGTCCGCCGCGCCATCATCGACAAGAACGTGGTGGTGCCCGAGGGGATGGAGATCGGGTTCGACCCGGTGCAGGATGCGGCCCTGTTCACCATCTCGCCGGGCGGCGTGGTGGTCGTGCCCAAGAACATGGATCTCAGCGATCCCGGCGTCCATCTCTAGCGCATTTTTCTGCAACCAGCGCGCAATACTTTTTGATCGATCAGACATCAGGCGGGTTCGTGCGAACCCGCCTGATTCATCATACTTCCAATCCTGGGGCAGGCCCCACCTCGTGCCTGGACAACGGCATCTACCTCCGGACGGTTGGGAGAAAGGGCTTTCAAAAACAAGGTGGTATTGTTATAATCATGAGATCGAGAAAGGATGACCCAATGGCCCTGAGATTTATCATCTCGATTGCCCTTCTGCTTTCCCTTTGCTCCGGTGCCCAAGGCCGCACGATCACCTTGGCTCGCGATGGAAGCGGGGAGTTCAGCATTTTGCAACACGCCCTTGATGCAGCAGCGTCTGGGGATACGATCCTGGTTGGTCCAGGGGAATACACCGAGATGTTCCCAGTGAAGTACCCTGGATATGCCTGGGATGTAGAAGTTGCAGGACATGTGACCGTATCTGAATTGACGATCATCGGGGCAGGCCCTGAGGTGACAATCATTGGGCAGGCCAATCAGAATATTGATTATGTCCACTATTCTCCGATTGCGTTGGGATGGGATGGAGGCGTTTCCTGCCGAATAGAAAACGCAACCCTGAGAAACAGTTTCCACGGGTTTTTGGCCTTTGATGGACCAATTTTTGTCAACAATTGCAGGTTTGTCGATAATGTGGAAGGTCTGTGGTGGATTAATGTTGGCTCCGGAGGTTGGGTAAAAAATTCCACCTTCTACACTTCATATGTGAGCTCTCATGCTTTACTTAACATGTATGGGACAGGGGGGGGGGCATTGGTTGATAATTGCATTTTTTCAGACGCCCCCCATGGCTATGCTGTTTTATTGAGCGGAGTGGATGACATCGCCATCAATAATTGTGAGATTTTTAATGCGCGCATTGGAGTTCAAATTTCTGCCGGGGCGGGGTGTTTAATACGAGATACCCGGATTCATGATTGCGAATTCTATGGTCTAACTATGACGGCCGTTGCTCCCCGTTGTGAAATCAGAGACAGTGAAATTTCCGGAGGGAAGATGGCCGTCTGGGTAGATGCCGAAGGAGTTCTTGCCGCGACCCAGACAATTTTCACAGGTGGCACTACTGGGGTGATGAAATTTGTCAATACCGCCCCCGCCTATGTCCGCTATTGTGATTTGATCAAGGGGTCGAGTGCATATTCAATCGACTGTGTTCAATTGGTGGATTACGGCAATATGCAGCACGACTTCCTGGGCAACTACTGGGGAACGGGTGATGCGGCCTTGATTGCGAGTTGGATTCACGACATTCACGATGATCCAGCAATCCTGGCCGAGGTCCTGTACACGCCCTTCTACGGTGGTCCGGTGGACACCGAGACGACTTCCTGGGGAGACCTGAAGGCGCTGTGGAGGTGACGGCAGGCTTCGAAATCTTGACCGGTTCAGCGAGGTCTCCGGGAAGAGTTTGTTTGTTACCGGCATGCAATTCATTTTGATCAATAAGACATCAGGCGGGTTCGTGCGAACCCGCCTGGTTCATCTTACTTCAATTCCTGGGGCGATTCATGGTCCGACGGCCCCCGCCGTCACAGCCGATACTGATCGGGTCGGCGGTCGCCGAAGATGTGATTGCGCGGAGTGACCTGCTGCTTGATCTCCGCCAGGTCGATGTCCGTCACCGCAGCGCCTTCCTCCTCTTTGCCCAGACGCACGAGCAGCCTGCCCAGGGGCGAGACCACCTCGCTCATCCCGATGAAGTCCAGCCGGGTCCCGGTGCGGTTCTCGCTGCCGATTCGGTTGCTCGTGACGGCGAAGACCCGGTTCTCCTGGCATCGGGTGATCATGGCCTCGGGACACCAGGGCAGCAGCAGGTTCGAGGGGTGCAGGAGGATGCTGGCTCCGGCGAGGGCCAGGCTGCGCGCCGCCTCGGGGAAGATCCAGTCGAAGCAGATCATCAGGCCGACCGTGGTGCCGCAGGCCTTGAACACCGGGAAGCCGAGATCGCCGGGGGTGAAGACCAGCTTCTCGTCGGCGAACAGGTGCACCTTGCGGTAGAGGCCGCGCGAACCGTCGGGCCGCACCAGGACCGCGCTGTTGAAGACCCTGTCGCCGGCCCGCTCGGCGAGGCCGGCCGCAAGGGTGCAGCCGGATTCGGCGGCGAAGCGGGTCAGGGCCGCGATGATGGGCCCACCGGTCCGGCCGGGAGCCGTCTCCTCCGCCAGCGACATGGCCTCGGCGGTGTCGCGGAACTGGTAACCGGTGGCGAACAGCTCCGGCAGCACCGCCAGGTCGCATCCCGCGGGAATCAGGGCCAGGGCCCGCTCCAGGTTCCCGGAAACGTCTCCGAACACGGGCGAGGTCTGGATCGCCGCGACACGCAACACGCTCATGCGAGGGCTCCTTCCAGGGTTGCGGGCACCGGTCCACCGGTCAGCTGGATCAGCCGGGCCATGCACCGGTCATGGGTGAAGTTGTCGAGGACCCGCCGGCGTCCCGCCCGGCCCCAGGTGGCGCGCAGGGCGGGCGATCCGGTTAGTTCCTCGATGGCCGCCAGCAGGCCGTCCACGTCCCCGGGATCCACCAGCCGCCCGGTCACCCCGTCCTGGACGATCTCGGGCAGGCTGCTGGCGCGGCCGGCGATCACAGGAAGTCCGCACACCGCCGCCTCCGCGGCCGCCAGGCCGAAGCCCTCGGCGTGGGAGGGCATCACGAGCAGCGAGCATTCCCGGTAGAAGGCCGGGATGTCTTCCACGAACCCCATGATCTCCACGCGGTCGGGATGGCGAAGTCCCTGACGCCAGCGGGCCAGGTCTTCGCCGAGAACGCCCTCGCCCGCCATCCTCAGCACGGGGGGCGGGCCTTCGCCGGTCCAGGGGGCGGTCTCGAAACGCGACCAGGCCTGCATCAGCTCGGGCACGCCCTTGCGCTCGATGAACTGGCCCACGAACCCCACGGTCACCCTCGGGGGCGGCGCTGCGGCCGGATGGAACCGCTCCGGGTCGATCCCCTTGTAGAGCAGGTGGACCCGGTGGGGATCCAGCCAGGGCGCGCTGCCGAGGGTGGTCCGGCGGGTGGCCTCGCTGTTGACCAGCACCCCGGTCGCCAGGTGCCGGAAGAACAGGCGGTAGTTCCAGTTGTCCTTCAGGGGGAAGTCGCTCTCGCGGGTGCCCAGGATCACCGGCAGCCGGGCCAGGCGCCCGGCCAGGGCGGCGTTCTTCAGGTCCTTGGTGGTGTTGGCAATGACCGCCGTCACCCCGTGGTGCGAGAACATGGTGGCCAGGCGCACGGCGGTCCAGGGGGCGCCGTCCACGCGGATGGACAGGGTTTTCACGGTGATCCCGATCGCCCGGGCGCGGTCCAGCCAGACGGCGTCGGGCTGGGCGATGAGGGAGACCTTCAGGCCCAGTGCGTGGAGGGTCCGGGCCGCGGACAGGAACCACACCTCGGCGCCGCCGAAGCTGCGCATGGAGTTGACGAAGCACAGGTGGTAGGGCTTGGCGGCCAAGGGGCGTCCTTTCGCTCGGTCGGGTCGCGTGACCGCCCCATTGTAGGGCGCGAAGGCCTGCAGGGCCAGTATCCAGGCGAGGGGGGGCGGGGGCGGGATTGCCAGCGGCCCCCCTCTGGATTACTCTTGTCCGTATTCCGTGTCGCCGCCCGCTTTCCGCTGGACCATCTCCGGGAGTTTCCTTTGCCGCTGGACCGCAAACCCGTCCGCCTCGATCCGCGCCTGACCTGGTTCTCAGGCGTGCACCGCCTGCTGTCTCCCATGGCCGGGGTCACCGACCGCCCCTTCCGGGACATCTGCCGGCGTTTCGGCGCCGACATGGGGTTCTGCGAGTTCGCCTCGGCCAGCGGCCTGACCTACGGCGGCGAGGCGACCTGGAAGCTGGTGGACACCGAGGGCGAGGACGCCCTGGTCGGCGTCCAGATCTTCGGCAACGACCCCGGGCACATGGCCGGCGCCGCCCGCCTGCTCGGCGACAGGCGGATGGACGTCCTGGACATCAACTTCGGCTGCCCCGCCAAGAAGGTCGTCAAGAAGTGCGGGGGCAGCGCCCTGCTGGCCGACGTGCCCCTGCTCGAGCGCATCGTCAAGGCCGTGGTCGAATCCAGCGCCGTCCCGGTGACCGCCAAGATCCGCACGGGGTGGGACGAGGACTCGGTCAACTACCGCGAGGTGGGCCTTCTGCTGCAGGAGCTGGGGATGGGCTGGGTCACCATGCACGGGCGAACCCGCTCCCAGAAATTTTCCGGACAGGCCGACTGGGACCGCATCGCCGACCTGGTCGAGACCCTGGACATCCCGGTGATCGGCAACGGGGACGTGGTCGACGGGGCCTCGTACCGGGCCATGGTCGAGCACACCCGCTGCCACGGCGTGATGATCGGACGCGGCGCCATCGGCAATCCCTGGATCTTCGCCGAGATGACGGCCGTGGATGAGGACAGGGAGGCCCCGTCCATCCCCTTCGCCGAGATGTGCGAGGTGACCTGCGACCACATCCGGGGGGAGGTGGCCCAGCGCGGGGAGAACCAGGGCTGCCTGGTGGTGCGCAAGCACATCGCCCGCACCTTCCGGGGATATCCGGGGGCCGCGGCCCTGCGCAAGGAACTCTACGCCGCTCCCGACAGTTCCACCATGATGGCCATCCTGACCGAAGCGGGCGCCCTGGGCGATCCGCGCCTCATGGGGGTCGCGGTCGGAGAGGACGATGCCGGGGAATCCGGCGACCAAGGAGGGATCCGTGGCGGTTCGGCAGACTGATTCCCGATTCCCGGCCGGTTGGACCCGTTTCCCCGGGCCGGTCCGGATGGGCCTGGTCCTGGGGGGGCTGCTCCTGGTCGCCTTGCTCCTGGCCGCAGGAGGCTGTTCCAAGCGGGTGACCTCCACCGGCACGGTGACGGGCCCGGGGCCGGCATTGCCGCAGCCTCCGCCGCGGACCTTCCCCCAGGGCAACATCATCGAGCATGCGGTGCAACCGGGGGAGACCCTGGCCACCGTGGCCGACAACTACTACGGCGACCCCGGCCGCGCCGAGAGGATCGCCGAGGACAACGGCCTGGGATCGGGCGCCGATCCCGCGCCCGGGTCGGTCCTGAGGTTGCGGTTCGACAAGGAGGAGTGGGAATCCGCCAGGCAGCGCTCCTCCGCCCTCGGTCCCTACAACCAGGGGGTCGATCTGCTGGCGTCCGAACGTCTGGGCGAGGCGGAAGCCCAGTTCGAACTCGCCCTGGAGACCGCGCCCGACCTGCACGCCGCCCGCTACAACCTGGCCCTGGTGCTCCTGAAGCGCGGTATGGCCGAAAAGGCCCTCGAACACCTGGACGTCCTGGTGAAGGCCCGGCCCCAGGCGACCGACTTCGCCTTCGCCCGGGGCAACGCCCTGTTCCAGACCGCCCGATTCGAGGAAGCGGCCCGCCAGTTCGGCCTGGTCCTGGAACGGGATCCGGCGGACAAGAGGGCCGCGTTCGGCTACGCCCGCAGCCGCCAGGAAGCCGGCGACCGCCAGGGGGCCATCGCCGCCTGGGAAGCCTACCTCCGGCTCGACGGGGACTCCAACTGGGCAGCTGCGGCGCGCCGCAATCTCGAGTCGTTGCGGCATGCTCCCTGATCCCGGGCCCCTGCTGTCCCTGCGGGGCCTGGACCTGGACCGCCGGACACCGGACGGACCGGTCAGGATCCTCCAGGGCATCGATCTCGACCTGGAACCCGGGACCTGGACGGCCGTGGTGGGTGGCAACGGCTCGGGCAAGTCCTCCCTGCTGAAGTTCCTGGCCGGCGAGGAATCACCGGCGACGGGCCGGGTGGCCCTCATGGTCCAGGATCCCGACGAGCAGCTGATCGGCGGCACGGTGCGGCAGGAGCTTTGCCTGGGCAGGGGGGATCTGGACCCCGAGCCCATCCTGCGGGACTTCGGCCTCGAGGGCGCCGGCGACCTCAATCCCCACCTTCTTTCCGCCGGCCAGAAGCAACGGCTGGCCCTGGCGGTGACCACCGGCTGCGATCCGGCGATCCTGCTCTGCGACGAACCCACCGCCCTGCAGGACGACGCCCAGGCCGCCTGGGTGCTCGACCGGCTGGACCGCTGGCGCCGGGCCGTGCCCGGCCGGACGCTGCTGACCGCGACCTGCGACCGCAGGGAGGCCGGGCGCGCCGACCGTCTGGTCGTCCTGGCGGGCGGGCGCATCGTGGCCCAGGGCCCGGCCGCGGACCTGCTGGACAAGGGGGAGGGCGACGGATTCCTGGCCCCGGGGCCCATCCCGGCCGGGGAACGCCGTCGTGAACCCGCGGCCGGTCGGGGCGACCCGGTCCTGGTCCTGGAGAACCTCGCTTGCAGGTTCGATGATCGGGGCGGGGGATTCGCGGCGGTGGACCTGACCCTGAGACCCGGGCAACGGTTGGGGATCACCGGCCCGAACGGCTGCGGCAAGAGCACCCTGCTGGCGGTCTGCGCCGGCCTGCGGTCGCCCGAGGCGGGCCGGGTCCTGCTCGACGGCCGCGGGCTCTACCGGGGCGGGCGGCCCGACCTCGACCACGGGGCGGCCCTGCTGGCCCCCCAGTTCCCCGAGTACTTCTTCTCCCGCCCCACGGTGGCCGGAGAGATCGCGCTGGATCCCCGCCTCGCCATCAGGGACGCGGCGGAATTCCTGGCGGCCTGGGGCCTGCCCGCGGACCTGGCGCGGCGCAATCCCCACGACCTGAGCAGCGGCCAGCGCCGGCGTCTGGCCCTGGGGCTGGTGGTGCATTCGGGACGGCCGGTCCTGCTGCTGGACGAGCCCACCGCCGCCCAGGACCGCGAGGGCCGGGAACGCATCCTGGCCCTGCTGGAGGGGGTCCCGCCCGAGGCGGGCCTGGTCATCGCCTCCCACGACCGGGACTTCCTGGTCCGGGCGGGCTGCACCCTGCTGGCCCTGGGTCCCGGGGGCCTGGCCTGAACCCGATGGCCGGTCCGGCCGGCCGGAGGGCGGACCCCGGAATCCCCGCGGAGAAAACGGGCTTGCTGGCCCGGACGCAGGTTGCTAGATTCCTGCGGAGCCCGTCCGGATTTCCCGGCCATCGCCCGGCGCAGCGGCCATGCGAGCCGGATCATCCGGGCTGACCACCCGACACGACCAAGGAGGCCTGCAGGAAAAATCCGGCATGGAGCGGTGCGCCCATGCCTTTTTTCTGGCCCGAACCCGGGGAAGCGGTATGAATTTCGTCGAGAAAGCCGTCATCATGAATTCCAGCGAGATGACCCGCGCCGTCAAGCGGATGGCGCACGAGGTCGTCGAGGCCAACAAGGGCGTCAAGGACCTGGTGTTGCTGGGGATCCAGCGCCGGGGCGTGCCGCTGGCGAGGATGCTGGGGGAGGCCATCAAGCAGATCGAGGGCACCGAGGTGCCCCAGGGGGCCCTGGACATCACCTTCTACCGGGACGACCTGTCCACCCTCGGTCCCGCTCCCCAGGTCGCCAGCACGGAGATGCCCTTCGACGTGAACAGGAAGATCATCATCCTGGTGGACGACGTGCTGTACACCGGCCGCACGGTCCGCGCCGCCCTGGACGTGATCATGGACTGGGGCCGCCCGGCCGCCATCCGCCTGGCCGTCCTGGTGGACCGCGGCCACCGGGAACTGCCCATCCGGCCGGACTTCGTGGGCAAGAACGTCCCGACCTCCCAGAAGGAGATCATCAAGGTGAAGGTCAAGGATTTCGACGACCGCCAGGAAGTGGTGGTCGGGGAGGTCACGGAAGGATGATCCTCAAGAGCAAGGACGTCCTGGGCCTGGAAGAGATGTCCGCCGAGGAGATCCTGGGGGTCCTGGAGATCGCCGCCCGCTTCCGGGCGGTGTTCGACCGCCCCGTGCGCAGCGTCCCCATCATGCGCGGCCGCACCGTGGTCAACTTCTTCCACGAGCCCAGCACCCGCACCCGCATCAGCTTCGAGCTCGCCGAGAAGCGCCTGTCCGCGGACATCGTGAACTTCTCGACGGCCACCAGCAGCTTCAAGAAGGGCGAGACCCTGCGCGACACGGCCGAGAACCTGGCGGCCATGAAGATCGACATGCTCATCATCCGGCACAGCAGCGCCGGCGCGGCGGCCTACCTGGCGGGCGTGCTGGAATGCTCGGTGATCAACGCGGGGGACGGGGCCCACGAGCACCCCACCCAGGGGCTCCTGGACATCATGACCATGCGCCAGCGCCTGGGCGACCTGCGCGGCAAGAAGGTCACCATCATCGGGGACATCGCCCACAGCCGGGTGGCCCGGTCGAACATCTGGGGCCTGACCAAGCTGGGGGCCGAGGTGACCCTGTGCGGGCCGCCGACCATGGTGCCCGGCGCCCTGGAGAAGCTGGGAGTGAAGGTCGAGCACGACCTCAAGCGGGCCGTGGCCAGGGCCGACGTGCTGAACGTGCTGCGCATCCAGCTGGAGCGCCACGCCAGCAAGTCGTTCCCCAGCAACCGCGAGTATCACCGGATGTACGGCATCACCGAGGAGATCGTCCGCGGCCTGAAGCCCGAGGCCTTCATCCTGCATCCGGGCCCCATGAACCGGGACGTGGAGATCGCCAGCGAGGTGGCCGACGGGCCGCGCCAGGTGATCCTCGACCAGGTGGCCAACGGCGTGGCCGTGCGCATGGCCCTGATCTACCTGCTCTCGGGCGGCGACCCGGGCGCGCTCGGCGGCGGGCAGGCCGCCTGACCGGGATCCGACGGAAACAACGCGGGCCGCGCCCCCGGGGCCGGTCCCTGACCCGCAAGAGGTAAACGATGGATTGGAGCTGGAAGCGCATCCCGGCCGAGTTCCTGGTCACCAACGTGCGGCTCTGCACCCAGGGCAAGCTCGGCAAGCGCAAGGGTTTCCTGCACGTCCGCAAGGGGCGCATCGAGGGGCTCGGGGTCGGCTCGCCCACCATGGAGGGCCTGCCCGTCCTGGACGGTGCGGGCCTGGTCTGCGCCCCCGGCTTCGTGGACCTGCACGTGCACTTCCGGGAACCGGGCCAGGAGGAGAAGGAGACCGTCGCCACCGGCAGCCTCGCCGCCGCCGCGGGGGGCTTCACCTCGGTGGTGACCATGCCCAACACCTCGCCGGCCATCGACAACTCGGGCATGGTCCGCTACCTCATCGACCGGGGGCGGGATGCCGGCCTGTGCCGCATCTTCCCCACCGGGGCCATCAGCCCCGGCCGTCAGGGCGAGGCGATGTGCGAGTTCGGCGACATGGTCGCCGCCGGCGCGGTGGGTTTCACCGACGACGGCTCGCCGGTGCCCAACGGCAACCTCATGGCCAACGCCCTGAAGTACGCCGGCATGCTGGGCGTGCCCATCATCAGCCACGCCGAGGACCTGACCATCGTCGGCAACGGGGTCATGCATGCCGGCTACTGGTCCGCCCGTCTCGGTCTGGCGGGAATGGCGCGGGCCAGCGAGGATTCGTCCACCTTCCGGGACATCGAACTGGCGCGCGCTTCCGGCGGGCACCTGCACGTGGCGCACGTGTCCACCCGCGGGGCGGTGGAGATCATCCGGCGGGCCAAGTCCGAGGGCGTGCACGTGACCGCCGAGGCCACTCCCCATCACTTCAGCCTGGATCATTCCCGGTGCCGGGAGTATTCGCCCCTGTTCAAGATGAATCCCCCCTTGCGCGAGAGCGAGGACGTCAACGCCGTCGCCGAGGGCCTGGCCGACGGCACCCTCGACTGCATCGCCACCGATCATGCGCCCCACACGGCGACCGAGAAGGAATACCAGTTCGACCAGGCCCCGTTCGGGGTCACCGGACTGGAGACCGCCCTGGGGGTGGGCATCACCTACCTGGTCAACAGCGGGGTCATGGATCTGGGCCGGCTGGTGGAACTGATGACCGAGAAGCCGGCCAGGGCCCTGAACCTGCCCGTGGGCCGCCTCGAGGAGGGCGCCGAGGCCGACTTCGTCCTGTTCGACCCCGAGAAGGAGTGGGTGGTCCGGGCCGAGGGCTTCAAGTCCCGCAGCCGCAACTCCTCCTACCTGGGGGAGAAGCTCAGCGGCAAGGTGGCCGCCACCTTCATGCGCGGGCGGCTGACCTGGCTGGACCCGGAACTGGCCCCCCGCGGGGAGGATTGACCGGGTCGCCGCAGGCGACCCGCCCCGGGAATGCATCTTGCATGTTCTCCGGGATGATCCCGTCCCCGAGCGGGTTGGCCTCCGCGGCAAGAACCTGCTATCATCCTTGGCTGCGGCAGCTTGCCCGATTCCGTCAACCCTGGTCGTGAAAGGCCCGGATGCCTCCCAGTCCCCGGCAGGATGACCTCAAGGCTGCAGACCGTCCGCTGCGGGGGACGGTGCGGACCGGTGGGTTCGTCATCGTCCTGCTGGTCCTGGCGGTGGTCCTGGCCGGTTGCGCCAAGTACAACACCTACTTCAACGCCAAGCGGGCCTTCGACAACGCCGAACACGTGCGCAACGAGGCCCTGAGGAAGCACCAGGATCCTCCCAAACCTGGCGGCCAGCAGAAGAACGACTACGAGGAGGCCATCCGCAAGGCCCAGAAGATCCTGGACGACTACCCGGGCCACGGTCTGACCGACGACGCCCTGTTCCTGCAGGCCAAGGCCTATCACCGGCTCGAATCCTACCGGATGTCCATCCGCAAGCTGGACCTGCTGTTCACCAACTTCCCCGCCTCCGAGTACCTGGAGGAGTCGCTGTACATCCAGGGGCTGAACCACCTCCTGATCGGCAGTCTGCCCCGCAGCCAGGAATACCTGGACCGTCTGGCCAAGAAGTTTCCCGAGAGCCGGTTCCAGGCCGAGACCCGCAAGGTCACCGGGGACAACGCCTACGCCCTGGAGAACTGGGAGGCGGCCGCGGCCAGCTACCGCGAATACCTGGCCCAGGAGACCGGGGTCAGGGAGCCCGACCGGATCGGCCTGAAACTCGCCACCTGCTACTGGGAACTGGAACGCTACGAGGAGGCTGCCAGGGTCCTCGATACGGTGGCCGGATCGGAGGAGAGCACGGAGATCGACTTCCAGGCCCGCCTGCTCAGCGCCCGGGTCCACGTGAAGCTGGGTGAATACGCCCTGGTCGACGACCTGGTGGCGGGTCTGAAGCCCGAGGCCGGCATCTACCGGTCCGAGGGCATGGTCGCCCTGGTCGAAGCGGAGAACTTCATCGCCCAGGGCCGGGGGGAGGACGCCTCACCGGTCCTGGAGAACATGCCGCTGGAATGGCAGACCCCGGCCGTGAAGGCCCGGGCCGCGGACATCCTGGGCTACGAGTTGCTGCGCCGGGGACAGTGGGAGGACGCCAAGGTCCAGTTCCAGGAGGCCCTGCGCCAGAAGGACGAACTGGACGACCTGGAGCGGACCAGGCGGCTGAACGAGGACCTGAACGACTACCTGGCCGCCGAGGCGGCCCTGAAGGACGCCCAGGGGGACCGCGCACCGCGGCTCAGGGTGCTGCAGGCCAACGCCCTGCTGTTCGGGCTGGGCCGGCCCGGACAGGCCGCCGCCCTCTATCAGCAGGCCGCCGCCGATACCGCGGCCGACAGCACGGACGCCGCCCGGGCCCTCTACGGGGCCATGCTGGCCTACCGCGATCACCTGGCCCGGCCGGATTCCGCGGAGATGTTCGCCCAGGAACTGCAGCGGCGCTATCCGGACTCTCCCCAGGCCTTCGAAGCGCGATCGGGGGATTCCGGGGAAGGGCTCCTGGGCTATCTCATGGAACTCCGCTCGCGCAAGCAGGCCGAGGCCTTCGCCGCGCTCACGGAGGAGGAACTGCGGGCACTCCAGGAGATCGGTGAGTCCACCCAGCCCGGAGCCGGCCGTCCGGCGACCGTCGAGCCGGGATTGAGGCGGCGCATGGTCTACCTGGCCCGCCGGGACAACCTCGTCTTCCCCCCGCCGCGGGAGGCCCTGGAGAGGTTGCAGCGGAGAACCGTCCCGGCCGGCGATGCCGGGCCGGGGCCCGTGGGGGCTCCCGCCGGCATGATGCCGGGAACCGCCGCCGCTCCGGCGGATACGGCCGGATTGCCCGGCTTCGCCGACGGCGACTCCGTGCGGGCCGCCGTCGGCGAAGCCGGCGCACTGGTGCCTCCGGGCGACCCCGGCCAGGTGCAGCGGGCGGATAGCCTGCAGACCGGCGAGCAGGTCGAAGGCCAGGAGACGGATGAGGACAAGAAGGACGAGGACAAGAAGGACGAGGAAGAAAAGAAGAAGAAGCTGGATGAGAACTGGGATTTCCTGCGCTGAGCCTGGGCCCCGCCGGCCCGGAAGGACCGCTCCGTGAACACTCCTGATCCCCTGCCCGGGGCCTACCAGGGCATCGGCCGGGTGACCGCCAACCGGCCGGTCTCCAGCGGACTGATCCGCATGGATCTGGTCCTCGCCCGTCCCCTGGATTTCTCGCCGGGGCAGTTCGCCATGCTGAACCTGGCGGGTCCGTCAGGGATGGTCTTCAGCCGGCCGTTCAGCATCCTGGCCGCCGACGGCCAGGATGTCTCCTTCCTGTACCGGGTGGTCGGACGCGGCACCGCCGCCTTCGCCGATCTCGGTCCCGGGGCCCCCGTCAGCTTCCTCGGCCCCCTGGGCCGGCCCTTTCCCGCCAGGACTCCCGGGCAGCGGGCCGTCCTGCTGGCCGGCGGCGTGGGACTGCCGCCCCTGCACGACTGGCTGGCCCGGCACGGCCGGCCCGGCGACCTGGCCTGCTTCGGCGCCCGCGAAGGCCACGACGTCCCCTGGAATCTGCTGGATGAGCGCTGGACCGTGTGCGTCGAGGACCCGGACGGCCTGGACGGACATCCCGCCGTCACCGGCCTGGTGACCGCACCGGTGGCCGGTCCGGAGTTGCCCCGGGGGCGCGACCGCATCCTGCTGCTTTCCTGCGGCCCGAGGCTCCTGCTGAGGGCCGCCGCGGATCTGGCCGCGGCGCAAGACTGGGAATGCTGGCTTTCTCTCGAGGAGCACATGGGCTGCGGCTACGGCGTCTGCAAGGGATGCGTGGTGCAGGTCCGGGTTCCGGGGATCCCGGGGTCCGGGCCGGGAAGCCGCAACGCCACCTGTTGCCAGGAGGGCCCGGTGTTCCGGGCCGAAGACCTGATCTGGACCTGACCGGCGGGCCGTCCCGCCCCTGCACCGCGAGGTTTGTTCCGTGCTGCATCCCGCCTGGTGGACCATCGATCCCTGCGCCCGGTTCCAGCTGGGTCCCCGGATCTTTCCCGGCCGCATCTGGACCGCCTCGGGCTGCTTCGCCTACGGGCTGACCGGGCACGACATGACGTCCGACGACGTGGCGTCCCCCTACTCCGGGCTGGGGGCGGTGGTGACCAAGACGGTCACGCCCCTGCCGCGATCCGGCAATCCCATGCCCAGGCTGGTCGAGACGCCCCACGGGGCCCTGAACAGCATCGGGCTGGAGAACGTGGGCTTCGAGGCCTTCCTGGCGGAGGTGCTTCCCGAGCTGGAGGAACGGGGGGTGCCCACGGTCGTCAGCCTGGCTGCCACGAATCCCGGCGAGTTCGGGGCCATGGCCGCCCGCCTGCAGGAGTGCGCGGGGCCGCTGGGGTGCTGGCACGGGGTGGAGTTGAACCTCTCCTGTCCCAACGTCGCCGAGGGCGGGCACGACTTCGGGAAGGATCCGCGCACGGTGGCGCAATGCGTGGCTGCGGCGCGGTCCCATCTGCCCGACCGGGCCCTGCTGGCCAAGCTCACCCCCAACGTGGCGGACATCGCCGGCCTCGCGCGGGCCGCGGCCGAGGCGGGGGCCGACGCCGTCAGCGCCGTGAACACCTTCGTCGGGCTGGAGGTCGACCTGGCCACGGGGAAGCCGATCCTGCCCCGCCGCTTCGGCGGTTATTCGGGACCCGCCCTCCTGCCCCTGGCCCTGGCCAAGGTGGACGAGATCGTGAGCCGCACGGGGGTTCCGGTGGTGGGAGCGGGGGGGATCGCGACGGCCGAGGACGCGCTGAAGTTCTTCGCCCTCGGGGCCGTGGCCGTCCAGGTGGGTACGGCCCAGATGCGCGATCCGTTCACCGCCGCGCGGATCGCCCGGGACCTGGGCAAGCAGGGCTGACGGCCGGGGCAGCGGGGATCAGCGGTCGTCCGGATCGTCGTCCCCGGCGAAGTCGTCGTCCAGATCGGACTCCATCTCCACCAGCAGGTCGACCTCCAGATCGGGATCGTCGAGATCATCGTCCTCGAAGTCGAAATCGTCGACTTCCGGATCCCCGCCGTGTTCCCGGTCGAAATCCTTCAGCAGATCGTCCTCGACGGCCGGATCCTCTTCATCGTCGGGCAACCCTTCGGGGAAATCGGCCTCGAGCAGGTCGGCGAAGGTGTCCGCGCAGCCGAGGATCTGGCTGGCCAGACCCAGTCCCACGGCCTCGGCCTGGGCTATGGGACCGTTGACCGAGATGCGGTTGTTCCCCTTGCCGGTGGTGCCGGTGATGACGACCTCGCCGCCCTTGACCCGGGCCAGGGCGCCCACGGGCAGATCCTGGTCCGAGATCATGCGGCTGCAGAAGGCCTGTTCGGTGAGCAGCTCGACGGCGCTGGCATCGGAGTGCAGGCAGGCCAGGAGCTCCCGGGCCTCCAGGTCCTGGCTGCTCCCCACCACCGCGAGCAGGCCCTGGCCGGGCCCGGGCAGGACGAACTCGGGGGAGAAGATCTCCGCGGCGATGCCCTGCACACCGAGGTGCTCGGTCACGGCCGAAGGCAGGACCAGCCCGTCGATCTCGGTGCGTCGCAGATGCGTCTCCATGGCGCGGTCCACGCCGCCCCGCAGGATCTCGAAGGTGAGGTTCGGCCACAGGGCGGAGAGCTGGGCGCGCAGGCGCGTGCTGAGCACGCCGATGATGCTGCCGTTCTCCATCTCGTCCATGATGCGCCCGTGCCGGTTCAGGAAGGTGTCGAAGGGGTTGCCCCGGTCCGGGACGCAGAGCACCTCGAGTCCCGTCGGCAGGGGCAGGACCATGTCGGCCGCCTCCAGGACGATGAGGCGGGATTGCTCCTCGATCACCATCCGCTCGAGGAATTCCACCTCGGCCCGGCTGGCCGCCAGGAAAGGCTCGTCGGACTTGTCGTGGTCCGCCACCGGCGAGGCCAGGAAGTTCAACTGGCAGGTGATCCGCGGCGAGGCGGTCTGCAGTGCGTCGACGATGGCCTGGGTCTGGTTGCGGGCCAGAGGCGAGGCGAGGCTTCCGAAACTGAGGACCCGGCTCTTCAATCCAATCACCTCAGGCTGGAGTGGACGCAACGGAGCCGGCGAGGAATTCCCCGACCAGCGCCCCGATGCGGTGGGCGTCCGCGAACGGCAGGGCCGCGTGGATGGGCAGGGTCAGCACCTCGGCTCCGGCCCTCTCGGCCTCGGCGAGACGTCCCTGCACCCGACAGTATTCCACGAGCTCGTGGTGGTTCAAGGGGGGATCGTAGTAGACCCCGGTGTCGATCCCGTGGGAGTCCAGCAGCCGGCGCAGTCCGTCGCGATCGCCGCTGCGCACCCAGTACTGGTGGTAGGTGACCTTCATCCCCTGACCGCCGTTGGGCGTGCGCAGGCGGTTGGTGGGGGGGATGTAGCTGTCGTAGATGGCGGCGACCTGGTCGCGGTCCCGCTGCTCCTCGGCCAGGCGCGCGTGACGGATCCGGATCACCATGGCCTGAACCTCGTCCAGCCGGCTGTTCCAGCCGGTGTAGAGGTGCCCGTTCATCCGGACGGCCTGGTGGCCCCGGATGCGCCGGATCCGCTCGGCGTCCTCCTGGTCGCGGCAGAACACCATGCCCCCGTCCCCGATGCCGGGCAGGTTCTTGGTGGGGTAGAAGCTGAGGGTGCTCATCCGTCCGAAGGAGCCGATGGGCCGGCCGTTGTAGAGGGTGCCCCAGGCCTGGGCCATGTCCGTGACGACCTGAAGGCCGAAGCGCCGGCCGATGTCCAGGATGGGGTCCATGTCGCAGGGCGCCCCGAAGATGGGCACGGGCAGGATGGCCCGGGTCTTCTCGGTGACCGCATCCTCGATCCGGGCGGGATCGATGTTCAGGTCGTGCGGATGGATGTCCACCAGGACCGGCACCGCGCCCAGGAGCACGATGGCCTCGATGGTGGCGTCGAAGGTGTACGGCGTGGTGATCACCTCGTCGCCGGGGCGCACCCCGGCCACCGAGAGGGCCACGAACAGCGCGCTCGATCCGGAGGCCACGCCGACGGCGTCGGCCACCTCGCTTTCGGCGGCCAGTTCCTCCTCGAGCAGGCGGACCTCCTCGCCCAGGATGAATTGCCCCGACATCAGCAGCTTCTCGAACTTGGCAAGGATGAGATCCTTGCAGGGCAGCAAGGGCGTGACGAGGTCGTAACGGCCGATGCGCTTGTTTGTCTCTGGCTTCATGGAACCCTTTCACCGCCGGGACCCGCAGGACCCGGCCGGTCTCCATCAAACGTCCGAAGTGTGGGCGGCGCGGCCGAAACAATCGTACAGGAAACCGTATTTTTCCAGGTGCGGACGATCATACACATTCCGGCAATCCAGGAAAGCGTTTCCTGCCATGATCTCCCGCAGGTTGCCCAGGTCGAGCTGGCGGTACTGGTTCCACTCCGTGACCAGGATGGCGATGTCCGCATCCTGGCAGGCGTGGTAGGGGGACTTGCAGTATTCGAGGTCGGGATAGAACTGCTTGAAGTTGGGCACGGCGGCGGGATCGTGGGCCTGGATGCGGCAGCCCCGGGCCAGCAGGCCGTCCACCAGGGGGATGCTGGCGGCCGACCGGATGTCGTCCGTGTTGGGCTTGAAGGCCAGGCCCAGCAGGCCGACGGTCTTGCCCTCGAGGCCGCCGGTCAGGCGCTCGGCCTTGGCCAGGGCCCGCTCCGGCAGCGCCTCGTTGACGCCGATGGCGGCCTTCACCGTCCGCATCTCCGTCCCCGCCTCCTGGGCGATGTGGACGATGGCGTTGGTGTCCTTGGGCAGGCAGCTGCCCCCGAAGCCGAGGCCGGCGTGGAGGAACTTGGACCCGATGCGCTTGTCCAGGCCCATGGCCTTGGCCACGTCGGAGACGTCGGCGCCGACCGCTTCGGCCAGCCGGGCGATCTCGTTGATGAAGGAGATCTTCACGGCCAGGAAGCTGTTCGAGGCGTACTTGACCAGCTCGGCCGTCTCGATGCCGGTCCGGACCATGGGGGTGTCCAGCAGGTAGAGGGGCCGGTAGATCTCGCGCATGAGCTCCTCGCTGCGGGGCGTCTCCACGCCGATCACGACGCGGTCGGGCCTCATGAAGTCCTCGATGCTGGATCCCTCGCGCAGGAACTCGGGGTTGCTGGCCATGTCGAAGTCCACGGGCTTCTTGAGCTTCGACTGGATGACCTGCTTCAGCTTGCGGTTGGTGCCCACCGGGACGGTGCTCTTGGTGACGATGACCTTGTAGTCGTCGAGCAGGGCGCCGATCTCCTCGCCGACCTTCATCACGAACTGCAGGTCGGCCTCCCCGGTCTTGGACATGGGCGTCTGTACGGCGATGAAGACCACGTCGGCCTGGTGGATGCCTTCGGCCAGGCTGGTGGTGAAGAACAGCCTCTCCTCCTCGACGTTCTTCAGGACCAGACGGTCGAGTCCCGGTTCGTAGAAGGGGATGCCCCCCCTCACGAGGGAGTCGATGCGTTCCTGGTTGATGTCCACGCAGGTGACGCGGTGGCCGAAATCGGCCATGCAGGCGCCGGACACCAGACCCACGTACCCGGTCCCGACCATGCAGATGCGGATCATGTGAATTCCTTTCGGGCTTCATCCAGCATGCTGGACAAGGTGCGCCGGACGTCCCACTCGGGAGCCCAGCCGGTGATTTCGCGCATTTTGGAACTGTCGCCCACCATGATGGGCGTATCGGAAGGCCGCTGGCGGTCCGGGTCGGCGATGACGCTCACCGGACAGCGGGCCAGATCGACCAGGATGTCCAGACCTTCGCGGATCCTCAGGGGGATCCCCGAACTCACGTGATAGATCTCGCCGGGGTTGCCGTCCTTGATCAGCATCCTGTAGGCGGCGGCGACGTCGCGCACGTCCAGGAAATCCCGGACCGCTTCCAGGTTGCCCACACGGATCTCCCGGGGCCCGGCCCCCGCCTCCGCCGCGGCGATCTGCCTGGCGAAGCTGGGGAAGGCGAACCGGGTGTCCTGGCCCGGGCCGGTGTGGTTGAACGACCGCACCGGGATGACCGGAAGGTCGTAGGACCGCACGTACTGCCGGCAGAGCAGGGTCTGGGCCGCCTTGCTGACCCCGTAGGGGGACAGCGGGTTCAGGGGGGCGTCCTCCCGCAGGGGATAGGACGACCCGGGTTGCGGACCGTACTCCTCGCAGGATCCCACCGAGAGGACGACGGGACGCTCCGCCAGGGGGGTCCGGCGCACGGCCTCGAGCAGGCTCACCGTGCCCTGGACGTTGGCTGTGAAGGTCCCCCGGGGATCGCCGAAGGAGGCCGCGGCGGAACTCTGGGCCGCCAGGTGATAGACCATGGCCGGGCGGAGCCCTTGCACAAGATCGTCGATCGGCCCGGGATCGGCCAGATCCAGGGGAAGGTAGCCGAACCACCCGGCCGGACCCTCGTACCGGACCGCCCCGGGCAGGGCGGACTCCTCGCCGGCGAGGGTGAACCCTCCGCAGCGGCGGGGCAGAGCCGCCCCGGCCTCGTGCTTGCCGAGGCCCACGACGACCTGGCCGGCCAGCAGCAACTGGCGCACCAGGTGCAGGCCGACGAAGCCCAGGGCGCCGGTGACCAGGCTGCAGGGGCGGTCGGTCCAGGAGGCGGGGGTGATCACCGCATCATCCGTTCATCAACCGCAGCCACTCCTTGTACAGGCAGCGGTCCATGATGACGTCGATGCCGGCGGCGACGGCCCTGGCCGCGGCCTCCTCGTGGACGACCCCTTCCTGGAGCCAGATCACGTCCACGTCCGCGGCGATGGCCTCGTCGACGATCCCGGGCACGGCGTCGCTGCGCCGGAAGACGTCGACCACGTCCAGGTGTCCCGGCACGTCCGCCAGGGAGGGGAACACCGGGGCCCCGAGAACCGGCCCGGCGAGGGTGGGATTGACCCCGACGATCTCCAGGCCGCGGCCCACCAGGAACCGGGCGATCCCGTGGCTGGCGCGGTCCTCCTTCTCGGAGATGCCCACCACGGCGATCCGTTTCATGGTGGAAAGGATCTCCCTGACCCGGTCGTCGGCAGGATCCAGGACGCCTCGGTTCTCGCTCATGGCATTCCGTTCTTTCGCGATGGGGCGGCGCACCGCCGCCGGCAGGCATGGAGGTCGCGGGGGCGGCCGTTCGTCCTTCCCCCTGGAAGTGTCCGAAAATAAGGCAACCCGGCCGTATGGTCAACATTCCCCGGGGCAGGGCGCCGGGGTGAGCATCCATGCCGGATTTTTCCTTCACGGGCGGGGAGGCATGGTCTATCATAAATGAATGGCCATTCATTAATCCCGCCCTCACCGGCGGGCCGTGATCAGGAAGGGGAAAGCGTGAACCCGGCGGCAATGACCATCCTGCTGTTCCTGGCCCTGGCGATGTTCGCGGGCACCATCGCCGACCGCTACTGGATCCTGCGGTCCGGAGAACCGGACAAGCGCCTGGACCATCCCGGCCGGCGCCTCAAAAACCTGCTGATCATTGGGTTCGGGCAGAAGCGCCTCCTCCAGGAGAAGGCGGCGGGCTGGATGCACGCGGCGATCTTCGCCGGGTTCCTGGTCGCCGCCATCCGGACGGTGACGTTGATCGGGAGGGGCTTCACCGCCGACTTCCATCTGCCCCTGCTGGGTGGGCCCCTGGGCCTGATCTACATCTTCCTGAAGGACACCTTCGCGGTCATCGTCCTCCTGGCCGTCCTGTTCGCCATCTACCGGCGGGTCGTGGTGCGGCCCTCCCGTCTGCACCTGAGCGGCGAGGCCCTGCTGATCCTGACCTGGATCGGGTCGCTGATGGCCACGGACCTGCTGGGGGACGCCGCCATGTTCAGGCTGGAGCCGGACGCGTCCGAACGCGGGGCGGCCTGGATGTCCACCCTGCTGAGCGGCGCCTTCGCCGGGACGTCCGAGCAGACGGCCCGGACCTGGTTCAACACCATGTACTGGGCCCACGTGAGCCTGGTGCTGGCCTTCCTGAACGTGCTGCCCTTCGGCAAGCACTTCCACGTCCTGACGGCCCTGCCGGCGGTCTACCTGGCCCGGTTGACCCCCACCGCCGCCCTCGAGAAGATGGAGTTCGAGGGCCGCGAGACCTTCGGGGTGGGCAAGCTGGAGGACTTCAGCTGGCGCCGGTTCCTGGACATGTACACCTGCACCGAGTGCGGCCGCTGCAACGACATGTGCCCGACCCACGTGACGGGCAAGCCCCTGAGCCCCCGCGAGATCATCGTCAACGAGCGGGATCAGGCCTACGCCATGAGCGACCACCTGGTGAAGGTGGGCAAGCTCAAGGCCCAGGGCAGGGACCAGGAGGCCGCCGCCCTGATCGCGGCCCAGGAGCGCCCTCCCCTGATCGGCTCGGTGAACGAGGAGGATGCCATCTGGGCCTGCACGACCTGCGGCTGGTGCGTCAGCAGTTGCCCGGTCATGATCGACCACATCCCCAACATCATCGACCAGCGCCGCCACCTGACGATGATGGAGGCCAAGGTCCCGTCGGCGCTCCAGAACGCGCTCAAGGGCCTGGAGAACAACAGCAATCCCTGGAACGCCAGCTCCGCCGCCCGCGAGGACTGGATCGGGGATCTCGAGGTGCCGCGCATGCGGGACAAGGGCTCGGCGGAGTACCTCCTCTTCGTCGGCTGCGCGGGCAGCTTCGACAGCCGCAACAGCGAAGTTCTGAAGGCGGTCTGCACGCTCTTCAACAAGGCCGGCGTGGACTATGCGGTGCTGGGGAAGGAGGAGGGGTGCTGCGGCGATCCGACGCGGCGCGTCGGCAACGAGTACCTGTTCCAGATGCAGGCCCCGGCCAACATCACGACCTTCCAGAAGTACCAGGTGAAGAAGGTGGTCACCGCCTGCCCCCACTGCTTCAACGCCATCGCCAACGAGTACCCGGAATTCGGCTTGCAGGACGTCGAGGTGGTCCACCACAGCGAGATCCTGCTGGAACTGGTCGAAGACGGCAAGCTCCAGCTGAAGCCCGGGGCGGCCGCCAAGGTCACCTACCACGACTCCTGCTACCTCGGTCGGCACAACGGCATCTACGATGCGCCCCGGGAGGTCCTGGCCAAGGTCCAGGGGCTGGAGCAGGTCGAGATGCCCCGCAACCGCCGCGAGGGTTTCTGCTGCGGCGCCGGGGGCGGCCGCATGTTCATGGAGGAGGACCTGGGCACCCGCATCAACCACAACCGGATCGCCGAGGCGGCCGAGACCGGGGCCGAGGAGGTCTGCACCGCCTGCCCCTTCTGCCTGACCATGCTTTCGGACGCCATCAAGGAGACCGACCGCAGCGACCAGCTCAGGGCCCGGGACATCGCCGAGGTGCTGCTCGAGAACCTGGCCTGACCCCGCTCCGGTTCATTTGCCCACAGTCCCCACCGAAGATTCGGTGGCCACGCTGCTCGACCGTCCCTGGACGGGAGTCGGGGACATGCCCCAGACGGCCTGCTCCAGCATCGGTTCGTCCTTGTACTGGAGCCAGAGCCACCTGTTGTACACGAATTTCGGCATCATGCTGCTGGCTGCCTTGTTGGTCTTGGCGTTGGTCCACCAGTAGAAGAAACCGTGGGTGCGGGAATTCTGGGCGAGTTCCCTGTCGGCCGCCTCCGGATCGGTGCTGGTCCGCATGGTGCGCGCCGCCAGGGCCACGGCGTAGGGGTTGCCCCCGCCGTCACCCGAGGCCAGCACCTGCCGCATGACCTGCTCGGCGCGGGCGCGCTCGCCCACCTGGTGGTCGGCGTACAGGAGGATCAGTTCCTCCTCGGGGGACAGGTCCACGCCCCAGCCCGGGCCCAGCAGGTGCTGGACCTCGGCCATGCGCCCGTGGTCCACCAGCGCCATGGCCAGGATGGCGCGCAGCTGGGGGTCCCGGAACTGCACGTACCGGCTCATCAGGACCTGGATCCGCTCCTCGGCCTCCGGTTCGCTCAGGCGCAGGGAATCGGGCACGGTGAAGAACGCGTCGATCTCGGCCTCCAGCTCCGCCAGCAGTTCCGCCGGATCCCGGGCGTACTCCTCGGGGATCCCCTCGGTCATCGCGGTGACCTCGGCCACGCTCCGCCCCGATTCCTCGATGGTTCCGGTCACGATCCCGCGCAGCCGCTGGACCTCGCGGTTCTCCGGATCGATCCGCAGGGCCCGGTCCAGGTCGGCCATGGCCGGACCCAGCTGCCCGTTCTGGTAGTTGTAGAGCCCCCGGTTGTACAGGCCCGAGACGTTCCAGGGGTCGGCCTGCACGGCGCGGGTCATGGCCTGGCCCGCCTGGGCTGTCTTGCCGAGTCGGGAATAGACCACGCCCAGGGAGCGCCAACCCACGGGATTGCTCTCCTCGGCGGCCAGGGATTCCTCGAGGTAGGTCTCCGCCCGCCGGTAATCCTGGTTGCGCATCTTGAGCAGGCCCAGCAGCAGGCTGGTCCCGGCGTCGACCTCGTCCCGGGCCTTGAATGCCTGGCGGGCGGCCAAAAGTTCGGTTTCCGCCGGACCATAGTCGTCGTGGGCGTAGTAGATGCGGCCGCGGAAGGCCCGGCAGACGGCCGGCGCGACGTTGCGGCGCTCGAGCAGGTCGAGCATCTGCAGCGCCCGCCCCGCCGCCTCGTTCCTCTGGCCCTGGAACAGCCCATCGCCGAGGTGGTTCATCTGCAGGCCCACGTACGAGAAGGGCGAACCGGCGATGTAGAAGCGGCTGCCGAAGCTGGTGTAGACCGGCATGCCGGGGTGGGGAAGGTCCAGGACCAGGGGCGCCACGTTGTTGGCTGCGGCCGGATAGAACTGCTGGTAGTGACGCGTCACGAAACCGACGGCGTAGTAGGTGGGCGCCTGGTCGTCGCCCGCCAGCTCGGCGATCAGGCCGGCGTCCTTCCAGTAGCGGGCGCTGTGGGCGATGTTACCCCGGTAGGCGTACACCGACAGGTCGCCCAGCTTGGCGTAGGCCAGCTCGACGTCGCCGATGGCGAGCAGGGCGACGGCCCGGATCCAGTTGTTGGCGTGGCTGGACTTCTGAAGCTTGAAGCCGCGATAGATGAAGTCGTACTGCGGGTATTCCACCGGCTCCATCCGCACCGCCAGGGAGACGGCCTGCTCGTACCGGCCCGATCCGGCCAGCAGCAGGCCCTTGACCAGGACCAGGTCGGGGTCGCCGGGGCGGAACCGCAGACCCTCGGTCACCGCCTCCAGACCCTCGTCCCACAGGGCGAGATCGCGCAGCACCCAGGCCCGCTCGCGGTAGATCTGCAGCTGGACGTCCCGGTCGACGGGGCGGCCCAGGAGGCCCAGGGCGTGGGCGGTGGTGCGGGCGTGGTCGAGATAGGTCCGGGCCGTCACCAGGTCGCCGGCCTCGGCGCACAGCCGGCCCAGGGCGCCCCAGCCCTCGGCGAAGGAGGGATCCCGCTCGGTGGCCTTCTTCAGCTCGAGGATGCTGTTGCCCAGGCCGAACCAGCGGTGGTCCGCGGTGATGGCGTTGTCGCGGTAGTACCACTGGCGCAGCTGGGAGTCCTCGACGTCGTGCGCCTCCTGCTCGAATTCCCGCCAGAACTCGGCGATCTCCCGCGCTTCCCGGCGGGCTGCGTCCTGCTCCGCCGCCGGCAGGGCCAGATGGCGGTCGAGCATTCCGGCGAAGCCGGCGGCCGTGGCTGCGGCCTCTTCGCCCTGTTCTTCGAGAACGGCCCCGGTGGTTTCGGGATCGAGGGTGGGCGCGCAGGCGCAGATGGCGAGCAGGAACACGAGGCCGGACAACTTCCGGAAATGCAGCATGGTGGATGCCCCCTTCGGCGAACCGGGAAATCGGCGAGGAATAGCGGCTCGGCATGAACCGGGATCCTCCCAAATCCCGGCACCTTGAGGGTACGGAATCGCCGGGAATCGATCAAGCGCCCAGGCCCCGGTTGCAAATCCGGACGGTTTCTGTTATCACATGGGGTCGTTGAACGCGAACTTTCCCCAGGGGATCATCAGGAGGAAACCATGACAGCCCACGAACCGGTCCGCACGCCCGCGAGCCTGGAGAAACTCTGGAAGCGGGGCACGGATTTTCTCGGCAGCGAACTGCCGATCATGTGCGGGGCCATGACCTGGGTCAGCGACCCCAAGCTCGTCTCGCTGATGGGCAACCTGGGGGCGTTCGGGGTCCTGGCGGCCGGCAACATGGAACCAGACATGTGGGCCGATTACGTCGACCAGACCCGGGAGCTCACGGACCGGCCCTTCGCCGGCAACTGCATCACCATCGCTCCGAACTACCTGAAGCACCTGGACATCCTCTGCGAGAAGAAGGTCAGCCACATCGTCTTCGCGGGGTCGATCCCGCGGGGCGAGGAGGTCCGCAAGGCCAAGGACAGCGGCGCCAAGGTGCTGTGCTTCGCCTCGACCGGCAGCATCGCCCAGCGCATGATCGAGTACGGCGCCGACGCCCTGATCCTCGAGGGCAGCGAAGCCGGAGGCCACATCGGCCACGTCTCGACGATGGTCCTGCTGCAGGAGATCCTCTTCCAGTTCCCCCAGGTGCCCATCTTCGTCGCCGGCGGCATCGGCACCGGCAAGATGGTCGCCCACCTGACCCTCATGGGGGCCGCGGGAGCGCAGATGGGCACGCGCTTCGTGCTGGCCGAGGAGTGCAACGTCCACAAGAACTTCAAGGACGTCTTCATCAAATCCCGGTCGCGCGAGGCCATCTCCACGCCCCAGTACAGTTCGAAGCTGCCGGTGGTTTCGGTCCGGGCGTTGAACAACCACGCCATGACCCACTTCGGCGATCTTCAGCTGGAACTCCTGGAGAGGCTGCGCAAGGGCGAGATCGGGCGGCAGGAGGCCCAGTTCAAGGTCGAGGAATACTGGATCGGGTCGCTGCGCAAGGCCACCATGGACGGCGACATGGAGCACGGGTCCCTGATGGCGGGACAATCGGTGGGCCTGGTGGACAAGGTGCAACCGCTGCGGGAGATCCTGGAGGAGATCGTGACCGAGGCCGACCTGGCCGTGGCCGAGGTCCACCAGCGCCTGCTCGGCTGAGCACTCCTGCAAGAACAACGGAAAAGGCGGGACCCCCCTCGGGATTCCGCCTTTTTCAGTGATGCGGAACCTGTCAAGCGCAGCCGGGAACGGGGATGCGGGGATCCTCCCGGCGGGCCCTGAGGAAGTGTTCCTCGGCGGCCTGGGGCATTCCCGCCGCCTCGTACATCTTGCCCAGGTTGAGCCAGGGATCGGCGCAGCCGGGCAAGAGTCCGGCCGCCCGCTCGAGGGCCATCCTGGCCTTATCACCCCGGCCGTGGGCCAGGTGCCACACTCCCAGGGTGTTCTGGTAGTGCCCGTTGTCGGGGAAGAGGTGCAGCGCCACGGCCAGCAGGCGGCCTGCGGTCTCGCCGCGGTCCTGCCGCAGGGCGACCTGCGCCCGCAGGTGGCAGGCCTCGGCGAGCTGGAGGTCGTCCGCCCCGCCGCCGCCGGCCACCGAGGCCAGCTGGGCGTCGGCCTGGTCCAGTTTCCCCTGCTGCAACAGGAGCCAGCCGGCCGTCAGGCGCCGGTCCGGATCCACGGGCTCGATGATCAGGGCCCGGTCGATGGCGGCCACGGCTTCGCCGAGGTCCCCGCAGGCGATGGCGCAATCGGCCAGCTCGGACCAGGCCTGAGGATTCTGAGGTTCCTGCTCGGTCTTGGTCCGGGCGATCCCCCGGTAGAATTCCGCCTTGGCCGGGTCATCCTGCAGGTAACCGAAGTGGTGGACGGGATGTTCCAGGTCGACCACCGCCAGGCCGGACCTGCGGACGCCGTCCTCGACGGTCTCGTGGATGCAGCCCCGGAAGCGGATGGCCGGATGCCGCGGGAAGATCCGCACCTTGGCGCTGGGCGTGAAACCCGGCGCCGGCCTGGGCTGCCCGGGCAGGGCGTGGGGATCAGGCTCGGGAAGGGGTCTCCAGCCGCGGCGCCGGTGGCGCCCGGGCAGGTAGTTCCGGGTGACGAGGCTGGCGGCGGCGGGACCGGCGACCCGGTGCCGGTTCTCGACCCAGGCCCTGATTCCCCGCCAGTCCCGGGGCGCGAGCTGTTCGTCCGCATCGAGGACCAGGATCCACCGGCCTGTGCAATGCTCGAGAACCTCGTTCCGGGCGGCGGCGAAGTCGTTCCGCCAGGGGACGTCCAGGACCGCGGCCCCGGCCCGCCCGGCGACTTCCCGGCTGCCGTCCCGGCTGCCCGTGTCGCCGATCACGATCTCGTCCACCCACTCCGTGGCCGCCTCGAGCAGGGGGGCCAGGAACTGGCCACCGTCCTTGACGATCATGGCCAGGGTGAGCAGGGGAGAGGAGGGGGACGGCTGGGGATGCGGGCCAGTTGAATCGTAACCTGTTGTCATGAAATGAACTTCCTTGCAAGCGCCCGGAATGAAAGTTTCCCTCACAGCAAATCCGGCAGGACCCTGCATGATGCGTGCCTGACGAAAAAGCGCCCCGGCCGGGGGGGCCGGGGCGCCGGGCGGCAGCCGGGACGGATCAGCGGTCAGCTGCGGATCCTGATCACTTCCTCGGTCAGGGCCGGCAGGACCTGGAACAGGTCGGCCACCACGCCGTAGTCGGCGACCTTGAAGATGGGCGCGTTGGCGTCCTTGTTCACCGCCACGATGCACTTGCTGCTGCTCATCCCGGCCAGGTGCTGGATGGCTCCGCTGATGCCGCAGGCGATGTAAAGGTTCGGCGCGACGGTCTTGCCGGTCTGGCCGACCTGGTGGCTGTACTCGACCCAGCCCGCGTCCACGATGGCGCGGCTGGCGCCGGCGGCGGCGCCCAGGGCGTCGGCCAGCTTCTCGATGAGCTGATAGTTCTCCGGCCCCTTGATGCCGCGGCCGCCCGAGACGATGATCTCGGCCTCGGTCAGCTCCACCTTGCCTCCCGCGGAGGCTTCGCTGCGGGTCACCTTGGCCCCGGGATCGAGCCCCGCCACGCCGGCGTCGAAGGTCTCGGCCGTCCCTGCGCCCGGGTTCTCGGCCAGCACGAAGGCGTTGGGACGGATCCCGACCACAGCCAGCGGGGTCTGGGGCTCCACGTCGATGTAGCACTTGCCGGCGAAGATGGGCCGGCGCACGGTCCAGCCGTCGGCGAACGTCAGGCCCACCGCGTCGCTGATGCAGGCGCAATCCAGCTTGGCTGCCACCGTCGGGCCCAGATCCTTGCCCATGGCGGTCGAGCCCAGAAGCAGCAGGTCGGGTTTCGTGGCCGTGCAGAAATTGGCGAGGGCCGCGCCCCACAGCTCGCTGTTGTAGTCCGTGAAGGCGTCGTCCGCGGCGGTGAAAACCTTGTCGGCCCCGTACCGGGCCGCCTCGGCGGAGGGATCGGCGCCCAGGCACACGGCCCAGACCTCGCCTCCGGCCGCGCCGGTGATCCGCTTGGCCTCGCTCAGCATCTGCCAGGCGACCTTCTTGAACCGGCCTCCGCGCTGCTCGATGAATACGGCGATGTTCGGCATGTCTAGCTCCCGTCTCTTATGCTGTCCGGCCGCTGGGCCGGGAATCCGCGTCCTAGATGACCTTGGCTTCCTCGTTGAGCAGCCGCGCCAGCTCGCGGGCGGCGGCGGCGGGATCATCGGCCTCGACCAGCTTGCAGGCGCCGCGCGCCGGGGGCGGGGCGTACTGCTTGATCTTGACCTTGGCCGCGGGGACCTCGATGCCCAGGTCGGCGCAGGTGACGGTTTCCATGGGCTTGGCGCCGGCCTTCATGATGTTCGGCAGGCTCGGCAGGCGGGGTTCGTTCAGGCCCTTCTGGCAGGTCAGGACCGCAGGCAGGGAGGCCTCGACGACTTCCTTGCCGCCCTCGATCTCGCGGTGTGCGGTCAGCTTGCCGTCGCCCAGCTCGAGGCGCGTGATGGTCGAGACGTGGGGCAGGCCCAGCTTCTGGGCGACCAGGATGCCGATCTGGCCGCTGTCGTCGTCGATGGCCTTGATGCCGAAGAGGACCAGGTCGTAGGCGTCCCGCTTCAGGGCGGCGGCCAGCACGGTGGCCACGGCGGCCTCGTCGGCTCCCTTGAGCGCCGGGTCGTCGATGATGACGGCCTTGTCGCACCCGACGGCCAGGCAATCCTTCTTCAGGGTCTCCTTGACCGTCGCGGGACCGACGGTGACGGCGGTCACTTCCACGCCCTCGCCGGCCTCCTTGATCCTGACGGCTTCCTCGACGGCGTAGGCGTCGTAGGGGTTGAGGATCCTGGTGAATCCGGACTGGTCGAGCTCCGCCGCGGGGGCGGGGAGGTTGATCCGGGTCTCGGAGTCCGGGACCTGCTTCACGCAAACGGCAATCTTCATGGTCACTCCCGCGGGCACGCGCGCCCGGTCCTGATTGGAAATGTGTGGTGGCAACGATCAGGTGGGTCCAAAATAGAAGCTTCTTGGCCGTCAGTCAATGAACGGCGCCCGCCGCGGACCCCTGCCCGGCCCGCTTTTCCGGAAACCCGCGGCCGGTCGCGGGCGTACCAACGTGTCTTTTGCCATTCGACCGGTTTACTATGATATTCCCCTGATCAGAATGGTATGACCGGGGATGTCACCGACCCGCCCACCTGGAAAGGGATGCTCACACCATGGCCTCGACTCCGCACCGGCCCTTCAGGCCCGCCCTGCTCCACGCCCTCGTTCCCCTGTTGCTGACCGCGCTCCTGCTCTGCCTGGCGCCGGGTTGCGGGAAGGATGAAGCCCCGGCCGCCGGCGGCCCCGGCGGTCCCGGGGGCGGGAAGGACCCCCAGGCGAGGGACCAGCAGCCCATACCGGTCATGGTGGCTCCCGCGATCAGGGGACCCATCGCCAGCTACTTCAACGCCACCGCCACCCTCGAGGCCCGCAAGGAGGCCGAGGTCCTGGCCCGGGCCACCGGCGTGGTGGGTGAACTGTTCTGCGAGGAGGGCGACGAGGTGGCCGCGGGGCAGCCCCTGCTGACCATCGTCAACGACGAATACAGGTTGAGGCTCAAGCAGGCGGAGGCCGCCACCGCCAACCTGCGCGCCCGGTTCCAGCGCCTGGAGGCCATGCTGGCCGAGGAACTGGCCACCGCCGAGGAGTTCGAAGCCGCCCGCAGCGACCTGGCCAGGGCGGAGGCCGACGAGGGACTGGCGCGGCTGGACCTGGGGTACACCACCGTGCGCGCGCCCTTCACCGGTCGCGTCACCCGCCGCCTGGTCGACGTGGGCCAGAACATGGCCGTCGGCACGCCCCTGGTCGTGATGGCCGACTTCAAGCCCCTGCTGGCCCGCATCCACGTGCCCAGCCGCGAGTTCAAGGAGCTGCGCCGGGACCAGAAGGTGGACCTGGTCCTCGACAGCGACGGCGAGGTGCTCGAGGGGGTCATCACCCTGGTCAGCCCGATCATCGATCCCGAGAGCGGGACCATCAAGCTCACCGTCGAGATCCCCGAATATCCCCCGGACACCCGGCCCGGCGACTTCGCCCAGGTGCGGATCGTCACCGAGCTGCGGCCCGACGCCCTGCTGGTCCCGCGCACCGCCCTGGTGACCGACAAGGGGGAGTCGCTGGTGTACCTGACGGTGGAGGCCGACGGCGGTGAAGGCTCCCCGGTGGCCGAACGGCGCGTGGTGACGGTGGGCTTCACCGACGACGAGCACGCCGAGATCACCGCGGGGCTCCAGGCGGGCGAGCTGGTGGTCGTCCGCGGGCAACGCTCGCTCAAGCACGGCGCGCCGGTGAAGGTCCTCGGCGAGGAATCCCCCGGCGGGGATTCGTGATGCGGGGATTCGTCGAGCTCGCCGTCCGCCGCAGGGTCAGCGTGGTCATGTCGGCGCTGGCCGTGATCGCCTTCGGAGTCGTGGGCTACAACCGCCTCTCGCTCGAGCTGTTTCCGGACATCTCCTACCCCTCGGTCACCATCCAGACCGACTTCCCCGACACCGCGCCCCAGGAGGTCGAGAACCTGGTGACCCGCCCCATCGAGGAGGCGGTCGGGGTCCTGCGCGGACTGCAGACCATCCATTCGGTGTCGCGGGCCGGCGTCTCCGAGGTCACGCTCGAGTTCGAGTGGGGCTCGGACATGGACATGCTCTCGCTGGAGGTGCGCGAGAAGCTGGACCGGCTGATCCTGCCGGAGGACGCCACCGATCCGGTGGTCCTGCGGTTCGATCCCAGCCTGGATCCCATCATGCGTCTGGCCCTGGCCGGCGGGGACGACCTGATGGCCCTGCGGCGGCTCGCCGACAAGCAGGTCAAGCAGGACTTCGAGACCGTGGCGGGAGTGGCGGCCGCGCAGATCAAGGGCGGGCTCGAGGAGGAGATCCAGATCGAGGTGGACCAGAACCGGCTGGCCGCCCTGGGCATCACCCTGGACCAGGTGCGTCAGGTGGTGGGCGTGGGCAACGTCAACCTGCCCGGCGGATCGCTGCGGGGCCGGGACAGCCAGTTCCTGATCCGGACCGTCAACGAGTTCGACGACGTGGAGGAGATCGCCGACCTGATCATCCGCCAGCAGGAGGGGGCGGTGGTCCGGCTCGGCGAGGTCGCCACCGTGAGCTGGGGCCACAAGGAACGCGAGGAGATCACCCGCGTCGGCGGCGTCGAGTCGGTCGAGGTGTCCCTCTACAAGGAGGGCGACGCCAACACGGTGCAGGTCGCCCGCCGGTTGCAGGCTCGGCTGGCCGAATGGCAGGAAGGCAAGCTGCCCCCGGGAACCACCCTCACCGTGCTGTTCGACCAGTCCGGCTTCATCCAGCAGGCCGTGGGCGAGGTGCGGAACTCGGCGCTCATCGGCGGCCTGCTGGCCATCGCGGTCCTGATGATCTTCCTCCGCGACCTGCGCAGCACGGTGATCATCGCCACCAGCATCCCGCTGTCGGTGGTGGCCACCTTCATCGCCATGTACCGCATGGACATCAGCCTGAACATCATGTCCCTGGGCGGCTTGACCCTGGGCATCGGCATGCTCGTCGACAACTCCATCGTCGTGCTCGAATCCATCTACCGCAAGAAGCAGCTGGGGCAGTCGCTGTACCACGCCTCGGTGTACGGGGCCGCCGAGGTCGGCCCCGCGGTGGTCGCCTCGACCCTGACCACCGTGGCGGTGTTCCTGCCCATCGTCTTCGTGGAGGGGATCGCCGGCCAGCTGTTCCGGGACCAGGCGCTGACGGTCACCTTCAGCCTGCTGGCCTCCCTGGCGGTGGCCGTGACCCTGATCCCCATGCTGAGCGCGGTCGGCCGGCCCCTGCCCCGCAAGGCCGAGGCCGGGGAGCCCGCCGCCGCCGTCGCCGAGGAACCAGACGAGGCGGCCCACGCCGACGCGGTGATGACCATGGGAGGGGTGTCCCGCCTCTACGACCGCTTCCTGCAGGGCGCCCTGCGCCGGTCAGCGGTCACCCTGCTGGTGGGCTTCGCCCTGTTCTTCGCCTCGATCTACGCCGTGCGGCTGCTGGGCACCGAGCTGATCCCCCAGCTCAGCGAGGGCGAATTCTTCTTCGAGGTGACCATGCCCGAGGGGACCTCCCTCGCCGCCACCGACCGCATGGTCCAGGTCATGGAGGAGGCGGCGGCCGGGGAACCCGCGATCGACCGCTTCTACGCCACCGTCGGCAGCAGGCTGGTCTCCGGCGGCGCCACCCTGAACAACAAGGCGGAGAATTTCGGCCAGCTCAACCTGGTCTTGAAGGACCGGGCCGACGACCTCGGCGAGCTGGCCGTGGCCGAGCGCCTGCGCGCCAGGTTCGAGGACCTGCCCGACCTGGAGACCAAGTTCGGCCGGCCTTCCTACTTCAGCCTGAAGACACCGGTCGAGGTCATCATCTTCGGGGACGACCTGGACGAACTGCGGGGCTACTCCCTGCAGGTGGCCGGGGCCCTGGCCGGCGTCGACGGCCTGGTGGACGTGCGTTCGTCCCTGGAGGCGGGCAACCCCGAACTCCAGGTGCTCTTCGACCGCGAGAAGCTGGCGTCCCTGGGCCTGGACATGGGCGTGCTGTCGGAGACCCTGCGCAACCGCGTGCTCGGGGTGGTGCCGACCCGGTTCCGGGAGGTCGACCGCCAGATCGACATCCGCATCCGCAACCGCGAGGAGGACCGGCGCAGCGTGGAGGACGTCCGCAATCTGGTGCTGCCCGGCTCCCAGGGCGCGCCGATCCGGCTGCTCTCGGTGGCGGACGTGGTCCAGGCCCGCGGGCCGGCGGAGATCCACCGGCTGCAGCAGCAGCGGGCCGCGGTGGTCTCGGCCAACCTGGAGGGGCGCAGCCTCGGGGCGGCCATGGCCGACGTGGCCGCGGTGCTCGAACGCCTGGGTCCCCAGGCCGGTCTGACCACCATGCTGGGCGGGCAGAACAAGGAGATGGAGACGAGCTTCCGCAGCCTGCGGTTCGCCATCGCCCTGGCCATCTTCCTGGTCTACCTGGTGATGGCCGCCACCTTCGAATCCTTCCTCCACCCGTTCCTGGTCCTGTTCACCATCCCGCTGGCCCTGATCGGGGTGGTGGCCGCGCTGCTGCTGACCGGGACGACGATCACGGTGATCGTCCTGATCGGGGCGGTGATGCTGGTGGGCATCGTGGTGAACAACGCCATCGTGCTGATCGACACGATCAACCGGCTGCGCCGCAAGGGGGCCGGCAAGCGCGAGGCGGTGGTGCGGGCCGGGCACATCCGGTTGCGCCCCATCCTGATGACGACCCTGACGACGATCCTGGGCCTGCTGCCCATGGCGCTGGCGTGGGGCGAGGGGGCCGAGCTGCGGTCGCCGCTGGCGATCACCGTCGCCGGCGGCCTGTTGCTGAGCACCCTGCTGACCCTGGTGGTGATCCCGGCGGCCTATCTGCTGGTGCCCTCGAGGGTGGATCCGGAATAGGAAGGCCCCAGGCGGGAGAGAACGATGACGCTGCCCGAAATCGCCATCAAGCGCCCCGTGACCACCCTGATGGCCATCATCAGCCTGGTGGTGCTCGGCCTGGTCGCCATGAGCCGCCTGCCGCTGGCCTTCATGCCCGAGGTCCAGCAACCCGAACTGTTCGTGATCCTGCCCTACCAGAGCGCCTCCCCCGAACAGGTCGAGCGGATGATCGTCCGTCCGGTGGAGGACGTCCTGGGCTCGGTGAAGGGGCTGCGCAGCATGTGGTCCCGTTGCGGCAGCGACGGCGGGCGCATCAGGCTGGAGTTCGACTGGTCCAGCGACATGCACCTGGCCCGGGTCGAGGTCTGGGAACGCCTGGACCGCATCCGGGGCGAGCTGCCCGAGGACCTCGGCGACATCCAGGTCAGCCCGAACTGGGACTCCAGGGATGCGGACATGCCCATCCTCGAGGGGCGCCTGAGCTCGCCTCTGGACCTGAGCCAGAGCTACGACCTGCTGGAGCGCAAGATCATCCGGCCCCTGGAACGGGTGCCGGGGGTGGCCCAGGTGCGGCTGGACGGGGTCAATCCCCGCGAGGTGCGCATCAACCTGCGCATCGAGGACATGCAGCTGCACAACATCGACGTGCGGGACGTGGCCCGCATCCTCCGGGCCGGGAACTTCGACCAGTCCCTGGGCCGGATCACCGACGGCGGCACCCGGTACGTCCTGCGCACCGTCGGCACCCTGTCCAGCGTGGAGCGGATCGCGTCGATCCCCCTGCGCGCCGACGGCCTGCGCCTGTCCGACGTGGCCGACGTGGTCTACCAGGAACCGCCGCTGGAGTACGGCCGCCACCTGGACGGGCACTTCGCGGTCGGCGTCTCGGTGTCCCAGGAGTCCCGCGCCAACACGGTCGAGGTCTGCGACGAGCTCGAGGCCGCCATCGCCGCCATGAACGACGACCCCGAGCTCGAAGGGGTCAACTTCCTGGTCTGGTTCAACCAGGGGCACGAGATCCGCAAGACCCTGCGGGATCTGACCTTCACCGGGATCTTCGGTTCCCTCCTGGCCTCGGTCGTCCTGTTCGGGTTCCTGCGCCGGGTCTCCACCACGGTGGTGGCCGTGCTGTGCATCCCCTTCGCGCTGATCGTCACCTGCGGCATCATCTGGAGCCAGGGCAAGTCGCTGAACACCCTGAGCCTGCTGGGATTGATCGTGGGCATCGGCATGCTCGTGGACAACGCCGTGGTGGTCATGGAGAACATCTTCCGCCACCGGGAGATGGGCGACGACCTGAAGACCGCCGCGCTCAAGGGCTCCCGCGAGGTGGCCACGGCCGTGACGGCCGCCACCCTGACCTCGGTCATCGTCTTCCTGCCCCTGGTCTTCAACAAGCCCAGCGAGATGAACATCTACCTGAAGGAACTGGGGATCACCGTCTGCTTCACCCTGCTGGCCTCGCTGTTCATCAGCCAGACCCTGATCCCCCTGGCGACCTCCAAGTACATCCGTTCCCGGCCGCGCGAACGCGCCCGGTGGATGCGCTGGATCGAGGACCGGTACCACCGCGTGCTCGAGGTGAACCTGCGCCACCGCTGGATCGGCCTGGTGGCGGGCCTGGTGGTGGTCGCCTCGGCCGTCTACCCCTTCCAGCGGATCGAGATGAACTTCGACACCAGCCAGAGCGAGCTGTTCGTCCAGGTCCGCTACGACTTCAGCGAGGAGCTGACCCTCGAGGCCAAGCAGGCCGTGGTCTCGCAGGTGGAGGCTGCCCTCGAGCCCCACCGGGAGCGGATGATGGCGCGCAGCATCTACAGCTTCTGGAGCGACCGCTTCACCTTGACGCGCATCTACCTGGAGGAGGGCGAGTCCAACGAGGAGAACATGGCGGCGGTCAGGCGCGAGATC
The DNA here is from genome assembly GCA_018829565.1 of bacterium. GTDB lineage: Bacteria > Krumholzibacteriota > Krumholzibacteriia > LZORAL124-64-63 > LZORAL124-64-63 > JAHJTW01. The sequence continues at coordinate 1,030 of JAHJTW010000183.1, read as the reverse complement.
CCGGCCTACCTGCCCGAGATCCCCGGGGTCCAGCTGCAGGTGGAGGAGAATCGCCAGGGCTGGCGCCGCCACATGGGCGGCCGGATGATCGCCTTCCAGCTGGTGGGCGACGACACCGCGGTGCTGCTGGGCCTGGCGGAGGAGGCCATGGAGCGGCTGCGGGACATCCCCGGCCTCAGCAACGTCGAATCGCGCCACAACGAGGCCCAGCAGGAGCTGCACATCCAGCCCGACCGGGACCTGATGTCCCGGTATGCGGTCTCGCCCAACCAGGTGGGCGAGGTGGTGGGGCTGACCTACCGCGGCCGCCGGCTGCAGCGCTTCCGCACCGACGACGGCGAGCGGGAGATGCGGCTGACCCTGGACGAACAGGAGACCGAGAGCCTGGACCAGCTGCAGAACCTGCCGCTGACCGCCGGGGGAGGGCAGGAGGTTCCCCTGTCCTCGGTGGCGGACTTCACCCAGGTGCCCGGGCGCGAGAGCATCCAGCGCAACGACCGGTTGACCAGCGTCTGGGTCAGCGCCCGCTACGAGGAGGGCAACCGGGAGCAGTTCATCCCCCCGGTGGAGGAAGCCCTGGCGGCCATGACCTTCCCCTTCGGCTATTCGTGGACCTTCGGGGACTGGCAGATGCGGCAGCAGGAGCAGTCGCGCGAATTCCTGACGAACCTGGGCCTGGCCCTGCTGCTGATCTTCGCGGTCATGGCCGGGCTGTTCGAGTCGGTGCGCCAGGCCATCGCCCTGATGATCTCCCTGCCGTTCGCGGCCACCGGGGCGATCTGGACCCTGCACCTGACGGGTACGGACTTCGACCAGCCCGCGGCCATCGGGCTGCTCCTGCTGATCGGGATCGTGGTGAACAACGGCATCGTGATGATCGAGCACATCAACCAGTACCGCCGGGCGGGCATGGACCGCACCGAGGCCATGCTGCGCGGGGGGCGGGAACGCCTGCGTCCGATCATCATGACCGCGGTGACCACCCTCATCGGCCTGCTGCCCATCGTGATCCAGAAACCGTCCCTCGGCG
>JAHJTW010000340.1 GCA_018829565.1 bacterium | reverse complement strand
GATAATCTCGGAATCCGAAAGCGGATAGCGGCTCAGCAACAGCGTGTCGCAGTCTCCGCCTTCGGGGCAACCGACAACATGAGGGAAGCCCTGACGCAGCCGGGCGACATAGGGAGCAAGCGGTCGCGCCTCCTGAATGAAGGCGATATCTGCGCCCACTTCGAGAAGAAATGACGCGATTGCCTGTCCGTTCGCAAGATTGGCGTTGGTGATGTTGAAGGTGACAATTTCGATCCGGGTGGCATCTGCAGATACCGATGTCGGCGGGTCGCAACGCATCCAGCCGGTGACGCCAATCTCGAGGCCAACCGCCAGCGCCGGAAGCGCAACAAACCACAAGGCAATGCGCGAGCCCAAGGCCGCGAGCAGGATACCGATGCCTACGGCCAGCACTGCCAAATGAAGCCGCAAGGCGCTGAGCAATTCCAAGGCAGGCCCGGCTTCGAGCGGATCGAGCGTTGCTAGAAAGCCGGCAGTCGCCATCAGCACCAAAGGCATGGCCAGCGCAAGAAGGGCTGTACGCATGCGGATCAACGCTACCGAATCGGTCATGCCGGAAACTAACGAAACTCAGCGACCGGTGTCTAGCACCGCTTCGGGTTCGGTCGCCTTCCCTATCCACCGCGACAGGTCGGTGCCGACAAGGGTCTCGGTCGCACGAAGATGCGGCTCGAAATAGGCGCGAAGGCGATCGCGTGTCGCCGGATTGAGCGGCGGATAGCTCGTTTCGACAGAATTCAGCTTGAGAAAATAGCGTCCGAGCGCCGTGCGCATTTCGCGGGGAATGATCCGTGAAACGAAACGCTTCACCGGATTCTTGCCGATCACCATCGACTGAACGGCCCGGCTCTTGGGCATGGAAGCCATGTTACTCTGGGGACGGTCGGCCGGAAACTGTTGCGCGCTGATGCCCAGGAACGACGACAGCCGGTCGCGCACGGTCTGGTAGGGTATCACGTCGAGATCATCGATGATGAGAAGCTGGTCGCGCGGCACGAAGCGCAGCACGCGCGCCACATGTTCGTCGTAGTGACCGACTCCGGCATAGGCGAAACGCCACCAGGATTCACCCGCCGCCTTGTCCTCGGCGACGCGTCGGTCTTCCTGGTCCAATGCCTGTTCGAACGTCAAGGATTCCCGCCCGAGACGCTTGCTGTGCCAATAGGCCGAATAGGCCCGTTTCGTGGGATCGCGCAAGACGAGAATGAAGCGGCTGGCACTCATATCGACAGCCTCGGTCAGGCGCTCCATCGCGCCTGTGTCACAGGCATAGAATGGCGTGCCCTCTCCAACAAATTTGTGCGTTGGGCGAGCGGCTCTGAAGTACTCGCGAACGTATTCCTTATATGTCGTCACGCCGCTCTTGGCCCGATTAAGAAAAAAATACGTCTCCTTGATCGAAGGAATGAAGACGTCTGGATGTGCCGCCAGCATATCGGTAATGGTGGTGGTGCCACATTTTTGAAATCCGAGAACGAAGAGATTTGGCTCTTGTGGCATGGCGGTTTCCGTGCGTTCAAATCATCCGGATCAGCCGGCGCGATGTCCACAGGCTGATGAGCAATTGCAGCGCGTTGCCGGCGATAAGCGCATAGAAAACACCCGCAAGGCCAAACATGACATAGCCGCCAATGCTGATTGCGACATAGCCGAGGGTGGCTAGCAGCTGGTCGCGCAGCACGGTGCCGAATTTGCGGGCACTGACGGCAGTGTTCTGTAGGAGAGCCGCGACGTAGCGCAGAGACCAGGAAATCGCCGCCAGCCCTAAAAACGCACCGGAAAGCTCGTAGCCGCCACCGAAAACGAGGTGGATCAGCGGCGTTCCGTAGAAAAAGCAGATCGGTATCGATGCGAGCAGTACCGGCAGCGCGACGAAAATGCCGATGAGCAACCGGCGCTTTGCCGCAGCCCTTCCGCCTCCCTGCATTTCGCCGGCAAGACCAGGAAGCAGGGACTGCGCTACCGATTGCGCCAGCACCCCCACCATCATGTGGATCTGCAGGGCCGGCACAATGGCGCCAAGCACGTCCACGCTTTCGCCGCCGGCAACCAGTATGCGCGGGACGCTCTGCTGGAGCTGTCCGAGCATGGCGGCAACGCCCAACGGCCAGAGATTGACAAAGAGCGCCCAGACGATCGGCCAAGCGGGTCCTGGGCCGACCGCCTCGTCAATGCGGGGCCTTGCCTGCCGCTTGTCGTAGAGGAAATAGATCGCTAGCCAGCCGATCGGCATTCCGATCATCGCGTACATCGGGTCACGCAGGACGAAATAAAAGAAAAGGTAGAGCAAAACGCTCGAGGCGGCCCGGGCTACGAGGGAAACACCAATAACGTGTTGCCGTTGTTCTTGCAGGGCGAGACCGTAGTAAAGGTCGGATTGCGCCTCAAAGAGCTTGGCCACCAGGATTAGTAGAAAGACGAAGGCGGTGGCGAAATCACTTGGAAGGACGAATAGAAAACTGACACCGATCGCGACACAGATGGCCAGAATGACGTTGCGTAGCCGCCGGTAGGTCGCGAAGCTGAAGGTGGAATGAGCGTCCGATGCTTGTGCGCGTCGCATGCCGAGCCGCGTAAAGAAAAACAGCGGATTGAGAAGCGCCGTCGACAGGCCGTAAAGACCGACCAGCGTCGGATCGCCGAGGCGCGCCACCAGCCATAGGAAAACGAACTGGCCACCAAGATAGACCAGATTGCCGCTGGTGAAAGCCGCCGTGCGGCCGAAGAGTTTCCCCACCAGGCCTTTTTTCCGGCGCGGCTCGGGCTCGCTCTTGTCGCGAGGAGGGTCCTGAGTGGTCATAATCGGCCGCTATCGTTCATTCGGTCACCGCCAGTTCGAAAGATCGAGGCCGAACTCCTCGGCCAGCCGCGCATTGGCTTCGGCAAAACGCAGCTTCAAGTCCTGTCTGAGACGACGCTCATCAGTCGTCACAGGATCAGGCTTGCGCGTGTTAAGCATGCGATAGACCGACCGTGCCGCCTTGTAGAGGTTGCCCTTGGGCAGCACCGCACGAACGGCTACGTTGACTTCATGCAGCCGTCGCGAACGCACGGCGAAGGTCTCGTTGGATTTTGGGAAATCGAAGCTGTCGAAAAACGCGGGATCGAGTCCTACGAATTCCGCAGCCTTTTTGGCAAAAGCACGGGGGTCGGCAACGAGATCGTCGAAAAGCCATACCCGCATGCGCTCGCTGCCGAAGCGATTGCGCCATTGCAGCAGAAAATCGACATAGGCCGCGTTGCGAAGGGCGTTCGCCGCGAGCTCGTTGCCGCGATAGTCCCCGCGCCCTTGGCTGATCTCCTCCAGATATTCGGCAAAGGTCAGCTCGCTCGGAATCCAGGTCCAGCTGTTTTTGAAGAAATTGAACAGCGAGAAAACCTGCGCGCTCGGCTCGCGCAAGATGAAGATGATCTTCGGATCGGTCGGAAGCTCCGGAATTCTTTCAAGCGCCGTAGCCGAATACAGATAGCTCGGCGTGCTTTCCAGCACGACGCGCGGTGCGGATCCCGGGATGGGCCGGAAATAGTCTCTATAGGCGTCGAGCCCCTTGGAAACATGACTCTCGGGTCTGAACATGTGCGTGCCGGGGTCGGCGAAGAAATAGGTTTCCTTCTCGCTCGATCCGAGGACATCCGGATGGGCTTCAAGCCATCGATGCAGCGAGCTGGTGCCGCATTTGGGCGCACCGGCAATGATCAGATTTGGCAGGAGACCCGGAGCATCCAAGCTACGTTCCGGCTGCGTCCTTGGCATGGCGCTGTTCATGTTGAAATTCACGTGGGTCCAAATGTCGAAAAGGAATACTTTAAAACAAGAAAGAAAATACGATCAAACCTGCTGCACCGCTTCGAGTCAAGCTCCGCGAAGCAACTGCGCGGACCGGCCGTCGACATGCGTGTTTCCGTGGTTCGCGATAGGGCCAAACCCGCACCACATACGTCGAGATAACCAACAATACCCACTCAACATATCATTGTCCCATGCGTAATCCTCATATGAGGTGCTTGGCATCGACATGGTTGGCCGCCCGGGCGACCGCCCCGCCTGCTTTTTCAGGACAAAAAAGCGGCGGCCCCGGACACGCCGGGGCCACCATTTCGCGAAAGCCTGAACCCTAGCTCAGCAAGGCGTCATCGACCGAAAGAGTGTCGACCTGGGTATTGAACAAATCGTTCTCGACCACGCCGTCTCCCAGATGGCCGTAGTCGACGACCACGCTATTGGTCACGGCGTTGATCGCGACATAGGAACCGTCGGCTTCGCGGAACAGAAGCTCCTCCGAACCATCCTGACTTGCATCGTAATTGCCGACGCCGACCAGTTCGAGATCGAGGAAGGACAATGTCCCCTTGTCCACCGTGTCGCCGGAAATGTACGAATACTTGCCGTCCGCCTTCAGGAAAACGAGGTCGTCGATGTCATTTCCGTCGAGATCGGCTATGGCGACCAGTTCCTGGCTCATGCGGCCGTAGGTCTGCAGCGTGTTGCCTGCGCCATCAAAGGACTGATAGCTGCCATTGGCGACGCTGCGAACGATCACGTCCTCGGTTCCGTTGCCGTCGACATCGGCCAGCCCTTCGAAGCTGTACTGGGTCGTCTTGAAGACGGTGCCATAATACTCCTTGGTGGCTCCGTTGACCGTGTACACGTAGTCGGTGTCGGGATTGAAGAAGAACAGCTCCTGCTGACCGTCATCCGATGTGGCGGCGTTTTCGACGATGTTGCCGATCGCGACAAGTGTGTGGTCAGCACGGCCGAAACCGGTTTCAAACGAACCGTCCAGCGGCGAATACTGCTGATAGGCACCGCCCTGCTTCTTGCCGATCAGTTCGAAGTTGCCGTCGCCATCGATATCCACCACGCTCATGATGTCGTTGGACGGCGAGCCGAGATTGGTGATCACCCCGGTTTCAGCATCGACGCTGTAGTGCGAGCCGTTGCTGGCGCGCGTGAGGATGATATCGTCACCGCCAAGCCCGTCGATGTTGCCGCCGATAGCCACGACCGTGTCGGCGGGATTCTCGCCGACCGCACCGATCACCGTGTTGGTGCCGCTCGTGGCGATAAGGGAGCCGCCGACGCGGAGCAGGATGTCGGAGCCGCCATTGCCGTCAAGGTCATCGTCGCCAGGTGCGGGCGGGATGGTGCTGAGAGTAACACCATCGCCGTCGAACCGCAGGAACTCGATGTTGCTGAAGGTGTTGACGCCTTCCGTGCCGACATTGTCGGTAACCGTGCCCGAAAGATCACCATTGAGCACAACGGTGAAGTTACCGCTGCTTCCGTTGAGAACGAAGGTGTCGGTTCCGTCGCCGCCGTCGACGACGTCGTTGTCGTCGCCAGCATAGATGGTGTCGTTGCCATCGTCGCCGAACAGCTGGTCGCTGCCCTGCCCACCATACAACTCGTCGTTTCCGGTGTTGCCGTGCAGGATGTCGTTGCCCGTAGCGCCCGACAGATTGTCGTCACCAACGCCACCATTGAGCGTGTCGTTGTCATTGCCGCCCTTAAGGATGTCGTTGCCGTCGCCACCGTTGAGCGTGTCATTGCCGTCATTGCCGAAGAGGCGATCGTCGCCGATGCCACCATCAAGAGTGTCGACGCCTTCATCGCCGATCAGAGTGTCATTGCCTGCACCGCCGGACATAAAGTCGTTGCCCGTGCGGCCCTCTAGACGATTGTCATTGGCATCGCCGTTCAGGTTGTCGTTGAAAGTGGTGCCGATGATGTTCTCGATCGAGACGATCGAGTCCGAGCCGAGACTCGACCCACCAACTGTTCCGAGAGCCATGATCGCAGTGATCGCTGCAGTGCCGGCACTGGCATCATAGGTGTCGATGCCATCGCCACCGTTGATGCTGTCGTCGCCGGCCGAAGCGTAGAACACGTTGAAGTGCTCATCGCCGGCCAGCGTGTCGTTGCCCGAACCGCCCCGGACATTCTCAAAGCCGGTGATATAGTCCGAGCCAATGCCGGCGCCGAATGCGGCGTGATAGCCAAAGGCCACCGTCACGCCCGCCGTTTGCTCACCATAGTCGATGGTGTCCTGACCGGCACCTCCGTCAACCCAGTCCGCGCCGGCACCCGGCTTGACGATGTTATCGCCATTGTTGCCGACGATGGTCTGGCCTGCGGCGTCACCGGTGACGTTGATGTCTGCATCACCGGCAAGCGTCAGTTGCGTGACCGCATTGAGCGCGAGTGCAATGCCCGTCGCAGCTTCCACGGCGTTGATGGTCAGGTTGTCGACGTTGACCGTCAGCTCGCCCAAGGCCGCATAGTCAGCGGCAGGCACCATGATGGTGTTGCCTTCGCTGGCACCGGCAATGGCCACATCGAGCGGAACCGTCAGGTTGAACGGCGCCGCGACGACCGAACCGCCATGGCCGTCGTTCGCCGTCACCGTCACGGCGAAGGTGCCGACCGCAATGGTCGTCCCCGCCGAGCGGACGATGACGCCATCGGAGATGGCAAAGCCCGTGGGCAGGCCGGTCGCCGAGAAGCTCAACGCGTCGGACGCGTCGATATCGGCGAAGTAGCCGGACACGTCGACCCCGACGAAATCGGCGAGAACCGTATCCGGGATCGGCGAAGCCGTCGGCTGGTCGTTGACGCCGGTGACCGTCACCGTAGCGATGGCGGTCGAAGTTGCGCCGCTGTCGTCCTCCATCTCGTATGCGATCTCGACTGTCGTGGACTCGTCGACTGCCAGGGTCTCGAAATCGCCGTTGGCGCTAAAGACGAGCTGGTTGCCGACCACCGAGACGGCACCGCCGGCCCCGCCGAGGATTGTCGCGCTGTTGAGCGTGAAGTTCGCCGGGACGTCGGTAGTGTCAATGTCGGTGTCGTTGGCCAGAACGTCGATAGTGACCGAATGGTCTTCGTCGACCGTGCCGGTATCGGCAACCGCGACCGGGATGTCGTTGGTGCCGGTGATGGTCACCGTCAGCGTCTTGGTGTCGCTGCCGCCATTGCCGTCACCCACCGTGAACTCGAATGTATCGGTCAGGTGCTCGCCGACGCCCAGGGCCTGCACCGCCTCGTCGGCGTTGTCGAGGGTGTAGGTATAGGTGCCGTCGGCCGCCCAGTCGAGCGAACCGTACGTGCCCGTGACATCGGCGGTGTCGTCGGGCGAACCGTCGACCTCGATCACCGAATGCTCGTCCGTCGTGTCGAGATCGGTCACGCCCGCAAGGAGGTTGCCGCTGGCGCTGAGCGAGGTGTTCTCGATGACGTCGGCGAATTTGGCGACTGCCACGGGCGCGTCGTTGGTGCCGGTCACCGTCACGACCACGTTGGCCGTTGTCTCGGCACCATGGTCGTCGGTCGCCTTGACAACAATGGTGACCTGGCGAGGCTCGCCAGCGGCGAGATCCTGGAAGTCGTCACCCGGATCGAAGCTCAGAACCGTGCCGAGCACCGAAGCCGTGCCTGCACCCGGCTGGGTCTCGACGGTGTAGGTGAGGCTCGAACCATCGTCATCGCTGTCCACGTCGTTGCCGAGCGTGGCGAGATCGAGGATCACGGCCGGGCCGTCTTCCTCGGCCGCCATGGTCGAGGCCGCAAGCGTCGGGCCGTCATTGCCGCCGGTGATCGTCACCGTGACGGAACCCGTTTCCGAGAAGCCGTCGCCGGCATCCACCGTGTAGGTGAACGTGTCGGTAACGGACTGGCCAACGGCCAGGAAGTTGAAGGCCGGCCCGGCGACATAGCGGACGGTACCGTCCGGATTGATCGAGACCTCGCCGAGGCCGCCGGAAACGCCGGTCACCACGAGCGTGTCGTCGTCGAGATCGAAGTCGTTGGCGAGCACATTGATGTCGATGCCGTTGTTCTCAACCACGGCGCCGGTGTCTTCAGTGAGCACCGCATGGAGCAGCGTGCCGTCGCCGAACTTGAGTTCCTCGACATTGGCAACGTGATCCGTTCCATCGGTACCCGTCACCTCGACGCTCAGCGTGTCGGTGATGGTGTAGTCGGCGCGATCGCCGGAGAACACGGCCGTGTCGATGCCGAGGCCGCCGTCGATCTCGTCGTTATCGCCGCCGCCGATCAGCGTATCGTCGCCGATGCCGCCGATCAGGGTGTCTTCGCCGCCAAGACCGGAGAGCACGTTGTCGCCGGAATTGCCGGTGATGACGTTGTCGAGCTCGTTGCCGATGCCGTCCGGGCCATCCTTGTCGAACGAGGTGATGGTGACGTTGTCGAACAGGAAGCCCTGGTTCTGGCCGCCAGCACCGTCGGTCGGCGCGCCTGCAGCGCTGCTGCGGAACGCGATACCACCGGTCTGGTTGACCTCGGCATTGGCTTCATGCGTGCCGCCGAGAGCGTCGCGATAGTTCTCGAACGAGGTCGACTGGCCGATGAACTTGCCATCGAGATAGATGTTGATGACGTCGTTGTCCTGGCCGTCGACATGGTTGAGCACCATGGTCAGTTCGTGCGCGACCGTCGGGTCGACACCGCTGATGAGTTCGGTGTTGCCGGTGAGCGCGGCGAAGTTGTTGACCGTATCTCCGGTCTTCCAGTTGCCGTCGAGCTGCGGATCGGAGACCGCAATACGCAGGCCGGTGCCGGTATTCTCGATGCGCATGAAGTTGTTGCGGTCGGTGCGGCTGGCAGTAGCGAAATCGACCTCGAGCGAGGAATTGTCGGGAACTGCGCTGACCGCCTGGAAGGTGAACGACACGCGGATCGAGTCGACGCCCGCCGTCGTGGTCGATTCACCGGCCTTGACGGAAACGCCCGGCGAATAAGGCCCGGCGAAGTCGCTGGAGCTCGGATCGGAGGAGACCTGCAGCATCTTGTTGCCGCCGACATCGACGATGTTCTGGTCGCGAGCGCCACCGTTGAAAGCCCAGCCGTTCTCGTTGTTGGCGATCGGGCCGAGGTTGAACTTCGAGAAGGTTTCGGTGACCGAGGCCGCATCAACAAGGGTCAGGTTCTCGACATTGGCGGACAGGGTGATGTCGTCTGCCGCATAGACAAGGTCCGTGCCTTCGTCGACATTCTCGACGATGGCGTCGGAACCGTCGGCGACATAGATGTCGTTGCCTTCGCCACCGGCCAGCGTGTCGGCGCCTTCGAAGCCGGTGATGGCGTCATTGGCTTCGGTGCCGGTGATGGTGTCGGCCTGGGTCGTGCCCTGGATCTCGTTGATCTGGGCGCCGTACTGGACGACGTGCAGGTTCGAGAAGTCGGCCGAGCCATTGGCACCGGCTTCGTCGAAGAACGAGCCGGCATTGCCGGGCGTGCCCGGGGCGCCGTCGGGGGTCTGGTCGGCCATCGGGTCGAAGAAGACCGGCTTGCCCCAGCCTGTCTGGGCGTCGATCTCGTTTTCGGTGCCGACGAAGCTCAGGCCCGTCGTGTCGGTGTAGCCCTGGATGCCAAGGGCGTACTTGTTGTAGACGCCCGTGACGCTGACGTCGGTGAAGACCACGTTGCCCATGGCCGTCAGCACGTCATACGAATAGACGCCTGCCGCGCCGGTCTGGTCGTAGCCCGAAGCGTCGAAGCCGGCGAACTGGATGCCGGAAGCCGGCCCTGTGGTGCCGAGTGCGCTATTGGTCACATCGACATTGGTCAGCGTGGCATTGCCGTCGAACTCGAAGGCCATGATGTTGCTGCCGGTGCCCGAGGTCAGGCCGTTGTGATCGAAGGTCGAGTCGATGATCACGAGGTTCTGGACGCCGGCCTGCTCGTAGGCCGAACTGGCCTGACGCCCGGTCACATAGAGGCCGTGACCGCCGGAATTCTCGACCGTGACACCGGTGAGGCTGAGCGTGCCGAGCACCTCGGCCTCGCCGACCGGAACCACGATGCCGTTGCCGGCTGCGCCGCTGACGGTCAGGTTCTCGAAAGCCACGGTGCCGTCTGCGGCATTGGCGTCGAGATTGACGGTGAAGCCGGAGCTGGCGCCGCTGGCATCGATGGTGACCTCGCCGAGGCCACGGATGGTGACGGCCTTGTCGACCAGCACGTTGACATTCCCGACACCGGAATAGGTGCCGGCGGCCACGAGAATGACGTCGCCGTCGCTAGCGGCCTCGATCGCGGCCTGCAGGGTGGTGAAGCCACCCGTGCCGGACTGATCGACCAGAATATAGATCTGATCGTCGATCTCGACCTTTTCGACACCCGCGAGGGTATCGGTGTCGGCGCCGTCGGTGACCTGCCAATGGTCGACGTTCCAGACCGGCGCGGTGGCCGTATCGGCGAACACCGCCGTGTCCTCGCCGGCGCCGCCGTCGAGGGCATCGCCGCCGGCGCCGCCGGTCAGCGTGTCGTCGCCGTCGCCACCGGCGAGGCTGTTGACGCTGGCATTGCCGGTGATCTCGTTGTCGAGCGCGTTGCCGGTGACGTCGCCAGTGCCCGGACCGGCCAGCGTGATGTCGCTGACGCCGGCGCCGAGCGTGATCTCGACATGCGAACCAGCCGTGATGTCGAGAATGACATCGTCGACGCTGATCGTATCGGTGACGGTGCGGCCATCGGTGTGGACGACAATGGTGTCGCCCGGCAGGGCGATGACGCCGCTCGGCACGTCTTCGATCTCGGCATAGGTGATGCTCTGGCCAGACCATATCTGGGGCGCGACGCGAAGTTCGCCGTCCGGGGTCAGACCATAGGCATAGATGTCCATGGTGTTGTTGGCGATGAAGGCTTCGACAAAGGCCCGATCCATGGTGACCCGCGCCGGGTCCTGATCGGTCTGGTAGATGTAGCGGCCGACGCCGTCGGAGAAGTCGTTGCCGGTCACAAGAGTCGGCAGGACCGACGGCAGGTTGTACCAGGCAATGCCGTCATGCTGGCCGACGACGCTGATGCCGATCTTCTGGCCCATCGACAGGAAGACATTGTCCGTCACCTGCATGTCGAGGCCGGTATCATGGCCGGCGCCGGTGCCGTTGGTGATGTAGATGCCGGAACCGATGAAGATGTTGCCGTCGATCTTGTAGGAGGTGATCACCGAGACATGAGTCTCCGGATCGGCGCTCGTTTCGTCGCTGAAATAGACCGGGCCGGCCAGCCAGCTCGTGCCGGCATCGGGCCGGACAATGGAGTTCTCCAGCGTGAAGCCGGTCTCGTAGATTTCGAAGCCCTTGTTCACGCCCTGGATAGCCGAATGCGTCGCCTCGAAGGCGAGGCCGCTGATCGTCACGTTGGGCGCCGTCACAAGGAAATTCGTTCCCCAGTTGGACTGCACGCCGGAAGTGAAGGTCGCGGCGATATCGGCCGTGTTGGTGATGACATCGCCATCGGCGTCGACGCCACGGATGGTCAGGCTCTTGTTGATGAGCAGGCCGAGCGGGTTGGTGCCCGAATTGGTGTTGTCGGCCGCGTTGTAGTTGGCAATGTCGGTATAGCTGCCCGGACGGACGAGAATGGTGTCGCCGTCGGATGCCGCGTCGATCGCCGCCTGCAGCGACATGCCATCGGCAACGATGAAGGTCGAGGAACCGGTATCCGAAACCTCGAGCACTTCGACGCCGGACAGGGTTACCACGCGCCCATCGACGGAAATGGTGCCGCTGCCGACACCGCCGGCCACCGTGAAGCCGGTGAAGTCGTAGAGGCCGAGGTCGATCGGGGCGCCGTTGTTGTCGGCGATCACCGCGATGTCGGTGCCTTCGCCGCCATCGACACTGTCCTCACCCTCGGTAGCGATCAGGACGTCGTCGCCGCCACCGCCATTGAGAACGTCATTGTCGTCGCCGCCATCGAGGATGTCGTCGCCTCCGCCGCCATTGAGCGTGTCGTTGCCGGCATCACCGTACAGTTCGTCGGCGCCACCGCCGCCATTGAGGGTGTCATCACCCTCGCCGCCATGCATTTCCTGGCCGAGATTCGAGCCGTGGATGACGTCGTCGTGCACTGAGCCGTTGAGGACCTGGCCCTCGCCGCCGCCGGCATACATGCTGACTTCCGGAGCCGAGGCGTCGAAGGTGTTGCCTGCGCCGACCGGAGCCGTCGACGGGTCGTTGTAGGCGGTCATGCCGATATGCTCGGCCGCGCTGTTCGCGAACTCGTTGTTGTCGATGAGCGCCGCATCCGGCCCGTCATTGGACAGGGCAACATTGTTGCCGTCGAACAGGTTGTTGGTAACGGTCGCGTCGGCGCCCGGATTGATGTAGAGGCCCGTCGCCCAGCCAGTGAAGGCGTTGTCGTCGACCACAAGGCCGGCGGCGTCGTTGTACGCGGTGACGATGGCGCGGAAATTGCTGAAGCCGGCATCGCGATAGAAGGTCGAATTCTCGACTCTGACATTGTCGCCCTGGATATGCAGGGCCGTGTTCTGGCCGACGACGTTGCCGCCATTGTAGAAGCGCAGGCCATTGATCTGCACCCCGTCGGCATTGACCTGGATCGCGCCGAGCAGTGTCGATTCGCCGAGACCGCCAACGGACGGGTCGCGTTCAGCGCCGCTCTGGCCGAGATTGAGACCGAAAATCACGAGGTTTTCGAGCGCGGGGCCGGAAATGTTGGCAGCGCCCGTCTCGGACACGTTGTGTTCGCCCGGTGCGACGATGATGGCCTTGAGCTTGCCGGCCGGTTCGGCCGCCGCCGCATCGATCGCGTCCTGCAGAGTGTCGTAGCCGCCATTGCCGACCACGAAGACCACGGCATCGTTGAACTGGACCGCTTCGACGTTGACGAAGGTATCGGCACCGAGAAGGCCGTTGGTGTCGACCAGTTCGCCGTCCTCGTTGTACTCGAAATCCTGCCAGTTGCCGTCGATGATCACGCGGTCGACGCCGTCGCCACCGTCGATGTCATCATTGCCTTCGCCGCCGATCAGCGTGTCGTTGCCGCCTTCGCCGAAGAGGTCATCGTTGCCGGCGCCGCCGATCAGTTCGTCATTGCCGTCGCCACCGGCGAGCATGTCGTCGCCGCTGCCGCCGCTGATCGCATCGGCGCCGGCGCCGCCGTGAATTTCGTCGTCGCCGCCATTGCCACTCAGGGTGTCGTCGTAATCCGTTCCAACCAGAATGTCCGTGTCGTCACTGGCCGAGAAGCTGATCGGCAGATCGTTGTCCTGACCATAGAGCTCGAAATGCGTGCCCGCATAGTTTTGCGGCGACGGAACCGAAACCGTGCCTTCGACAAAGCCACTGAATTCCGTCGGGATGTTGATGACGCTGTTTGAACCGAGGCTGAGGCCGTCGAAATCGGCATCGGCGATGATCCCCCACAGGATGTGGTCTATTGTGTTGCCGGACACGGCGACGTTTTCGGCAGCAGCAACATAAATGCCGTAATTGGCACCAACTTCGGTCGTGCCATTGAGGATGTTGTCGGTAATGGTCGAACCGTCAGCCATTCCCCAGGCCAGGATGTAGCCGGAAGCCCAATAGTCGCCGGCACGGTTGATGCCGCTGATAGTG
>JAHJTW010000182.1 GCA_018829565.1 bacterium | reverse complement strand
GGTTCGGCGAAAAAAAACCGCCGGCTCATGGGAGCCGGCGGCGGGGCTTTGCGCTTGGTCGATCCTGCGTCACCGCAAAGCGCACCTCACCGTCCGGCGGTTGCGCCACCACCAGGTACGGGAAAGAGCGATGCCTGCGGTCGATGTCATGCCATGATGGTACACGATTTCCCCCGGCGGATCAACCCCTGCGCCAGACGAAGATGCTGCCCGAATGGACGGTGGGGTCGAAATCGCTCTCCCGGTAGTCCGCGAAGTGGCCGAGTCTCCCGAATCCTGCGGCCTCGTGGCCCATCAGGTACTCCAGGCTGATCCGCGGCGCCAGTTCGACCTCCCCCTGGAAGACCACCTTGTCCGCCGCCGTCAGCTGCGTGTGGAAGATGAGGCTGTCCTGCTCGACGTCCTCGTACCAGCGGTGGAAGGCCAGATCGCCCTCCTCGATCCTCAGCACCGGAAAGCGGTGGAACCTCTCGCCCGAGCGCAGGATGGGATCGAAGTTCACCGTCTGGAAGATCCACACGCCGCCGGGAACCAGCAGATCCCTGATGTTGAGCAGGAACGGCGCCAGATGCTCCGCCTGAAGATGCGGCAGGACGTTCCCGATGCAGATGATCCCCGCATAGGTGCTGCGGCTGAGCAGGCCGATCTCGTCCATCCCCAGGATCTGGAACCGTCCGTCGGGATGGCGGCGTTCCGCCTCGGCGATCATGCCCGGATCCAGGTCGATGCCCAGGCAGCGGCGGCCCGTGCGGTCGAGGGCCGCGCAGTAGCCGCCCGTTCCGCAGCCGATGTCGAGGATGCGTCCCTCGGGGGGCAGCCAGCGGTCCAGGAAGTCGAAGGTGCCCTGACGGAAGGGGAAGATGCGGTCGTAGTGCCCCGCGAAATCCGAATAGAAGGCCATGATCTATCGCAACCCCTGTGCTATATTGGGCCGGGGACGATCGCTGGTGATCACCCGCCGCCGGAGGTGGTTCATGTTTCCGTTCAAGAAGATCCTCTGCCCCACGGATTTCAGCGACCCGTCCCTGTGCGGGCTGAAGATGGGCAACGAGATGGCCGAAAGGTTCGGCTCGGAGATCATCGTCGTCAACGTCCACAAGCCCATCCCCCACCTGCCCACCCCGCGGATTCAGGCCTCGGAGGCGACCTTCGACGTCACCGAATACGAGAAGCACGTGGTCGAGGACGCGAGGGACAATCTCGGCCAGGTCAGCGACGCGATTTTCAGCGACGGGATCGTTCCCAAGCTGGTCGTGCGCATCGGCAAGCCCGCCGACGAGATCCTGGCCCTGGCGGCAGAGGAGAAGGTCGACGCGATCTTCATCGCCACCCACGGCCGCACCGGCATCGCCAACGTGATCTTCGGCTCGGTGGCCCAGCGCGTGGTCCGCCGGGCCGCCTGTCCCGTGCTCACCATCCGGGCCTGCGAATAGTCCTGCAGCGATCAGGGGGCGGATGCGTCCGCCCCCTGATCTTTCCCGAACCGATACATTTCATAACCCTGAACGGCATCTCTGTCCACCGGTTCGGCGCCCGCAGCGTCCACCGCCCGCCGCCAGAAATCCACACGGACCCCGTCGTTTTCCCGCAAAGCCAGTTCCACCCACAGGTAGCCCTGCCGGCGCATGCCCGCCAGGAATTCCCCGGCATCCTCGCGACCCTGCTCGCAGGCGGCCAGTCGCTCGCGGAAGGCCACGATCTCCGGCGGCACCCAGCCCGTCGCCCCGCCGGTGACCGGAGCCCCCAGCTCGATGGCGCGGGCGATCCACAGGGCCTCGGTCCGGTCCTCGGCGTACTCGTTCACGGGAGCGGGCAGGGTCAGGACCGGCCCCCGGGCGGGCCCCGGCTCCGGACGACCCGCCAGCGGGACCTTGACCGCAGGCACCCCCGCAGGCAGGGAGACCAGGGTCAGCAGGACCACCGCGCCGAGAACCCCCAGCCTGCGGCGACCCGGACGAGCGGCCAGGAGATCCAGGCCCACCGCAGCCCACCAGGCCACGGCGATGGTGAAGAGCCAGGAGAAACGCCAGGCGCCCCGGAAGGCCTTGAACGGCGTGACCGCCGCCCTGAGCCATTCCAGGGGCAGCGGCAGCCGGCGGTCCGTGCCCGGCAGGCCCACCGAATCCCCGAAGGCCAATATCATCCCCACGGCCCCCATGACCAGCAGGGCGGCGCCCCAGGCGCGCCGGTCCCCGTCGAGATCCCGCCGACGCCGCCACCCGTAGGCGGCCAGGGCCAGGGCCACCCAGCCGGGGTTGAGGGTCTGGCGGTGCCTGCCGTCGTAACGTTCGGCTCCGCGGGTTCCGCGTCCCAGCCAGTCGGCCGGACCGCTGCGGTAGGCCCCCCGGTTCAGCAGATGCTGAACGTCCGCGCTACCCGAGCGGACCTCGTCGGCGGTCCGCGTGAACCCTGGATAGCGGTCGGCCAGGCGCAGCTGGGGCTGGGCCAGCAGCAGGACCAGGCCCGCCGTCGCCAGGGCCGGCGCCCAGGCGGCCTTGGCGGTGGCCAGGACCGTTCCGGGCAGGCCGTCGCCCCGGCGCAGTCCCTGCACCAGCCGGACGACCTTGATGGTCGCCACGCCCACCAGCGCGTAGGCCAGCCCGTACCAGCCCCAGGCCGCCTGCAGGACCAGGCCGGCCCCCACGCCCGACCACCAGGGCCACGAGCGCCGCCGGGCATCCTGCCGTCGCAGGGCCATGATCGCCGCAGCCAGGCAGAACAGGACGAACGGCGGGGGCAGCTGGTTGAGGTGGCCCAGCTGCGAGATGGTGTAGGGCGCGCCGATGAGGGCGAGCGCGGCGAACCCCGCCGAGCTGCGCCCGCCTCCGGTGGCGATCCAGACGGACGCCATCCCCAGGGCCGCGAGCAGGAGACTGCCGGCCATGGCCAGGTTGTACTGGGAGGCGGCGGTGGGGGAAAACAGCAGGTGGGCCGGCCAGACCAGCCAGGCCTGGCCCAGCAAGGGATCCATGCAGCCCAGCATGCCCGGGAGGGGATGGAAGATGGGCAGGTCGAACCAGACGGCCGGCTGGTGCCAGTGCAGGCACGACCACTGGAGGATGCCCAGCTGCAGCATGGGGTCGATGCCGCCGAAAGGTCCGAGAACCGACCCGGACCAGTCCCCCAGGACCGGGTGCAGACACCAGGCGATGAACACGAGCACTCCGAGCCAGGCCGGGAGCGCGGTGATCCGGTTCACCACTCGGCATCCCTGTGGACGTTTTTCGGGGAGAACGCCGGCAGGCAGACGGCGACGTACTCGGCGCCTCCCGGTTCGGGGCAGCTGTACCGCACCCACTCTCCGGGTTCGGCCACGACGGCCTGGCCGGGGAGGACGTCCAGGTGGCCGTCCTCGTACTCGACGCGCAGCAGCCCCTTCAAGACGACGGTGATCTCCTCGAACCCGGGCCGCTGGCCGGGTTCCTCCCAGCCGGCGGGAGCGACCATGCGCGCCACGCTGACCTGGGTATCCCCGCTGTTCACCCTGCCGACATATTCCTCTATGATTTTCGGCTTGGTTCCCGCTGCGGGAATGACCGTGGGCCCCTGGATGAGTCGCGGCACTTCCGACCTCGCTTTCCTTCGCAACGCGGGCCGCTCCGGGGGGAACGGCCCGCTGTGGTTCGAAAAAGCCTTCCCGGGGACATCCTGGGCCAAATTCGGCCGAGCTGTCCACGGTTCATTGCGGAGAATCAGGGTTTCCAGACCTCCCAGACCTTGCCCACCAGATCGGGACCCGGGTTCAACGTCACGCCGCCGGGCTCCCAGCCCGACGGGGTCACCTCTCCGGTGGCGACCACGTGCTGGAAGGCCTTGATCTGCCGGACGAGTTCGTGCGGATTGCGGCCGACCTCGGGCGTCAGGACCTCCATCGCCCGGATCACGAAGTCCGGATCGATGATGAACCGCCCGCGGATGTCCACTCCCGCGGCCTCGTCGTAGACCCCGTAGATGCTGCCGATCTTGCCGCCGGCGTCCGAGAGCATGGGGAACGGCACCCCGCCCTCGACCATCTTCGAGAGCTCCTCTTCCTGCCAGATCTTGTGGACGAACCGGCTGTCGGTGCTCATGGACAGCACGATCACGCCCAGCTTCTTGAATTCCTTGTTCATGGCGGCGACCGCCGCCAGTTCGGTGGGTCAGACGAAGGTGAAGTCGCCCGGATAGAAGCAGAGGACGATCCACCTCCCCTTGTGGTCCGACAGCTTCACGGGCACGAAGCCCTTTCCCTCGACGTAGGCCGTGGCCTCGAAGTCGATGGCTTCTTTTCCGACCTTGGCGAGCATGGGCGCGACCTCCTTCTGGACCGATCCGGTGGGGGCTTGCGCCTCCGCGGCGGGAATGATCGGTCCCCCGGCGGGTTTGACGCAACCATCCTTCATCTTGGCCATGGCAACCTCCTCGATTCGAGCGCCAGGCTCTTTAAATCCCATAAAATTCCTATCTTATGGGAGGACAGATCCCTGCCACCCTATCACAACAGGATAGCCCTTTGGAAAATTTCCCGGCCCGGTTCCGACCCCGATGTTGACCCCACCGGTGATCACAGGAACTATGCCCGGATGATGAACCCGCTCTGCAACCTGACGATCAGCGAAGAGCAGGCCCTGTTCTTCCGCTCCTGCAGACAGCATCTGGCCGGGCCCGGGGCGGTCGATGCCGTGGCCGCCGCCAGGGCCGCGGTCGGCGTCCAGTCCCAGCAGCTGAATCCCTCCCTCTGGGGACTGAGCTTGCGGACCGCAGGTCGGCCCGGTGCGAGCGCACTGGCCGACGCCATCCTCGCCGAGCCCCGCTCCCTGGTGCGGACCTGGGGGCAGCGCGACACCATCCACATCTTCGATCCCGCGGCCCACTGGGTTCCCATGGTGGCCGCCCGGCCTCTCCTCGAAGCGGGAGGCCGGCGGGGGGGCATGCCGCCCGACCGGCTGGTCGCGCGCGCTGCGAAAGCCCTGGCGACGGCCGCCCGACCGCTGGCCCGGTCCGATTTCATGGACATGATCCCGGATTCCTACCTCGTCGAACTCGATCCCAGGATCGGCGACGAAACCGCCCGCCGCCGGTTCGCCGCCGGCCGCTTGCTGTGGCGATTGAACCAGGAGGGCCTGGCCTGCGTGGCCCACAAGATGGGCTCGGAGCAGACGTACGCCCTCCGCCGGATGTGGTTCGCCGACCTGGACTGGCCCGAACCCTTGCCCGGCCCCGAGGAGGCCGCCCAGATTCTGGTGAGGGCTTACCTTCGTGCCTTCGCGCCCGCCTCGCCCGCGGACGTGGCCCACTTCTTCGGGGCCAGGGTGACCTCGGCTCGGGCCTGGCTCGGGCGGCTCGATGATCAGGGGGAATTGACCGGAGTGGACTGCGGCGGCCGGAAGGAACTGGTGGTCCTGGCCTGCGACCGGGAAGACCTGGCGGCGCCGGTTCCGCGCGGCAAATCCGCCTGGCCGGTGCGCCTGCTGCCCATGTGGGACGGACTGTTGATGGGCCACGCCGACAAGAGCTGGACCGTGCCCGGCGCCGACGAGCGCCCCCTGGTCTGGGGCAAGGCCGCCCAGGTTTCACCGGTGGTGCTGGATCGCGGGCGGGTCGTCGCCACCTGGTCCCACCGGCAGCGAGGCCGAAGCCTGGCCGTGGAGATCCGGCCTCTTGGCAGCTGGAAGGTGCGGCTCCACCTGAAGGAAGTGGAGCGGGAGGCGGGAGATCTGGCCGTCCATCTGGGGATCGATCCGGGGAGGGTGGTGGTGGATCAGTCCTGATCCTTCTTCCCGCTCTCCCGGCGCTCCAGGAAAAGGCTGACCCCGATGAGCAGGAAAGCCCGTTTCCTTGCCTTCTCCAGCATGAGCACCACCTCCCCGGTCCGTCAACTGGACGAACCGTTCCACTCCACCAGCTTGAATTCCACCCCCGCCAGCCGGCAGGCCTCGGCCGCGGCCCGGCGGTAGGGCCCTGCGCCCGGGTCCACGTCCAGGGGCCGGGAAAAGAACAGCACCGTGGCCAGTCCCAGCTCGATGATCCTGTCGGCGACACGCCGGGCGTGGTCCTGGACCTCGCCTCCGGTCAACAGGTGATCGTAATCGGGGATGGGATCGAGAGGAGCGAGCAGTCCGAACTTCCCCGAGAGAATGAAGAACGGATAGCCCAGAACGGCCGCCGCACTCCCCACCCGGGAGATGCGGTCGCTCAGGTAGCGTTCGGCCGCAGGCAACAACCCCGGGTCCGGGCGCTTGGCTGCCGCGCAGTAGGTCACGAAGGCGATGCGTCCCGGCCCGTCCATCACGCGTTCAGCCGCCAGATCGCAAGGTGCAGGACGACGGCGAATCCGACCCAGGCCAGGTAAGGAATCAAAAGCATTCCCGCCGCACCCCTGATCCTCGCAAAAACGATCAGCGTCGCCAGGATGGCCAGCCACAGCAGGACCACGTCCACGAAGGCCAGGTCGGGCCGCTGGAGGCCGAAGAACAGGAACGACCACAGGGCGTTCAGGATCAACTGGAACAGGTAGAGCCCCATGGCGCCCCGGGCCGCGGTGAAGCCGCCTCGGCTCCAGACCAGCCAGGCGGCGATGGCCATCATCACGTACAGGGCCGCCCACACCGGCCCGAACACCCAGCCGGGCGGATTCCAGGCGGGCTTGGCCAGGGCGGCGTACCATTCGCCAGGAGGAAAGAGGGAGCCGAGAAAGCCCGCACCGAGCGTGCAGACGACGAGGAAGAGCAGAGGCCCGAACCGGGTTCGCATCAAGGGGTCCTTCCCTTTCGGCGATTCATGAAGGTTCCTTTTTCCCGGCAAGAATGAGAGCGCCCGGGTACCGAGGTCAACCTCAATTCAATCACGACCAGCAAGGCCCCACCATCGATGGGCCGGTGATCGATCGGGCGAAGGGAGGGGTGCTGACGCCATCCCCTCTCCGAGCGAGTGGGAGCGGAGCGACCAGCAAGGCCCGACCCCTCGGGGCCGGGCCTTGCGCTGAGCGACACGGAGGTTGAGATCAGCTGCCGACCTGCCGCACGGAGTCGATCACCGTCCCATCCACCCACTTGATGGCCGCCACGACCTTCTCGCCGAACTCCGGGGGCGCCGGCGGCCCGCCGACGATCTCCTCCACCTCGGCCTTGATCTCCCGGATCGGGCGGATGGGCAGGCTCGAGCCCTGCAGCTTCTCCAGGAGATCGCGCCGCAGGGGATTGATGGCGATGCCGCGCTCGGTCACGATCACGTCGATGAGCTCCCCGGGCCCGCACAGGGTGGTCACCTTGTCGACCAGCACGGGAATGCGGTCGCGGAAGCTGGGGATGGGCAGGATGGTGCACTTGCTGAACAGGCAGTTCTGCCAGCCGCCGATGCCGTGCAGCAGGCGGCCGTCGGAGTGGGTCACCACGTTGGCGTTGAAGTCCACGTCGACCTCGGTGGCGCCCAGGACCACCGCGTCCAGCATGCTGGCGAAGTTGCCCTTGCCGTGCCAGTTGTAGCTGGTGAACGGCGAGGTGTTCACGTGGCCGGGATTCTCCCGCATGGACCGCACGCCCTCGAGGTCGAAGGTCTGGCCGTCGAGGATGTAGTCGGTGAGCCCCTCTTCCAGCATGTCCACCAGGTACTGGGTCGAACCACCGCGCACGAAGCGGGCCTTGATCCTCCGCTCGCGCATCATGTCCCGCAGGAAGAGGGCGAAGCTGAGAGCCGTGCCGCCGGCGCCGGCCTGGAAGCTGAATCCGTCCTGGACGATGCCCGCCTCGTCGCAGAAGCGGGCGGTCAGCTCGGCGATGAGCAGGCGGTCGGGCGACTTGGTGATCTGCGTGGTGCCCGAGACGATCTTGCTCGCATCCCCGATCGAATCCATGACCACGATCTGGTCCACGTGGTTCCCCTGGATCTGCCAGGGGATGCACGGGAACGGCACCAGGTTGTCCGTGACGACGATGACGTGGTCGGCGTACTGGCTGTCCCCCAGGGCGAAGCCCAGCAGGCCGCAGGCGGTGGGCCCGCGGTCGCCCGTGGCGTTCCCGAAGGGGTCGGCGGTGGGAGCGGCGATCACGGCGACGTCGATGTGCACCTCGCCGTCCTGGATGGCCTGGTAGCGGCCGCCGTGGCTGCGCAGGACGGCCATGCCCCGCATCTTGCCCCTGGTGCAGTAGTCCCCCAGGGGGCCGTTCATCGAGCCCTCGATGTGATGGAGCACTCCGCTCTCGAGCAGCGCGATCTGGGGCTCGTGGACCGGGAAGCTCGCGCTGGGGAACCAGCGCAGGTCCTTGACGCCCAGTTCGGCGGCGGCCGCGAACACGGCGTTGGCCACGAAGTCGCCGTTGCGCAGGTGGTGGTGGGTGGAGATGGTCATGCCGTCGCGCAGGCCCGCCTTCTCCAGCGCCTCCTTGATGGTGGCGGTGGTCTTGTCACCGTCGAAGGGATAGTCGCTGCAGGTGCGGATGGGCGGCGCGGCCTTGCGCCCGGTCGGCCGGTACCCGCCGACTCCCTGGAAGGGGACGGCGGCCCGGCCGTTGATCTCGGCGGGCACCATGCGTCCGGCGGCGTTCTGGACCATCTTCGTCATCGTCGGCTCCCCTTCACGGCCCCGTGCGGCCGTCATCGAGCATTTCCACCAGGAGTTCCGCGGCCGTCTTCACGGCGGCCGGGCAGGGCTCCAGGGACAGTCCCTCGGCCTTGACCTTCTCGGCCACACCGGGCCGGGAGAGGTCGTAGCCCAGGATATCGGTGCACCTCGTGCTGCCCAGGCGCGCGGCGAACCGCGCCAGGAAACTGCGCGTCATCTCGCGGATGCGGTCCTGGCCCGCCTCGTCGTCAGCGTCGCAGTGGCCCAGGACCAGTCCCAGGGCGAGAACGGCCCCCGTCGCGGCGCCGCACATGCCGTCGGTGCGGGATACCCCTCCCCCGAACGGAGCGGCCACCCGCAGGCATGAATCCCGGTCCAGACCGCAGTCCGGACCGAAAGCCGCCAGGACGGACTGGGCGCAATTGAACCCGTCGGCGAAAAATTCGGCTGCCCG
>JAHJTW010000181.1 GCA_018829565.1 bacterium | reverse complement strand
TCACCTCGACGTCGAACACCTTCAGTTTCTTCTCCCCCTCCTGCCGGGCCAGGGGGGCGATGCGGGTCACCTTGCCGGCCAGCCGGCGGTTCTCCAGCGCCTCGATGGTGACCTCCACGTCCTGGTCCTTCTCCAGCTGGTGGACGTCGACCTCGTTGACCCAGGTGTCGACCCTGAAGGCGGACAGGTCCGGCAGTTCCATGATGGATTGCCCGTTCCAGACCTGGTCTCCGACGCGGATCTTGCGCCGCTCGCCGCTCGCCCAGATCTTCTGGTGGACGACCAGCCCGCTGTCCGGCGCGGTCACCGTCAGCGAGGCCAGGGCATCCTCGGCCCGTTCGAGGTCGATCTTCGCCTTGCGCAGCCGGGCCTCCTTCTCCGCCTCCGACGCCTTGCCGATCTCGCGCTGGGCGGCCAGGTCCTTGCGGGCCTCCTCCAGGTCGAGTTCGGCGCGCCGGCGCTCCAGCTCCTGCTGGCGGCGTCGGGATTCGGACTCGAACTTCATGGCCTCGCCCTGCAAGGCGGCGCGCTCGAGGGCCAGTTCCATGCGCTGAAGTGCGGCTTCCTTCTGGGCGAGGGTCTTGGCGTTGCTCGCCCTCTGGTTCTCCAGCTCGGCCTGGGCCTGCTCGAAGGCCGAACGCTCCTCCTCCACCCGCTGGCTCTGCTGGTCCGTGTCGAAACGGGCCAGCACGTCCCCGGGCGAGACGCTCGTCCCCTCGGGGATCAGCTCGGTGACCTTGTTGTTCCAGCCCTGGGGAGCGGGGACGGGCACGCTGTTGACGGCGTCGACCTCGCCCCGGGTGACCGTGGCCACCAGGAAGCTGTCCCGGACCGCGATGCAGCCGAGGGGCGCCGCCGACTCCTGCCCGCCGAAGCCCCAGACCCCCAGCAGGACCAGGACCACCGCCACCGCGACGACCCCTGCGACCGGCCTATTGATGCTCACGCGATTCTCCTATCCGGATGGCGACCCGGGCCGACATCCCGGGCCTGACTTCGGGGGTCGGTTCGTGGAGGACCGCCAGCACGGCGAACCGGCGGGTCAGGCTGCCCTCCTCGGCCGCCAGGGGCATCCTCTGGACCTCTTCCAGGGTGGCGGCGAAAGGCAGGTCGGGATAGGCGTCCAGCACCACCTGGGCCTCTTGCCCGGGAGCGAGCCGCCAGCGGTCGAGTTCGTGGACAGTGAAGCGCACCTTCAGGACCGAGGTGTCGGTGACGTCCAGGACGTGGACCTGGCCCGAGACCTCGTCCCCCACCCTGAGGACCTTCACGCCCTCCTCGGTGCGCTCGCGGTGGTAGACCACCATGCCCGGCCAGTCCGAGACGACCACCAGGGCGTCGGCAAAGCTCCGGTAGCGCTGCATCCGTGCCCGCAACCGGTCTTCCTGCAGCCGGGATCCGGCCAGGTTCAGGCTGTCCAGGTGGGCCTGCGCCGTGCTGTCGCGCCGGGCCTGGGCCAGGTCGATCACCGCCTGGGCCATGGACAGCCGGGCCCGTTCCTGGACGACGAGAGCCTCGAACCGCTGGTTGTGCAGGTCCAGCCGGGCCATCTCGTGCGCAAGGCGCGCCTTGGCGACCGCCCCGGCCGACGACTGGAGGTTGCTCTCATGCGAGGCCTCGAGGCTGCCGGTCTTCAGGACCTGGGCCGCCAGGTCCCCCGCCGTCCGGTCGATGTAGGTTCGCATGCGGGAATCGTCGAAGACCAGGAGGGTGTCGCCGGGAGAGACGATGGTCCCTTCGGGGATCATCCGCAGGATCCGCTGCCCCCCGCCCCAGGAGGGGGGCGAGTTGACGGGGATGGTGGTGGCCGCGACGATCTCCCCGGCCTCGAACAGTTCCGTCCGTGGCGGTGGAATCGAAGCGGTCCCGGGGGTGACGGCCTCATCCCGGCAACCGGCCAGGGTGAAGGTCAGGAACGGAGCCAGCAGGAGGAGGCGAAGGGTCATGGAATCGGAAATCCCGCCGTACAAGGGTGATGCACGTTACAGTCCCCGCGTATTCTAGTTTAAATGATGGAATCGATCCAGGGTTCCGGTTACCCGGGACTTCACAAGAAAAAACGGTCCCCACCCGGCGGAGACCGTTTCGGATCCTCAGGGCGACCGGATCAGGCGCCCGCGTCCGCGACCGGATTCGGAGCGGGACGGCTCTTGAGTTCCCGGTCGATCATGAACAGGCCGGGACCGCTATCGCCGACAAGCTTCAGCTTCTTGACGATGTCGTCCACGTTGGCCTCTTCCTCGACCTGCTCGGTCACGTACCACTGCATCAGGTTGTTGGTGGCGTGGTCCTTCTCGTCCTGGGCCAGGTCGGCCAGGGCGGAGATGCTCTTCGTCATGATCTTCTCGTGGCCCAGGGCGGCCTCGAAGGCGGCCAGGGGGGAATCCCACTCCATCGGCGGAGCCTTGACCTCCAGGAGCTGCACCCGTCCCCCGCGCTCGATGACGTAGTTGAAGATCTTCAGGGCGTGCTGGTGCTCCTCCTCGGCCTGCATCTTCATCCAGTGGGCGCAACCGTCGAGGTTCAGGTCCTCCATGTAGGCGACCATGGCCTGGTAGAGGTAGCTGGAATAGTACTCCTCGTTGATCTGCTTGTTCAGGGCCTGCAGAAGCTTGGGGCTGAGCATGGCGATCCTCCGATCTGGCTGAGGCAATCGTCCGGCGGCGCCGGAACTCTCTTTCACCCCTACAAGATAGTATAGCCACCGGCCCAAAAGCCACTTGCAATTGCAGGATTTGCGAATCCTGAAGCTCCTGCTATCATGTCAGGGACTGGATGCTTCCATCCGGCTTTTTTTTGGGGTCCACCACCCTCGACCCGGGTCATTCAGCCTGCAAGTCCGCTGCATCATCCGGGTTAACCCACTCCAACCCTCAACCCGCCGGCCCGGACATCCCCTGGATCGACCGGACCCGAGGTCCCGCTCCGAACCGAAGGAATCGAGGAATGCCCAGGAAACAGATCGCCAAGTTCACCGTCCCCTTCCTCCAGATCCTGGACGAGAACGGGAAGGTCGACCCCAAGCTCGAGCCCGACATTCCCGCCGAGACCCTGGTCGAGATGTACCGCTGGATGCGCCTGGCCCGGGAACTGGACGAGCGCATGCTCAAGCTGCAACGTCAGGGCCGCCTGGGCACCTTCCCCCCCAACACCGGCCAGGAGGCCGTCTCCGTCCCGGTGGCCATGTTGATGGAGAAGGGGGACTGGTTCGCCGGAGCGTTCCGTGAACTGGGCGGGCGGCTGGTGCGGGGCGAACCCCTGACCAGCACCCTGCACTACTACAACGGCTGGGAGGAAGGGAACGTCCTGCCCGACAAGGATCTGCGGATCCTGCCGACCAGCGTGGTGATCGGGTGCCAGATCGAGCACGCCGCCGGCCTCGCCTACGCCGCCAGGTACAAGGGGACCGGCGAGGTCGCCGTCGCCTTCATCGGCGACGGGGGCACCAGCGAGGGCAGCTTCCACGAGGGGCTCAACTTCGCCGCCGTCTGGAAGGCCCCCATGGTCACCATCGTCCAGAACAACCAGTGGGCAATCTCCATCCCCCGCGGGACCCAGACCGCCAGCGAGACCCTGGCCCAGAAGGGCCTCGCCTACGGCATGCCGGTGATCCAGGTGGACGGCAACGACCCTCTGGCGGTCTGGACGGCGGCCAGGGAGGCCATCGACCGGGCCCGCGCCGGCGAGGGCCCCTCCCTCATCGAGGCGGTCACCTACCGCCTGATGATGCACACCACCGCCGATGACCCCAAGAAGTACCGCAGCGAAGAGGACGAGCGGTGCGCCTGGGCCAAGGAACCCCTGCTGCGCACCCGCAAGTACCTTGAAGCCAAGGGTCTGTGGGACGACGGCAAGGAGGAGGCCCTGCTGGCCGAGGTGAAGGGGAAGGTCGAGGAGGCGGTCAAGGACTTCGAGAAGCCCCGGGAGTGGGCCGTGGACGAGCCCTTCCGCCACGTTTACGGCACCGGCCACGACGGCATCCGGGAACAGCACGAGGACTTCCTGGAGAACGTCCGGAAGGAGGCCGACCATGGCTAAGCTGAACATGGTGCAGGCCATCAATCTGGCCCTCAGGCAGGAGATGGAGAAGGACCCCACGGTGCTCGTCCTGGGCCAGGACGTCGCGGTGGACGGCGGCGTCTTCCGGGTCACCGACGGCCTGCTCGACAGGTTCGGGGACCTGCGCGTGGTCGACACCCCCCTGGCCGAGAGCGGGATCATCGGCAGCAGCATCGGCATGGCCCTGGCCGGCCTGCGCCCCGTCTGCGAGATGCAGTTCTCGGGCTTCAGCTACCTGATGATGGGCCAGTTCGAGGCCCACGCCACCCGCCTGCGCTCCCGCACCCAGGGCCAGCTGAACCTGCCCATGGTGATCCGGATGCCCTACGGCGGCGGCGTCCGCGCCCTCGAACACCACAGCGAGAGCCGTGAAGCCACGTACGCCCATCTGCCCGGGGCCAAGGTGGTCATCCCCAGCGGCCCCCGGAACGCCCGCGCCTTGCTGCTGGCCGCGATCCGCGACCCCGATCCGGTGGTGTTCATGGAGCCGAAGCATTCCTACCGGGCCTTCCGCGAGGACGTGCCCGACCAGGAGGAGACCCTGCCCATCGGCAAGGCCCAGATCGTCCAGGAGGGGACCGACCTGACCCTCGTGTCCTGGGGCGCCATGATGAGGCCCGCCCTGAAGGCCGCGGCGGAGATCGAGCAGGCACGGGGCGCCAGCATCGAGATCATCGACCTGCTGACCATCGCTCCGATGGACGCCGGCACCGTCGCCGCCTCGGTGCGCAAGACCGGGCGTTGCGTGATCGTCCAGGAAGCTCCGCGCAGCTTCGGCGTCTCCTCGGAGATCACCGCCCAGATCAACGACAAGGCCTTCCTGTATCTCGAGGCCCCCATCAAGCGCCTGACCGGCTATGATGTGGTGACGCCCTACTTCGGACGCGAGAAGAACTACATCCCCAGCGCCGCCCGGGTGGCCAGGGGGATCACCGAGACCCTGGATTTCTGACCGCAGCGGCCCGGCCCGCCAACCACACGGAGGACGCCGTGTTCGAATTCAAGCTCCCGGACCTGGGCGAGGGCATCGCCGAGGGCGAGATTCTCAAGTGGCACGTCGAGCCGGGCGGCCCGGTCGTGGAGGACGAACCCCTGCTGGACGTCGAGACCGACAAGGCCGCCGTCACCATCCCCTCGCCCCGGGGCGGCACCATCGCCTCCCTGAAGGGCAAGGTCGGGGACATCATCAACGTGGGCGACGTCGTCGTCGTCATCGACGACGGCAGCGGCGCGGCCGCGGACGAGGACGCCGCCGCCGGGAAGACCTTCGCCGAGCCCGACGCGCCCGAAACGGTTCCCGTGCCCGAGGCCGTGGCCCCCGCGGCCCAGCCCGGCGTGCGCCGGCCCGTACCCGCCGCCCCCGCCACCCGGCGCCTGGCCCGCGAGCTCCGGATCGACATCAACCTGGTGACCCCCACCGGGCCCGGCGGCCGCGTGACCCCCGAGGACGTCCACCGGTTCGCGGAGCAGGGCGCCGGACGTCCCGCCGCCGCGTCCGCTTCAGCCCCGGCGGCATCCGCCGCCCAGGTCGAACATCTTCCCGCCCGGACCGTCCGGGACGACGCGGCCTTCGCCGAGTTCGCGGCCCACGCCTCGGCCACCATACCCTTCCTGGAGCTCGAACCGCTGCCGGACTTCAGTCACGACGGACCCGTCGAGGTCGAGGCCCTGCGTTCGATCCGCCGCAAGGTCGCCCGCAAGATGGTCACGTCCATGGCCCTGATCCCCCACGTGGCGCACATGGACGACGCCGACGTGACCGACCTGGAGATCTTCCGCAAGCGGGAGAAGGAGCGCAGGGCGGGCCGCAGCGGCGGGAACCTGACCCTTCTGGCCTTCGTGATCAAGGCCGTGACCGCCGGCCTGCGCGCCGCCCCGGCGTTCAACGCGAGCCTCGATCCCTTCCGCGAGGAGATCATCTACAAGAAGTACTACAACGTCGGATTCGCCGCGGACACCGGCCGCGGGCTGGTCGTCCCGGTGGTCAAGGGCACCGACACGAAGAGCATCGTGGAGATCAGCGACGAGGTGTACGACAAGGCCGTGCGCGCCCGCGACGGCAAGCTGCCCGCCGAGGAGATGCGCGGCGGCACCTTCACCATCACGAACATCGGCCCCTTGGGGGGGACGGCGCTGATGCCGACCATCAACAATCCCGAGGTCGCCATCCTGGCCATGGGCAAGGTCCAGGACAAGCCCGTGGTGCGCGACGGCGAGATCGTCATCCGCAAGATCCTGCCCCTGACGCTGGCTTTCGACCACCGCATCGCCGACGGGGCGGATGCGGCCCGGTTCGTGGCCGAACTCGTCCGCCAGCTCTCGGACCCGAACCTGCTGCTGCTCGAGACCTGAGCCGGCCAGAAGGAGATCCGCCATGGTGATGGGAAGTCTGCGTGAAGAAACCCAGGTCGTCGTGATCGGCAGCGGTCCCGGCGGCTACGTCGCCGCCCTGCGCCTGGCCGACCTCGGCAAGGATGTGGTGCTCATCGAGAAGCGCGAGCGTCCGGGCGGGACCTGCCTGCTCGAGGGCTGCATCCCGTCCAAGACCCTGATCCACGCCGTGGACGTGAAGCAGACCGCCATGGAGGCCCGCAACTTCGGGCTCGGGGTGTCGGACATCGGGGTCGACCTGTTCAAGCTGCGGGGCTGGACCGAGGAGATCGTGGCCGGCCTGTCCGCGGGCGTCGCGAGCCTCCTGAAGCGCCGCGGGGTGCAGGTGATCCGGGGCCACGCCCGGTTCACCTCGCCCACGGGCATCGACATCGAGGGGGGCGAGGTGAGCGGGGTCGACTTCGAACAGGCGATCATCGCCACAGGGTCGAGCCTGAACCGCCTGCCCGAGGGCATCGTCTCGTCCGTCTGGTCGAGCGCCGACGCCCTGAAGCTGCCCCGGGTTCCGAAGAGCCTGCTCGTGGTCGGCGGCGGCTACATCGGGCTGGAGATGGGCCTGGTCTACCAGGGCCTGGGCGCCGAGGTCTCGGTGGTCGAGTTCTTCCCCCGCCTGCTCATGGGCGCGGACGAGGACCTCGTCGAGGTCATGCTCAAGCACGCCGGCACCCACCTGAAGGAGATCATGACCGAGTCGAAGGTCCTGTCCATCGCCGAGACGGACGGGAAGCCCGACAACGGATTCGACGTGGAGATCGAGCACCAGGGCAAGGTCCTGAAGAAGCGCTACGACCAGGTCCTGGTGGCCATCGGCCGCCGACCCAACTCCGAGGACATCGGCCTGGAGAAGACCGGGGTCGAGGTGGACGAGCGGGGGCACATCCTGACGGACCAGGAGTGCCGGACCGCCGAACCGAACATCTTCGCCATCGGCGACGTGGCCACCGGGCCCATGCTGGCGCACAAGGCCAGCCGCGAGGGCAAGGTCGCCGCCGAGGTGATCGCCGCGAGCGGTGAGGACACCCCCGCCGCCTTCGACAACCGGGCCATCCCGGCGGTGGTCTTCACCGACCCGGAGATCGCCTGGACCGGTCTGACCGAGCGGGAGGCCGCCGAGCAGGGCATCGAGGTCAAGGTGGGCAAGTTCCCCCTGAGCGCCCTGGGCCGCGCCCGCACCCTCGGGCGCACAGACGGCCTGGTGAAGATCATCGCCGATCCCGGGACCAACCTGATCCTGGGCGTGGGCATCGTCGGCCCCCTGGCCAGCGAGCTCATCGCCGAGGGCACCCTGGCCATCGAGATGGGCGCCACCCTCGAGGACCTGATGGTGACCATCCACCCCCACCCCACCCTGTCGGAGGCCCTCATGGAAGCCGCGGAGGTCGCCGCCGGGGAGGCCGTCCACGTCAACCCGCCCCGCAAGGTGCGGTAGGCTTGGCCCCCGCCGGCCCGGCCGTCGACCTGCCCGCCCGGCCTTACGACCGGGACGACGATCTGCTGGAGGCCGTCCGCCGGGACGGCCTTCCGCGTCTGCGGGTCATCCGGTGGGGCGCCCCCGCCGTGGTGATCGGCAAGGGCGGCAAGCAGGACCTGGAACTGGTCCGGGAGGCCATCGCCGCCGACGGGATCCCCCTGCTCCAGCGCCCGGGGGGCGGTTGCAGCGTGGTCCTGGACCCCGGCAACGTGATCGTCTCGGCCGTCCTGCCGGTGCCCGGGATCGGGGCGATCACCAGCTCGTTCGCCGCCATCAGCGCCTGGATGATCGCCGGCCTGGGGTCTTGCGGCGTTTCCGGGGTGGAGCAGCGCGGCGTCTCCGATCTGGCCATCGGGGACCGGAAGATCGGCGGTTCCTGCATCTACCGGACCCGCAATCTCCTCTACTACTCCACGACCCTTCTGGTCGAACCGGACCTGGATCTGATCGAGCGCTATCTCCTGCATCCTCCCCGCGAACCGGATTACCGGCAGGGCCGCCCCCACCGCGAATTCCTGGGTTCCCTGCGGGATGGCGGGTGGGATCGGGAGATCCCCGACCTCGTCGCCGCTCTGGAGGCGGCCCTGCGCCCGACCCTTCCCCGCCTGTCCTGATTCCGGATTTCCTTATTCTCCCATGAGTAAATTTGGATTTTGCAATTGGCGTCCCGATCGTGCTAGAATCCGGAAGTCGATAACGATTTTGGACTTCGCCGGCCTGAAGGGCGGCTTTGCCTGTATGCCCGGCTGAAATTGGGGGAAAAGGTAGATGACCGTGGCCACTGAAAACCAGACGACCCAGCTATTGATCGTCGACGACCATCCTCTGGTCCGGTCGGGGATCAAGGCCCTGATCCAGCTCGAACCCGACCTGGCCGTCTGCGGCGAGGCCGAGGACCAGGCGACCGCCCTGCGGATGATCGGGGTCCTGGAGCCCGATCTCGTCCTTGTGGACATCTCCTTGAAGAACAGCAACGGACTGAATCTCATCAGGGAGATCACCCAGAGCCACCCGGGGGTCATGACCCTGGCCGTCTCCATGCACGACGAGTACACCTACGCGATCCGCTGCCTCAAGGCGGGCGCCAAGGGGTACATCATGAAGCAGGAGGGGACGGAGAAGATCCTCGAAGCCATCCGCTGCGTCCTGGGCGGCCGCACCTACCTGAGCCCGGACATGACCCAGTGCGCCGTCGACCAGCTGGGCGCCGGCAAGCCGACCCAGAGCGCCAATCCGGTGGACGCCCTGAGCAACCGCGAGCTCGAGCTCTTCCAGCTGACCGGCCAGGGCCTGGAGATCGCCCAGATCGCCGCAGCCATGAACATCAGCCCGCGCACGGTCGAGGTGCACCGGTCCCACATCAAGAAGAAGCTCGGCTTGCGGACCAGCACCGAGATCTTCCAGATGGCCTACGACTGGCTGCGGACCCAGGGGATGCAGCCCTGAAAGCGGACACGAATCGAAGGCCCGGCGCCTTCCGCAGGGGGAGGGGCCGGGCCTTCGTCCGCCGCGGGGCGGATCCGGTCACTGCCGCAACTGGCTGACCGACCACCCTTCCTGCTCCAGCAGGCGGATGATCCCCTTCTCCCCGCCGAAGTGGCCCGCCCCCACCAGCACGAACACGTCCTTGTCCCCGGCCACCAGTGCGGTGTCCGCCTCGGCCATCTTCACGTTGCGGTCGTCCAGCAGCCGGCGATAGAAGGCGACCATGGCGGGGTCCTCGCCCACCTGATCGGCCATGAGGGCGTCCACCCGGGCCACGTCCCCGGCCTGCCAGGCCTCCACCAGATCCTCCAGGACCCCCTCCATGTCCCCCAGCTGGTCCAGGGTGTCGTCCAGCAGGGCCAGCCCCATGGCGTCGTCGAGACCGGTGAACAGGGCCATCTGCTGCTCGATGGACTCCAGTTCGACGATCTCCTTGGCGCCGCGGGCCTTGCCCAGGAAGTGGGTCTCCAGACCCAGCTGGGGGTCCAGGCCCATTTCCTGGTAGCCGCCGGAGGCCAGGATGAGGGCCAGGAAAGCGGGCTTGAGGGACTTGTACACGGACCACATGGCCTTCTGGGGGCCGAGGGCTTCCTGGATCCGGGCGACCGTGCTGTCGGGCAGGACGTCCTCGAGGGTCCGGCCCTGGGGCATCATGCCGGCGGTCATCATCAGGCTCGCCGCTGCGGCCGCCTTAGCGGGGTCCAGGGCGTCCACCTCCACCGCCAGGGCGTCGGCCTGCTCG
>JAHJTW010000022.1 GCA_018829565.1 bacterium | reverse complement strand
GCCGATCAACACCGCGGACTCGAGCGGGCGGCTGATGCTGAACGTCCTGCTCAGCTTCGCCCAGTTCGAACGGGAGATGATCGCCGACCGGACCCGGGACAAGATGTCCGCGGCCCGCAAGAAGGGGAAATGGACCGGCGGTTTCCCGGTCCTGGGCTACGACGTCCACCCCGGCGGTGGGCGGCTGGTGGTGAACGAGGAGGAAGCCGAGACAGTCCGGCAGATCTTCACCCTTTACCTGGATCTGAGGTCACTGCAGCTGTTGGCCCGGGAGCTCAACCGCCGCGGCTGGCGGACCAAGTCCTGGGCCACGAAGGGAGGGACGTTCCACGAGGGCGTGCCGTTCCAGAAGTCCAACCTGTCCAGGCTGCTCGGCAATCCGCTGTACGTGGGCCGGGTGTCCCACCACGGGCAAATCTATGACGGCGAGCACCCCGGGATCGTCCCTGTGGACCTCTACGACCGCGTCCAAGCCCTGCTCGCCCAGAACAACGTCAGCAGTGGGGCGAAAGCCAAGAACCGCTACGGGCATCTCCTGCGCGGCCTGCTGCATTGCACGGCCTGCGGCTGCGCCATGTCGCCGAGTGTGACCCGCAAGAATGGCCGGGCGTTCCGGTACTACGTCTGCACCAACGCCACGCGCAACGGCTGGAAGTTGTGCCCGCATCCCTCCCTGCCGGCCCAGCAGATCGAGGATGCCGTGGTGGCGCGGATCAAGGCCATCGGCAGGGACCCCGACTTGGTTGCCGGGACTCTGGAGCAGATTCGCAGCATCCAGAAGAGCCGCACACCCCAGCTGGCTGCCGAACAGCGGAGGCTGGACCGAGAACTGGCCAGGCTGATTGACACGGGGCGGGATGAGGACCGAGAGCAAATCGGGCGCATCCAGGCCCGCCTCGAGGAAATCGCACGGGAGCTTGCTGTCCTGAGAGACCAAACCATCGACAAGCGGCACCTCGCCCGCAGCCTTGCCCTGTTCGATGAGGTCTGGGGCTGTCTGTTCCCCCGGGAGCAGGAACGGGTCATCAACCTGCTGATCGAAAGGATCGACTTCGACGCCACTGCAGGAACTCTGGCCATCACCTTCAAACCCACCGGAATCCGCTCGCTGGCCGACGAGGTGGCGAAGGCACAGGAGGCACTACGGTGAACGACGATGCCTTGAGGGTCGAGTTCAAGGTCCAGCTGGCTGGCCGCCGCCCCGCCCCCAAGCCGGCCCCCGGGGCCAAAGCTGAGCGCCAGCGGCAGGACCGGGCGGCACGGCGGGCCAGGAACCTCGCGCTCGCCTATTGGATCGACGAGCTCGTTCGGTCCGGGAAGGTCGCAGACCTGGCGGCCGTGGCCAGAATGTGCAGAGTATCTCGGGCGAGGGTCAGCAATGTCGTGGGGATGCTGGGGATACCTGCAGCAGAACAGGAGAAACTTGTCGGTAGTCGCGCCCCCCTGAAGAAATTGGCAGCGCCCTCCAAATTCGCCCTTCATTCCATCTCTTCTTTACCTTACCGGCCAACTGGTGTACCATCCGCCGCATTCGGAAGCCCCTCATGGGAATAGAATATCAGCCACTACCGGCACCCATTGATTCCACTGCACGGGTTGCGTCGCGGAATTCTTACAATATATGGATCCGGGTGGCCCTGGTTAGGCATTCAAGGAGAACCAATGCACGAATTCACGGATCTTCTCAAGGTTTCTACTAAGCAGATTGCCCCGCTTTACTTTCATATTGAGCTGGACGGAGGTGATCCGGTCTATCGGGAGCGGGTGTACTGCTATGAACTGTACCACCAACTCCGGTGCTTATGGCCGGCAGACACACAGTATTGCCTGAATGGTGAACTCGATAAAGCCGCCCACCCAATCCTTAAGAAACTCGGTGCTGATTTTGCTAAACCTGACCTTCTTGTCCATCAGCCAGGGCACATGGCCGGCAACAAAATAATCATAGAGGTTAAATCATCCAATGCGAAACGCTCCGGGATCGAGGACGACTTGAGAAAGTTATCCCTGTTTCGTACTAAGGTCGGTTACGAGCGCGCGATCTACTTGCTGTACGGGTATGAAGTTGACAAGGCCGCTAAGCTAGTACGACTTGTAGCCGAGAGCTTTGCTGGTCTATCGCCAATCGAGCTTTGGTTACATGCCTATCCCGGGGAGGCGGCGACGCCATCCCTGCCGTTTCAGCCGCCCACCCTCGACGGTGGTTGATCGTCAACGATCGAGCCCACAGGGAGCATTCGCAATGATCTACAGCGCCATTCTTTCTGCGCTGCTCGTCTTTGGCAGCTTTGGTCTTGCTTCGTTACTCACATCCCTTGTCGGAGACATTGGTTGGCCCGGTCGGATCGGAGGCACTTTAGTTGGAATGGCGGTATTTCTGCAGGGTTACATGTTCGCAAACCCAGAAAAATTCACGCGCAAGCTTAGCAGCGGCATTACCCTGAAACAGCGCCTCATGCACATCGTCTATTCCGCAACTATATTCGGAACCTTTTTGTGGGCCTTCGGCGACCTTATACCCGAGAGCTAACCTTGGCGAGCGCAGGCTCTGACAATTCATTCAGACCGAAATCGCTTCGAGGCTCAGCCTAATTCATGCGTTATTAGGAAATGGAGGGGTTTTGAAGCGGTATGAGAGACCGAGCCGCCAGCCGGGCCAGGGACTTGGCGTTGGCCTATTGGATCGACCATCTGGTCAGGAGCGGGAGGTGGCCGATCTGACGTCCGCCGCAAAGCTAAGCCGAGTCTCCCGGGCGCGCCTGACAAAAGCTCTGCGGCATGCACTTCCTGCCGGTACGGAGGGTTCAGGATTGGATTCTCGCAGACAGACCCGCCAACCCTGCTTCACTTTGCCCCGTCTCCGGTACCTGACCAGGGCGACGCGCCTCTGCGGCCGCTCGCGCGGCAACACCACCTACCACAGAGCTGCCACGATATCGGACCTGCCGAGCGCGGCAACCCGCGAACCCTTTCGAATGCCCCCACCGGACTGCACTGACCTCCGACTGGACAGCGGCTGCCCTGTCATGTACGCTTGCTGCCCACTCGAAGCTATCTGGACTAGTCTTTCGCGCGGAACGCAGGTTGGCACGTCGAGTCTCCATTGTGAATGCGATTTGAGAGTTCGGTCCAATCCGCGCTACCGGCGGAATACCGCGACCGGCTACTTGAGCGACCCGAAGGTATCCAGACGCGTTTCGACCTTGAACTCAGTATCCGTGGAGCGGCCGAACGCCAGTTAGGTGGCCAGTACTTTCATGGTTGATCAATCTGAAGACGAAATTAGAATATTCCGCCACTTCGTTGAGATTGCGGGGCTCCCAGTTCTGCCTGCGACTATCGAGAAGCGGTTTCCACCAGAACCTGACGTACGATGCGGTTTGGCAACGGGTGGCTCCGTGGCCTTTGAGTTGGTCGAGATCTGCAATCCTGCCAATGCGCGGTTCATGTTCTCTGCCCAGCGAATCCACAACGCAATCATGGATGCATACAACGGGCTTGATGCACCGTCGCGCAATTCTTTCGAACGCCGCTTCGTCAACAGACCTCTTAGGTTCTACTTCAGGCCCGAGGCCTCCCTAGTCAGAATCAAGACCATACTACCGGCTCTCCTTATAGAACTACTGTCGGCGACACCGACTAACGATGAGTTCGTTTCATTCTCGCCCACTGTCGCTGGCGCGGTCATAAAGGTATGCTTCGCCGGGCGGCTCAATGACCCGGGCGCCGTGAACTTCAACCTTGGTGGCAGTTTCGACCCGACCGTACCGATGGCGGCCTTTTCTTCGAAGCTCTCAAAGTTTTACGAAACCGACTGCCCCATCGAGCTTCTGGCACATTTTGGAGGACTTGCTTGGGGTCACGATCGTCAGTATTTAAATGCCCTAGTCAAACTCCTTCGTGAACGCGGATTGGGTCCCTTTCGGCGGGTCTGGGTGCTAGACTGGGAGGGGCTAGCACTTGAGTTCCCGTACCCCCCGGTCTCGCGCATAGAAACCTAGTATGCCACTCAACCTGGCGGTCCGCTCCGCGGCCCTGAGGGTCGAGGTCAAGGTCGCGGTGCCAGGACGCGCCCTGAGCCGACGTCTGTGTCCGTGGGTCGAGCCAAGCTGCGGCAGAGTCAGGACCGGGCGGCACGCCGAGCCAGGAACCTGGCGCTGGCCTATTGGATCGACGGGCTGGTTCGCTCTGGGGAAGTGGCGGACCTGGCGGCCGTGGCAAGGATGTGTGGGGTGAGCAGGGCGCGGGTTTCTGCTATCGTGGCATTGCTGGAACAAGCGGGAGAGCAGCAGGAGCGGGCGCTCGTGAACAGCCTCATCTCGTCCCCGCCCGCCTGTCAGACCGGCCCAGCAAATCTTGGGCAATCGTTCTCCCAATTCCCTAAGCAAGATTTTGCTGACGGCGGCGCCCTTATACCGTAAGCTCCCATAACGATTCGAATCACGCCACATGCGATTATGCCCGAAAGCGGGTCGTTCCTAAAGCGTTTCAGATGCTAAACATGGCAGGTACTACATGATCACCAATCTTGCCTACGCTCTCCTTGTCATCTTCATCGTTGCTATCGCGGTGTTGGGCAATCGACTTGTTCAACAGACAAAACTGTCGCGCGATCGCGCCGCGGCTCTACGCGAGGCCAAGGACCACTTAACCCAGGCCACAGCGAAAACACAGGAACTTGAATCTTCACTGCAGCAATCCAACGAGAATTTGTCAAAGGCTCTATCTGAAGTCGCCACCCTATCTCAATATCGCGGTATTGTCGATGCTTCCGCAAAAGCTGCGGAGATTCTCGCAAATGCAGAATCAGAACGAACCTTGGCTGCCTCAGAAGCAATGACGGCATTGTCCCACGCGCGCCAGCAGGCCAAGACAATGAAAGACGATGCCCAATCTGCTCTGGATTGCGCCGCGACCCAGGCCACCAAGATTATTTCCGACGCCCATGCAAACGCGGAGCAGATCGCTGGAGAGGCCTATAAGGCAATGAACAACGCCGCCCTATACGAAAAGGCAGCGCGCGCTATGAAGAACATAGTCGACGGCTACGGGGATGCATACCTCATCCCGAGCATTAGCCTTCTTGATGACCTTGCCGAGGAATTTGGCTACACCGAGGCTGGAGAAGCCCTCAAGAACGCCCGCAAAGTGACACGGTCAATGATTCGCAGCGACACAGCCGCCTCGTGTTCATACGTTGAGGACAACCGTCGAACAACTGCCATCGCCTTCGTTACCGACGCTTTCAATGGCAAGGTAGATTCGATCCTTTCTCGCGTCCGCCATGACAACGCCGGTACGCTTTCCCAGGAAATCCGGGATGCCTTCACTGTTGTCAACCTCAACGGCAAGGCATTCCGCGACGCACACATCACCGATCAGTACTTGGCTGCCCGACTCGATGAGCTGAGATGGGCGGCGGTGGCACAGCAGCTGAAGCTCGAGGAGCGCGAGGAGCAGCGCCGCGTACGAGAGCAACTGCGCGAAGAGGAAAAGGCCCGCAAGGAATTCGAGCGAGCCATTCGCGACGCAGCCAAGGAAGAGGATATGCTACGTAAGGCCATGGCCAAGGCACAGGAGCAGGTTGCACACGCCAATGCTGAACAGCGCGCGGCATTCGAGCAGAAGCTGGCAGAGCTGACGGCGAAGCTCCTTGAAACGGAAGAGCGCAATCAGCGTGCAATTTCGATGGCCCAGCAAACCCGCCGCGGCCACGTCTATATCATTTCCAACATTGGCTCTTTCGGGGACGATGTCTTCAAAATTGGCCTGACGCGCAGACTTGAACCCCTGGATCGAGTACGCGAACTCGGCGATTCAAGTGTTCCGTTCGATTTCGACGTGCACGCCATGATTCTTTCTGATGACGCGCCAACGCTGGAGACTCGCCTGCACCGCCATTTCGCGCTTGCGCAAGTCAACAAGGTAAATTATCGGAAGGAGTTCTTCCGGGCCACCATCGCCGATATCCGTCAGGAGATCGAAGCTCTGGGTCTCGAGTGTAAATGGACTATGGCCGCTGAAGCCCGGGACTACCGCGAGACGTTGGCGATCGAAAGAGCCATCAAAGACGACCCCGCCGCCCGGGAGGCGTGGCTGAATCGACAATTGGAGCTCGATACGTCAGTTGTCGGGTTGGCTGAAGAAGAAATCGAGTGATACCGCGCTAGGCTGCGGGGTGACCTGGTCCGCACCCCCAGGGCCAAGGCCGAACGACAGGGGCAGGACTGGGCGTCTCGCCGGGCCCGGAATCTCGCCCTCGCCTACTGGATCGATGGACTCGTCCGGTCCGGGGAGGTAGCTGAGACGGCGGCCGTGGCGCGTATGTGCGGGGTGTTGAGGGCAAGGGTTAGCAGGCTCATGGGGTCCCTTGAGATGGGTCATTCAAACATTTGATGGAAGGCATGTCATAATTTCAAATCTGGTACAAGAATCGATAAAATACGTCTATATAAGTCGTCTTTGTCTTGCAGTGAAATTTGCCACAGCGACCCCTCGACCTCCTTTCTCGCAGGTCCAGTAAATGCTGAGGTCGTCGCAACGACGCCTTGGTGTGCGTGAAAAACACCAAGTACTCCGGCCAGCTCACGAATCGGTCGTGCCGATATTTTCCGCCCCGAAGTCTTGCATTGGATCGCGATCCGAAATTCCGTTCCCGCCTCCGTTCTCGAAACCGCAAGTAAATCCACCCCACCATCTTGCTGATTCCAGGCACCTACTCTCTCGGTCGCAAAGCCCAGATTTCGGTATATCGCCAAAACTAACTCTTCGAAACGTCGCGGGCTAAGGTTCACTAGCTCTTTCGGGTGACTTGCGAAGTACTCAAAAAGTTCCTGCTCTCCGGCTGCCAGGAGTTCGTCGATCGGCTTGCTTGGCTCCAAGGGGAATTCCCATAACCATTCCGGCTCAGTAATCGGGAACCCAACATCACAGAGAAGGATCCAGTAGGGCCCCAGCCATTCCCCATCAGTAGTCTTTGCAATGACTCGAAACAACCAGTCCTCTTCCCGCTTTGGGTCTCCGCCTGTATGTTCAGCTTCAATTATGATCCCCTCGCTATCGTAAAAACCACTGTCGCGGCCACCCATGATAGTTGTGCCAGGACGAAAATCGAGTATAGGTGGCATTTCTTCTGCAGTCGGATTCCACGAAAACGCTCTATCGCGCGCAAAGCGCTTTTCCGAACCAGGCTTAACGACCTGTTTCGGGGCAATGATCTCAAGTGATGGGAACATTATAGCTCCGTACCAACTTACAGCGAAGATGTGGCGATTTTCAATCCTTCCATTGGAAAGGTGGCGTACGAGGGTATGCCCCCTGAAGACGTGATCCCATGGCCCGCTATTATTATTAAGAATCGTGAACTTTGGATCTTCGTTGTAGACTTCAAACGGTCCACGGACTTCTCCGCGGCGATCTTTGAAGTAAACATTTTCTATTTTTGGATCCATAACTATAGCGACACTTTCACTGCTACCAGACAGTCATTAAGCGCACGTGACCATCATATCAGATCACTTCTTCATGGTATTCCAGACACCTCTCAATCCAAAGCTTCATGTCCGTCTTGTCGAATGGCTCACTTTGGCAAGAATACGTCATCGGGCACCTTAATGGCCCAATTTTCTCTGATAACCCCATGATTGCATAAATTTGGGGGTTTGAAAGGCTGAAAAGGTTGAAAGACGGCTCCAGACTTGGGATTATGCGGCTACGACGCCAGCAAAAACCCTGTCAATGGACGCCGTCATTCATGAGATCCAGTAAAGCACAGACCTTCAGCCGTGTCCACAATTCCGCCCCGTGCCGTTTGTCGCCCGAGGGGGTAGGGTGGGGAGTGGTCACCCGCCGCACTATTGAACCAGCGTTTATAAGCTTTTGCTCATTTCCTGATTCCGCCCCCAGGCGCAACCTAGCGTTGGCTTCAGCCGGGAGGCCGGCGTGCGCGGCCCGTGCTCTGTGCGGGGCTTCCCAGCCGAGCCGGTCATTTGCACGTTGCTGTTGGGAGGCAACAGCCAGGATCACCGAGCCCGAGCAGGTCGAACTGATCAGACCGGCGCTCCATAAGGGTACGCCACGCCGACGTCAACAGCGAGCTCATTAGCCGTCGAGCCTCGACGACTGCGGCAGCGTGAACCTCGTCCACTGCATCGCCCACCACTTGGTGGAAGTGTGGATAGCCGTCCCGACGCCAGCGCGGAATCCGGTCTTCGAGCGCACGGACCGCGCACTTGTACGCCCTCCCCGATAGGAACTTGGCATACAGGAGGTATCGCCGCGACAGCTGCAGCCGGACCTCCTCCGCTGCACGCATGTACGGCCATTCAGTGCCAGTCGATAGGTACCCTTCATGGTCCGCTTCAGCCGCCTCGACGATCAGGGAACGCACGCCCGTAAGCGCTAGCTTGAGGCCGAAGTCAAAACAGGTCTGTCGCTGATTGAACAGCGGGTCCCACACTTGAGGGTGTACATCACGGATTCCCGCGATCGCCGACCACCGCACGACCGCGCTATTGCTACAGGGACCGAGCAGGGGACACGTAAGACCCTTCCCATTAAATCCGCGGTCGCGCGGCGCAGCATTTACAAACGCATGCCCCTGACTCTGCAGCTTCCCGCTGGTCGCCGAGAATACGACGCTTGCAAACGCGCCCGCATCCTTGTCCTCTTCAGCCGATTGCAACATTGCCCGCGCCCAGTTAGAGCGCAGATAGGTATCATCATCGAGGAACGCAACCAGGTCAGGCGGGGATTCGAGCAGGCTCACCAGCGCCAAGTTGAGATTGTCCTCGAGCGTATGGTTCTCGAGTTGCGCTCGTTTGACCTGCACGACGGGCGGGAATTCGCGGATCACTGCTTCAGAATTTTTGCCCCACGGGACGAGCAGGATTCGAACCCCGCCTTCAGCTGCCAAGACAGGATAGGAGTGACGGACCCACTTGGCGGCCCTCTGGGCGTCCCCGGAGACGACTACTGCGCATAAAGAACATCGCTTCGAGACACTCACCAGGAACCCTCCCACTAGCCCAACGTGATTCAGCAGCCCCCCAGGCTTCCGGCCAACGTGAATTAAACAGCACTCAATACCCAAACCATCCCGCAGGACATCCCGCCTGGCGGTGTAGCCTCCGGACGTCCTGGCAGTGATTATCCCACTCGGGCTCGTCCAGGTCCACACCCGATCGTCGACTATCGCATATACCGCTCCGCGCTCTGGATGTACCGCCTGACCCTGCGCTGGCTGTTAACCAAAATAGCCCTCCGTGCAGGATTCCGAGACTCCGAGACACCCCCGCGTCCGGATTTCGAGCCCAGCGACCTCTCTCTTTTATCCTGTCCCCAAGAGACCTTCCAAACCCGATTCTCAGACACGTAAGCCATTCCGCCACAAAGACATACAAAAACCCCGATCCTCACCGGACCAGGGCTGCTGTTAACCTCTCCCCACCCGGGTTCGAGGCAAAAAAAGATGGCTCCCCAAACGTAACCGCTATCGAAATCATCCCGAGGTTTGGTTTCGGGTCGATAGAATATCCTCTGACAACACAGATACGACAATCAATTGCTACAATGCGAGTTACAGTGTCCCGAGGATATCTGTCCGTTGGATGCCGGCTAAATATCGATCCCGGCAGGCCCGACGAGATTGAAACCACGCGGTGCCGGCTGCTCGCGTGGTGTCGGCGGGGGCCAACTTGACTTCACTGAACAATGCCCAGAAACGACTCCATATACCCCCCTCTCGGAGCGGGGGACTGTAGAGGACCTGCTATTTCGGAAGGGATGCTAAAGCCCGTGCGAGTGTTTGCGCACGATGCTCATCGCTAACCGCCTCCCACAGTCCAACCAAGACTTCGTAAGCGCGCATAGAAATCAAAACAGGAACAGCGAGCCCATCGTCTGGCGCGTCTGCCGGAATTGCCGCCGCAAGTGCAGCCGCATTAGTCAATATGGCCCCACTTAGGGATTCTTTATTGAGGATTCCGAGGCGGCTCTCAAGAGCTCGCGCTGTGCTCGGAAGAATCCATAACCGAATGGTGTCGGCATCAAGCGCCTCGCTCTGGACACGGAAATAGTAGAGGTTCGGGTCTGAGGGCGGTGGGACATCAAAATACGGCTGAATCTTAATTCCCGCAGTTGTGGTAACGGAATACCGCTTGCGATTCGTTCCCACCTCGTAAACCCAAAGGCTCTTGCTGGATTTTCGGATCCCACGCGCAGGCGTAATATTCCACTCGGCGTAGAAATCAGTCGGATCTGGGGCGATCATTGGCTCCTCGAAATATAGGAACTCGGTCAGTGTGTCTTCCCAAATTAGCCATCCCGTTCGCATATCTGCTCGGCCGCTGGACCCGGTTCGGGCGACGCGAAGAGA
Source organism: bacterium (assembly GCA_018829565.1). Lineage (GTDB taxonomy): Bacteria > Krumholzibacteriota > Krumholzibacteriia > LZORAL124-64-63 > LZORAL124-64-63 > JAHJTW01. The sequence goes on along the minus strand of JAHJTW010000022.1, from coordinate 41,984 downwards.
TCTTTCGTTTATGAGTTCTGCGTATTGGTAGAGAACATCGTCCTTTACTTTGTTTGCTTCTCTCTCTGGGTCGTCGATTCGAATTGATCGTGTTGCAGCAGGATGCATGAGTGTCGTTCCACAGACGGACTTTAGAGGGCGTCCTTTGAGCTGCGCACAACGAAGCATCTTTAATTCGACACCTAAGCCTTCATGCGCAATATCGATATGCAAATTGCTCCAGCCGGTGTCGGGAATCCCCTTGGAATTACAATACACATGGGTCCAGTCCCCCTCTTCAAGCTTGCGACCCATCATTAGGGCAACCTGTGTGGCAAGAATCCGCTTGGCGGATTGGTATTCCGTTACAGAGAACGCAGGAAGAGAGCTCATCGGGACATGCCTCGCTTAGAGATGTGGTCAGATGCGATCCTTCGGAAGTCAGCAAAGCCAATAGGCGGTGTCGAGCTAAGGAGAACTTGACTGAGCCATTCACTATACAGAGTGCGATAATCAACTTCCGTGCTACGCTTGACGTGGAGATATGGCAACGTAGGAATCTGACCTTCTCTTTGATCGAGATAGACCGGAATCGAACGCGCGACAGAATCCGCCATCGGAGTGTTTCTTGCACTACTGCTAGAGCCCGCTTTCCGACAATGTAGCAATAGATCACTACCCGCGGTATTTTCGCTTACGAGCTGCTTAAACGTTGCGTGTTGCTTGTCGAATATTTCTGCTGATTCGAGTACAAACCCACTATCGACGATTGCAGACTTGAGGGCCTCCCAAACAGAAGCATTTGAATTCATGAATACGAGAACCATCCAGTGACCAGGCCTCAACACTCGATAACATTCTCGCAGACTCTGGCGCATCAGGTCACCGTATTCGGTCACGCCTTTACCCTGCGTTCGGTTTACGATGGCCTCCTCCACGCAATCGGTAAAAGCACCAAGCCAAGATTCCCATAACAGATTCATTTCACTGTAATTGATGTTAGCGCCGAATGGCGGGTCCGTGAAAATGAAATCGATGGAGTCGTCCGGGAGAAATGATATATTTGTTGCGCTGCCGGTGCGAACAAGGGCGCGCCCCCGATAGCGCGTCGCGGTCGTTGCGAGGTGGTCCCGAATGGACTTGGCCTTGCGCGCAAACGTGACAAATACATTTGCTTCATTGAAGATATAGGGAACGTTGTAGTTGGCAGTGTTGCCACTCCCCCCCCAAAACCGATATTCAGATAGGCGTGTAACCCTTTGATATAGCGAGGTGAATGCGAAGGCGAGAAAGGCTGCGGCAGTACGGTCATTGACGCGGTGAATAGTTTTCCAGAGGTGACTCAAAGCGGTCAGGTTTCTGGTCGTGTAGAAATCCTTGACCTCCAAAAAGCCATGTCGTTTGGGTTGAGATAGATTTACTCCATCCGGCAAGACAGTTTCCGGATAGAATCCGTCAGCGAGAGGCACGCTGTCATCAATATCGTTGATAAGAGCCAAGTCCGATTCGGTTAGCGGATGCTCAATCTGTGTTCGCGAGCAGCACTTGTAGCCGAGCAACACAGGCACGGCGTAACTTCGAGCGAGTCGAGATTTTTTCAAGAGAGCGGCGCAGGCTGGGCAGGGGAACGCCGAGAGGATCTTATGCTCTCTGACGGTGTTTCCATATCGCCGGCAATGGTCCCAAAGGACAAACTCGTGTCCGCAATCGTAGCATGTGACACGATATGACCAGACCGTGTAGAGGATTTCGGTGAACTGGCCGCACTCACGACAAGTGGTTTGGTAAAGGCGAGCACGCAGTGGCTGCAGTTCTTGTATGACTGCTTCAACGGCGCTCGAATAGATCGCCGGCGAAAGTGATGACGTAAAGCGATCAGCGATGAACGAAGCCGCTGGCGACAATTCATTGAGTATTACATCGAGGCCGAGAACACGTGCTGCCACGCCCGTCATGCCACTTCCAGCAAATGGATCAAGAACGAGACCACCATTTGGCAGATAACGCGACATTACTTCCGCGATACCTTGAGGCGGAACCTTAGTGTGATACGTATGGGCATCATATGTATAGGTGTTCTTGCCCGCAGACATGCCACCAAGGCTTGCTACAGGAAGGGTCTTCGCGGCATGCTCATGGTCTGAAAGCAGTTCGCTTAGGATAGCTTGATTGCTCCCCCAAAAACCCTTGACGCCAGGCCGGACAGAAGAAAGTGCTGACGCAGAGCCTAGGGAGATCTTGATGTCATGATCAAAAAGCGGTTCCGGCTTTGTTCTGACGCCTCGGGACGCAAATACGTGCGACAGAGATGCGTGTCTCATGGTAGGAATCGTGCCATTAGTCGCCTGATCTAATAGGTCGTCGATTTTACGTTCTGTATCCCGGCTGGGATGCACGTCGCCCCTTTGCCAGCGTACAGTTGAGGCAAGTGACGCTCCCAGCAGCACTGCAATATCTGAAAGAGACAAGGAAGCCATCTCTTGTATCCGAACAAGCTTTTCTGCGGTGTCTTGTTGCCGTAGGTCCCTACGTTGCTTCACTATTTGGCCCCTTATTCTTGCACGATGTGGCGTCGGCCAGATTGAGGTAGATGGCGATTGTGGTCAATCTCCCATGCCCGAGAATGCACTGAACGCCGGTCAAGCTTGTCCCCCTTTGGGATTGCGAGGGTAGCCCAGGTGTGGCGGAGTACATGTGGCGTTACTTCTTCAGTTGGTTAACCTGGCGCGGTTAACCTCTTGCTTGGCGTTACAGCAGGGCGTCCTTTCAACCAATCATCGATGGCGTCCCTGTGGAATCGCCAGTGCTTGCCGACCTTCTGGCAAGGGACAGACCCCTCCCGCACAAGCTTGTAGAGCGTTGACTTCGGAATTTTAAGGTATACGGCGAGTTCATCAATCGTGAGAACATCGCCTGACGGTTCAGCCATCATGTAGAACTCCGACTGCGGGGAAGCGGCTCGGATAGATGACGAGGGCTTATTGTCAGTTACTGATAGTTTTTGTCAAGACAGAAATGCATGCTCAGCCCCGCCTCCGTCTGGGGGCGGTCCCCGTGCCGAGTCGCAATCGATTGAAGGAGTTAGCTCTTCTTGAGTGAACCGACGATCCCCGGCAGCACCTTCTCCGCCGACCGTCCGATCACGTACCCACCGAGGCCGATTTCGACGATGTCCCAGAGCTTCAGGACCTCGGCCTCGCCCAGGTTCGGGGCCGACCACCCCAGCCAGCGGGCCACGATCAGCGCGACGAACACGAGCATCGTGATCGGCCGCCAGGTCCGCTGAAGCCAGCTTTGGCCCTGCGCCTCCGCCTTGACGACCTCGGCGGCCGCCCGCTCGATCTCCGAGGTCCGCTCCAGGACGGCCGCCTGCAGCGCCTGCTGCAGTTCGATCCGCTTCAGTTCCTGCTCCGGGTCCGGGAAGATGCGGTCGGCGACTCCGCCAGCGACTTTCCCCAGGATGCCCAGGATTTCTCCAACCATTGCACTCTCCTCTCAGGCATAAGCCCGGTTCAGCCACCCGCCCTGGAACACGATCTGATCCGCGCTTCGGGCCACCCGGAGCCGGTACTCGCCCGCGGCCTCGGATCTCAGAGCTGCCATCAACGCCTTCTGGTCGGCTTGCTCCGCAGCCCCACAGGTCTCGGTGCCCAGAATTCCGTCGATCACTACCCGCAGACCGCAGGCCTGAAGCGCGCGCTGGAGGCACGTCACCGCCGTCTTGTTGCCGAGGTTGACGGCCAGATCGAAGACCTTGATGGCGATCGCCTCGGGCAGGAACTCGTATCGATGACCGCGCCAGTAGCGCTCCCAGTAGACCTCGACGGCTTGCGCTCGAGTGAGGCTCGCCACGTCCAAATCCGGGTTCCAACGCTGGGCGATCCCGAACTTCGTGGGTCCACCCCGATCGACAGGGTTGTCGGTGTAGGTGTCCCCCTCATGCTCGAGGACGACCTCGATCGCCCGGTCGAAGAGCTCTCTGCTGGTCACGTCAGGCCTCCCTTCGGGCCAGCTCGAGGCGCAGCGCCCCGAGGATGTCGCACAACCGCTGGCTGCGGTCCTTCATGTCGGTCTCGATCTCCTTCTGGGTCTCGTTGAGCCGTTCCATCCCGCTTCGGATCTGGATCAGGACCTCGTGGACGTCGTCGAGGGAGTGTCGGCCCGGGGCCAGCGGACACACGACCTTGAGCTCATCGAAGGCGACCTTCGTTCCGTTGCTGCCGTTGCGCCTCCACAGCTGGTTTCGGGCGAGGTCGACGGTCTGGATGGCCAGCTTCACGGCCAGCATTGTCGCCATGAGTCCGAGTCCACCAAGTCCCAAGCTGCGTGCTACCTCGAGTGTCAGTTCCATTGACAGCCTTTCATCCCTGCAAGTCGTAGTCGAAGGGGGGATCGTTCTTGCCCGGCTGGACATACGAAGCGACCAATGTCGTCCACGACACGCTCAGCCACGCCGGAGTCAGTGCCTGGAGTTCCACCTCAACGCGGTAAGTCGTCCCGACCACCAACCCGGCGATGGTCACTCGATTGTCCAGCGTGCCCGTCCAACCACTTGTCGCAACGACCGCCGAATCGCTGAGACGGACCACCCGAATCCTCGCCCTGGCCTCGGACAACGGGGCATTCAGGTACAGGTAGGCAAAGGCATTCGAACCACCCGCCGTGTACGACGTCTGAGGCAAGAGGGCCAGGAGGATCGGGTCTGGCGCAATCGTCGCCAAACGCGGCGGCAGAAGCACACCCGTCCCGTTGGCCCAGCCGCCGTTGTGCACCGAACCGCCGTACTGAGCAGACACCGTCGTGGGCACGGCCTCCGCGACCAAGATGAGGATGACCGTCATGAGAATCCGCGTCCTCATGACCGCCTACTCCCACATCATGTCAGCACGGCCATCGCCCGAGAGAAAGGCTGCGTCCGGAGCGTTCGGCTCGAAGATGAAGCGCACAGGCAGGCCCTCTCTCAGGGTGAAGACCGAGTCTCCGAGCGCTGCCTTCGGTTTGAGCCGTGACCAGGTATGCGCCGCGTCGTCGTAGACCCAGAACGACATGGTGACCGTCCCCAGGTCAGGCAACGCGTACATGTCGAGGATGTGCGCCTGCTTCGACCCAACCGGGCCAGTACCGTAGAATGGCACCCAGCCCGTGGCTTCGGCGACCGCACCGTCCTGTGCGGCCAGGCCCAGCAGAGGAAGCCATGCCGCGGCCACGACCAGCAGCACCAAGCAGATGATCTTCGTTCTCACGTTCCAACCTCTCCGTTCCGCCCCTCGTCTGGGGCACCTGTCAGGCCGCGGAGCTTCGGCGAAGCACTCCCTACGCATTCACCTCGTCCTCGACTTCGGCCTGATCCTCGTCCTTCTCTTCTTCCGGATCCTCGGAGTCCTTGGGCTGCTCTTCCTTGGGTTCCTCCGCCGGTACCGGCTCCCCGAAAATCGACAGGCCGTACTCCTTGGCCAGCGCCTGCTCGCGCGCCAGTTCGGCGAAGACGTCCTCGATGTCCTCACCCTTTTCAGCCAGGAATCCCGTCCTGGTGCCCAGACCGTTCTGGATCGAGAGCACCGCGGCCTTGGCTTCCTTCTCGGGGTCGATCCACTGCCAGCCACGAGGACGATGCCGGACGGCCATGTAGCGGGAGGGATCGCGGGAGGAGAGCTTCAGGCTGCCCGTGAGCAACGCCATGCCGAGCCAGGCCGCATACAGCGGTCGCCGCCACATGTCGATGAAGTCCTGCTGGATGGAGCGCCAGTCGTCTCGTTCGACTAGCGCGAAGCTGCGCATGGTGGAATAGCTGACGCCCTCGGCGTCGTTGGCGAGCACGTTGTAGAAGACGCTGAACCCAGAGGCGATCTTGCGGAGCATCTGCTTGATGAATGCCGGGAACTGCGCCGTGGGATGATCCGGTTCCCACGCCTTGAACTCGTAGCCATCAGGGACGATCTCGAACGTCCCCGGGTTGGCCTCCATGGTGGCAGGCCGAGGATCGCTGGCCAGGTCGCCGGCCAGGGAGTCGGCTCGCTTCTCGAACAGCCCCATCTTCGAGGCGCCGATCCGAGCGGCGACGGCCTCCGACTCTTCGTAGGCGTTGAGCATGTGAGCCGGGACCATGACCGAGTGGACCCATGTGACGCCCCTGGTCTGGTTCACGCGGTCGGGATCGTAGAGGTGGAGCATCTCCGCGGCCGGGATGAAGTACCGCTCCCGCATCAGGTCGGTACCGACCGAGTCCCAGATCCAATAGCCGACCGGCCGCCCGATGGCGTCGATCTCCACGCCCATGCGGATCTCGTTCTGGGTGCCGCGACGAGGGCGATTGAAGGTCTCGTCGATCAGGTCGGCGTCGATCGCCTGCAGGGCCAAACCGTGGGCATTGCCCTCGAACCCACGCCAGAGGCGGACAAAGGCCTCGCCATCGCAAGCCACGGTCTTGAGGATCAGCTTCTCGAAGCGGCGCAAGGTGAGCCGGCCGTCGACCGTCACCGGCGCGTTGGCCCAGGCGTTCCACGCCTCTTCGATGGCGGCGTTGGCCTTCGAGTCGGGCTGGTCGCCGGCCCAGACCTGGGCCTGGAGCTTGATCCCCATAGGTCCGATGACGTTGGTCACCAGCAGACGGAAGTAGCGTTTGACGTAGCTGTTGTTGCGGCCGAGTTCGCGGGCGCGGGCCCGCAGCATGCGGATGTCGCCGCGGACTTCCTCGTCCGCGGACCGGGTCTGGGCGATCCAGTCCAGGAGCAGGCGGTGGACTCCCGCCCCGTCGAATACGCCGCGCTGACCGCGCAACTCCCGCAAGGCTGACCGAAATGCGCGACCAAGGCGCTTGTGCAGCGGTCGCTTCATCGATCGAACCCTGGCTTGGTGAACGACACGAGCACCGGTCGCGTGAAGGCCCCGGGGTTTTTGAGGCCAGCGAGACGGGATTCGAGGCTTGCCAGGAGGCTCATCGCCTCCTTGATCGGCATCTTGGCGACGACGCGGCCGGCGATCTGGTAACTCTCCATCCCCGCGGGCAGCCGGCCCTCGATGTGGGCCCGCAGCATCGTGACCGCCCGCTCGATCCACTCCTGCTCGCTGCCTTCGGAGGCCTCGGCCAGGTTGGGCAGCACCGTGATGGCGCCGCGGTCTACCTCGTAGACCTCTCCGCCCGCGCTGCTGACCCGCTCGACCCATTTGTATAGGCCAGCTGTGAAGTCGCCCTCGGTATCGGAAGCCTCGATGGTGACCAGGAAGTCGTCGCCATCGGCGGCCGCGGTCTTGGCGAGCACGCTCGCGCCGGCCAGATGGAGCCGGAGTGTCCAGCCGGCAGATGCCGGAAAGTCCGTCAACCGCCTGCGGTAGCTGACGGTCGTGCCGGCGGCGAACTGATCGGGGAGGTTTGTGAGTTCCTGTGCCATGCGCCCACGGTGACACCGCGCTCAGGACCCGACCAATCTAAATGACATTTAGATTGGTCGGCCTTTCGCGGATGAATCACTACTGGGTGCATGGACACACCGACTGCCATCAAGACGCGAACCGTGAAGGTGCCGCGCATCCAGTACCGGGACTTCGAGGTCGAAGTCGAGACCCGCGCCGACCAAGGCGAGGGCCAGATCCGCCTCTACCCGGTGTCCTTCTCCAGCGAGGCTCCCGTCCGCCGCTACTCCTGGGACACCTGGGAGGAGTACGACGAGGTCCTGTCCCACGTCTCAGGCGACGTGGACCTCACCAGGGCGAAGAACGGCCTGCCGCTGATCAAGTCCCACCAGCGCCTTCTGCACTTCGGCTCGGTGAACGACATCGAGCTCGACGAGAAGCGCGGTCGCCTGCGGGGCATGGCGAGTTTCTCGTCCATCCCGCTGGGCCAGGAGCAGGAGACGATGCTCCGCGAGGGGCACATCAAGACCGTCTCCGTCGGCTATCAGGTTCTGTCGATGGACATGGTCTCCAAGGACAAGAAGACCGGTCTTGCGACCTACCGCTGCCGCTGGATGCCCTACGAGGTGTCCACCGAACCCATTCCCGCTGACCACAAGGTCGGCTTCGGACGCACCCGTGATGTGCCCGAGGCCGACTTGGTCGAGTTCACGATCGAAGAGCCCGCTTCCGAAGGAGAACGAACCATGAGTGTCGATGCAGGAACCCCCCAGCCCGCCGCGCAGGGCGCGCCCGCGCAGGGCAACGAGACCCCGGTCGGGCCGGCGGCGTCTGCGCCGGCACCCAAGGTGACCGAGACCCGCGATCGCGGCGCCGAAGCGGCCGAGATCATGGACATGGCCCAGGCCCACGGCGTGACCGACAAGGCCGCCGGCTGGATCAGGCAGGGCCTCAGCCCCGACCAGGTCTCGCGCGAGATCCTCAAGGCCGTCCGCACCCATGGCCCGGCGCAGCCCTCGGCCGAGGCCCTGGCCGCGATGCCGGCCCGGGACAAGAAGCGCTACTCCATCCACCGCGCGATCCGCATGCAGGCCGAACTGATGGATGGCAAGCGCGCCAGGTACGACGGCCTCGAGGCCGAGGTCCACGAGGAGCTCACGAAGCACCGCACCGGCGCGGACCACGGCGGGGTGCTCGTGCCGTGGCGTCTGAGCGACGACGACCAGCAGCGCGTGCTGGGCACCACCCAGCCCTCGGGCGGGGCAACCCTGGTCGGCCAGCAGATCATGCCCGACATGATCGACCTGCTGCGTAACCGCGCCCTGGTGCTGGTCGCTGGCGCGAAGCTCTATCCGGGCCTGCAGGGCGTCGTGTACTTCAACAAGAAGACCGGCGCTCCGACGGTGTCCTGGATGGAGGAGAACCCCCCGAGCGATGCTCCCGGGTCCGAGCCCGCTTACGGCTACGTGTCCCTATCGCCCAAGACCCTGATCGGCCAGGTGCAGATCCCCCGGCAGCTCTTGGTGATGTCCTCGATCGACGTCGAGGCCGACATCCGCAGCGACCTGGCGACCGGACACGGCCTGGCCCTGGATCTCGGCGCGCTCCACGGCAAGGGCACCGACAAGCAGCCCGTGGGCATCTACGGCGCGGCCGACGTGCAGTCCCACGCCGTGGGCGGCGTGCCCGACCTGACGGACATCACCACGATGCCCGCCCTGGTCGCGGACAAGAACGCCGACCTGGGGGCCCTGTCCTGGATGACCACCCCGCTGATGGCCGGCGTGCTCAAGCGCACGCCCCTGGTCAGCGGCTACCCGGTCTTCCTGTGGGCGGGCACCTACCGCGAGGGCGAGCTCGGCGGCTACCCCGCCCGTACCACGAACCAGATCTCCAAGACGCTGGGAGCCGGCAGCAATGAGCACGGCCTGGTCTTCGGGAACTGGAACGACCTGCTGGTGGGCATGTGGGGCAACGACCTCGAGATCGTAGTCGACGTCGTCACCAAGGCCGCCCGCGGCCAGATCCTGATCACCAGCTACTCGATGGCCGACACCGCCGTCCGGCGTGGCGAGTCGTTCGTCAAGGGCACCGGCGCGACGCTGTCGTAACCGGGCACGAAGGGATAGAACGCATGACGGAGCAAGGCACGCTCACCATCGAGGTCACGACGGGTCACTGCCTGGGAGGCGAAGGCAACGACGTCCTGCCCGGCCAGATCCTGGTGGCTCCGAAGGACCTGTCGATCGCGGACGCCCGCAAGAAGGTCCGGATGGGCTACGCCCGCGTCATCCCGTCCGTGCCCGCGGCGGGTCCGGAGGCTCCCGCGGCCTCCGGGCCCGCCACCATCAGCCATGGGGACCCGGCCACCGAAGACCGGGACCCCGACACCCTGGCGCCTCAGGGGCGCAAAGGCCGGCCGCGCGCCGGCGGGAGGTAACCGCATGACCCACCTACTGAACGCCCTGGCCCAGGCGACCGGCGTCGAACTGGCCCCGGCGGCCAGCCGGACCTCGACCCTGACCGGGACCGGCATCGACGTGCTCGAGTACGAGGGCGTGGCCCTGGTGCTGCTGAACGCCTCGGCCGGCACCGGCACCAGCCCCACCCTGGACGTGAAGCTGCAGCACTCGGACGACGACTCGACCTACGAGGATGTCACCAGCGGCACGTTCTCCCAGGTCACCGACGCGGCCGAGACCGCCGGCGTGAAGGTCATGAAGCTGAACGTCTCGGACCTGAAGCGATACCTGCGGGTGATCGGCACCATCGCCGGCACCACGCCGTCGTTCGACTTCGGCGTGGAGTTCGTCGGGATCACGAAGGCGAGCTGAACCATGTCCCTCGGCGGCTTCGACATCGCGGCGATGCTCGCGGACCTGGCTGAAGCCGGTGGCGTGGTCGAGGTCACCCTCGGCGACGTCACAGTCTTCGGGCTGCTCGACCGCGAGGCCGTCGAGATCCTGGGCGGTGAGATGCCCGCGGTCGTGGCCGCCGATGAGATCGTCCACGTCCAGAGCGGGGTGCTGCCGGGACTGCAGTCAGGGGCCGCGATCACAGTCGGCGGCACGGCCTACACCGTTCTGAAGGTCCTGCCCTACGGAGACGGGGCCATGGTCCGAGTCGCGCTGAGGACGCCATGAGCACGATCCGTGAGCAGATCGTCGCGGCCGCCGTCCTGGCTCTGGCCACCGACGCGCCCGTGGGCGTCCCCGCCCCGGTGCGGACGCGCCTGGACTCGCCCGGCTCAGACCAGTTGCCCGCGCTGACGGTCTACCAGGGGGCCGAGACGGTCGAGACGATGCGGGAAGCCAAGACCGGCACGGCCAGCCGCGGGCCCATCGTGCGGCGGTCGGTGCTGGTGAGCGTCGAGGTCCTGACCAAGGCCGGAGCAGGTGAGGAACCCGACAAGGCGGCCGATCCGATCCTGGCCTTCGCCACGACCGCGCTGGCGGCAGCCGGCACGTTCGGTGGCTTCGCGAATGGCCCCGCCGACGAGATCGGCACCAAGTTCGAGTACGAGCAGGCCGAGACATCGTTCTGCCGCGCCACCATGACGTTCCGGATCGATTACCAGTCCCGCGCCGATGACGCGGAGACCCTGACCTAAGAGGGAGAAAGCCATGCCCGAGGTCGTCAACGGCAACAACATCCTGCTCGGCAGGGGCAAGATCTACTTCGACCGGTTCGACTCGGGCGGCGTGCGCACCGGCGAGCTGTTCCTGGGCAACTGCCCGACGTTCGAGATCACGCCCACCAGCGAGGACATCAAGAAGTACTCGAGCGCCGATCGGTCGGCCGACCTGATCGCCTCGGACGTGCTGCGCACCACGCTCGCGATCCGGATCGTGGGCGACGAGTTCTCCAAGGAGAACCTCGCCATGGCGCTGTTCGGCGACACAGCGACGCTGGCCCAGACCGGCTCGACCGTCACCGCCGAGGAGATCGCCGGCGTCTTGCAGGGCCGGTACTACGCGCTCGCGATGCGTCAGGTGAGCCTGGTCACCGTCACCGGCACCGGCGGCACCCCGACCTACACCGTGGACGACGACTACAAGGTCGATGCCACGACCGGCCGCATCTACATCGTCGAGGGTGGCGCGATCACCGACCTGTCGGACATCGAGGTGGACTACACCTATGGCACCATCGCGCTTCCGACCGTGCGCGGCATGAACCAGACCTCGGTCAAGGGGTACCTGCGGTTCATCGGCGACCCCGCCCGCGGCCCCAAGTACGAGTGCGAGATCTGGCGGGCGTCCATGCGAGCCGACGGCGCCATCGGGTTCATCTCGGACGAGTACGCGAGCTTCACCATGACCGGAGACATCGAGTCCGATGCCGCCAACCACCCCAACGAGCCGCACTACCGGCTGATCAGGATCGCGTGATGAGCGACAAGCACACGATCGGCGGCCGCACGTTCCTGCCGCTGCGCGAATCCACCGTGGAGCAGGACTTCCGGTTCCTGTCCCTGGTGGGGCGGGCCAGGATCGATGAGGTGGTCATGCAGCCTGGCGAGAGCCCCGAAGCGTTCGCCCGGCGGCTGCTCGAAGTGACGGTCGAGAGCGGCGTGATCCTGGACCTCCTCGGGTGCCTCCTGATCCCGGAGGACATCGCACCCCAGGACCGGGACCCTGGGGAGGTCTGGACCCCGGAGGTGGGTCAGGAGACCGCGCGTTTTCTCGGGCAGCTGCGGGACCCCAAGGACAAGGCGGAGGTGCGCGGCCTGGTCCTGTCGCTGCTGGTCTCTTTTTTCGAGAGCGGGATCGTCTCTTTGTGGACTTCGACGACGTCCTCCACCGAGGCGATCCCGGAACCCGAGAGCAAGCAGAAGCCCCGGGCCGGTACGGCCCCTGGACCGAGCTCGTCCGCGAACTCGCCGCAGGGGACCACGACTGCGCCGAGCGGATCGTCCGCTGGCCGCTCCGGGTCGCCCTCGCCTCCTACCGCCGGCTGATGAGAGAGCAGGCGCTCGAGGACTATCGCCACCGGTTCCTCTGCTGGTGCGTCCTGGCCCCGCACAGCGCCAAGGGATCGCGGCCGAGACCGCCCGCGGTGCCCGATATCCTGAGAGGACGGTCCACCGATGGCCACCCCTGATGTGCGAGTCCGGCTATCGGCCGAAGGTGTGGCCGAGGTCGTGGCCGCCCTCAAGAAGGTTCAGGCCGAAGGCGAGAAGGCCTCGGCGAAGCAGGCGCGGGGGTTCTCTGGCCTGAACCGGGTCCTAGGGTCGACGTCCTCGCTACTGGGTGGCCTTGGGGTCGCCCTCGGGGTGCGCCAGTTCCAGCAGTGGATCCAGTCTTCGGTCAACGCCGCGGACCAGATCCAGAAGCTGGGCCAGAAGGTCGGCGCCTCGACCGAGAACCTGTCCGCCCTGCACCTTCTGGCCCGCACGTCGGCCTCCAGCCTCGGGGAGATGGGCGCGGCCCTGGCCAAGCAGAACAAGTTCATCGGCGACGTGGCCGAGGGGAACCCCAAGGCCGTCGCCACCTTTCGCGACCTCGGGCTGACTCTCGATGACTTGAAGGGCAAGGACTCGGTCGAGATCTTCGAGCTTCTAGCGCAGCGGATCACCGCCATGCCCTCGCCGATCCAGAAGACCAAGACGGCCATGGACATCTTCGGGCGGGCCGGCGCGAACCTCATCCCCACGATGAACGCCCTGGCGGACGAAGGCCTCGGTGGGGTCATCGAGCGGGCCCGCGAACTGGGCGTCCTGATCGACACCCGGCTGGCCGAATCGGCCCGGCAGATGAACGACGACTTCGAGCTCCTGAAGGCCCAGAGCGAAGGCCTCGGCACTCGGTTGGCCGCCGGCCTCGTGCCGCAGCTGTCCCAGGCGCTGCAGATCATGAGCGGCGACCTGAAGCAGACCACCGAGGCGTGGGAGAAGTTCGGCCAGGGCATCGGGCTCGTGATGAAGTTCATCGTCGCGGTCGTCTCGTCGGCGTTCGACGTGGTGGGCACGGCGCTCTCGTTCGTGATGATGCGGATCGATTCGAGCGTGCGGGCGGTCTGGGCTCTGCTGCATGGCAACCTCGACGAGGCCAAGACCTACCTGAAGACCGCAGGCGAAGCGATCAGCGCCGAGCAGAACGCGCTGTTCGAGCGGCTGAAGGCCCGGTTCGAGCTGACCATCTCCACGCCGACCGAACCCACCGCACGAGAAGAAGCCCCTGCGGAGGACTACTCCGAGGACCCGGCCGCCTTGGCGGCCAAGCGCGCTCAGGCCATGCAGATGACCCTCGATCGCGAGTTGGCGCTGGTCCGCTCGATGGGGGCTCTGCGCAACGCAGCGGAGAAGCGCGCCTTTGACGAGGGACTGAAGGACGTCCGCGCCTACTACGAGGACCGACGCCGGGCGGCCGAGGAGGAGTTCGCCAAGGAGCTCGAGGTCCTCGAGCAGAAGCGCGCCTTGCTCGACGCCGAGGTCGACCCGAGCAGGCGTCTGCAGGAACAAGGGAAGATCGACGCCGAGCTGACCAAGGCCCGCGCGACCCAGGAGGAGCGCATCGCAGCCCTGCTATCCGAGGAGCGCGACGCCGTCCAGAAGCTCGCCCAGGAGCGTCTCGCCCTGGAGAAGACCCTCCTTGAAGCCCAGGGCCGCCGTCACGAGGCCGCTCTGTTGGGGATCGACGAGGAGATCCGCCGGGCCGATCTGCTGCTCAAGAAGCAGGGTGCATCCGATGCTGAGCGCGAGGCCACCTTGGCTCGGTTGCGCAGTTCGATGGAGTCCGGGGCCAACTTCGACGAGATCAAGCGCCAGGCCGAAGCCGCGCTCGCGGAACTGGACGCCACCCGTGCCGAGATCGAGGCCCGGGTCTCAGCGGGCCTGCTGTCCCAGGTCGAGGGCGAGCAGCAGATCCTGGCCATCGAATCCGAGCGCCTGACCCTTCTGCAGAGCCTGGCTACGGCGCTCGAGCAGGCGGCATGGGCCACAGGCGATCCCGAGCGGATCGCCCAGGCCCGCGGGTTCACTGAAGCGGTGCGCGACCTCGGATATGCCGTCGAGGGCGCTCGCGCGTCGTTCGCTGCCTTCGGTAAAACCGCCCTGGACAGCGGGCGCGACGCCCTGACCGAGTTCTTCGATACCGGGATCACCGGCGCGAAGTCCCTGGGCGACGCCTTCCGCAACCTGGCTCTTTCGATCATCGCCGACCTGAAGCGCATGGCGGCCCAGCTTCTGGCCACCGCGATCATCAAGAAGATCGCCGGGGTGTTCGGCAGCGGCGGTCAGGTCGGGGGTGCGGAGAAGAAAGCCACCGGCGGCGTCCTTGGCGGGATCGGCACCGGCACGTCTGACTCCAACCTCGCCTGGTTCTCCCGCGGCGAGTACCTGGTGCGGGCCGCGGTGGTCCGCGAACCCGGTGTCCTGCGCCACCTCGACGAACTGAACCGCCGCGGAGCCCAGGCCTTGGTCTCCACCCCGATCCTGGTCGAATCCCCCGTGCCTCGGTTCGCCGAGGGCGGTCTGGTCGATGCGCCCGCCGCCCCCGCGGACCCGCAGGCCCCCAAGGACAGCCAGGTCCTGATCGGCCTGGAGGAAGGGCTCATCCTGCGCCACCTCGAAAGCCCCGCCGGCCAGCGCATCCTGGTCAAGGCCATGGCCAAGAACCGCCGGGCGGTCCGCTCGGCCCTGGGGACGTGAGCCATGTTCACCACCGGAACCGCGACTGACTACAACGACCTGGCCGAGCGGCTGCACACGTTCCTGACCGCGAAGGGGTCCGCGTTCGGGCTCGCCTATACGGGGACCGGCGACGGACGCCTGACCGACTATTCCGGGGGCGCGTCGTCCGTGGCCGAGACCTTCACCATCACGGCGACATCGCCCACGTCGTTCAGTGTGGTAGGCAGCGTGACCGGTTCGATCGGCCCCGCGACGGTCGGCACGCCGTTCGCGCACGCCACGCTGGAGTTCTTGATCTCGGCCGGGACGACCCCATTCGTCGCTGGCGACCAGTTCATCCTGTCGACCGCGCCGAAGTGGACCAGCCTACGTCGCTCCCGCGGGTGCCGGCTCGAAGCCACTCAGGGCAACGATGGCACCTACGCTGTCCAGAACCTCGTGGACGGGAAGCTCAACATCTGGCCGTTCAACGTCTCGGGCCTGACGAACCGTTCCTGGAACATCTACACCACGGTCACTCTGCCTCAGGAAGTGGAGATCACCTTCTTCGAGCCGGTGACCATCTCCGCCTACGAACTGACGCTCCACGACACCACGGGGCAAGCGCCTGACGACTGGCAGATGCAGTACTGGGACGGGGGCGCGTGGGTGACCCTCGATTCCCAGATGGGCATCGTCTTCTACAACGGCATCCCGCAGACCTTCACCATCGCCGCGCCCGTCTCGGCGACGCGCTATCGCTGGCACATCACCGGGCTGCGTTACACCCAGCTGCACATGGGCTCGCTGCGGATGTTCCGCCAAGCGGACGGCGTCGACGCCTGCTTCCACGAGTACGCCTGGAAGGCCCCGGGCAACGACGGCACGTCCGAGATCTTCGTCGGCATCCATGGGTTCGAGCGCCAGGACGCCGACTACTACGACTGGGAGATCGCCGGCATGGACGGCTGGCTCGCAGGCTCGACGTTCTATCAGCAGGTGGGCTTCCAGGGGAACCTCTACCTGCCCTTGTGGAACGCCGCGATCCCCTACTGGTTCGTCTGCGACGGCCGGCGGGCCGTGGTGATCGCCAAGATCTCCACACAGTACGAGATCGCGGTCTTCGGCCTGCTCGAGCCCTATTACTCCCCTGGCCAGTGGCCGTATCCGCTGGTCCTGGGCGGGTCGATGTCCCATGGGGAGTTCTCCGCCTGGAACGACACGGACTACAGGTGGTCCTTGTCCGACAACCGCCATCGCATCTTCACCCACGCTGACGTGGGAGGTGCGCCGGTTGGCACTGGCGAGCGCGATCCCTGGGACACGCAGTTGCGCGTTCGAAATCTCGACGGCGGGTGGAAGGCGGTCGAGGGCTCACTCGCCGATGCGATCACGTCCACCCCGCAGATCTACTACCACATCATCTGGCCCACGCGATGCGGCCTGTCCGAACTCGACCCGGGACCTGGGGCGACCTACGACCTGTGGCCGGTGATGGTCATGCTCGGCGATGTGGGCAACGGCTACAACACGCCGGGCCAGCTGCCGGGCATCGCCCTGATCACAGGCCAGGACCTGAGCGCCGAGACCCTGATCCGCCAGGGCGCGGTCGACTGGATCATCGTCCCCAACGTGTTCCGCAACGACCGGGACGACTTCTGCGCCGTGAGGTTGGACTGATGGCCGCCTCCTATCAAACCGGACTCGCCAGTTCACCCACCAACCTCCTGCAGACGCTTGTGGCCTGGCTCATGGCCCAGGGCTGGACCGTGAACCAGTCCGAGCAGGAAGGCACCGGCTGGCGGGCCCACCTGGTGAATGCCGGCAGCCTGCACGTGAACCTTCGCGCCGCGGAGAACGAGCGGCTCTGGACCAAGGGCAGCGGCGGCTACCACGACCTGGGCGACGGCGGCTACGGGATCGGCCTGTACCTGGGCACCGGCTGGGACGGCGAGAGCTTCTGGGACGCCCAAGCGGGAGGCCCCACGCGGCCCTACGACCTGACCACCTCCGGCTGCGGCATGAACCTGCCCCAAGGCCAGATATCGGCGTATCACTTCTTCGACGACGGCAACGACCACATCACCGTCGTCGTCGAGCGCGCTGCGGGGATCTACTGCCACATGGGGTGGGGACCATCCATGGAGCGGGCGTCCTTGCCCGAGCCGTTCCCTTACTTCTTCGCCAGCTCGAGCGCCCGGCTCAACACCGCAGAGACCGCCGACCTCTTGACCGGCAACCGGCGCGGTATCGACCTGACCGCCTATCCGCCCATGTCCCACACGGACGAGGACTACTCGACCATGGGCGGCTCGACTGCCCTGACCCATTGCACGGCGTTCGTGCGCGTGGATGCGGCCACGTACTCAGGCCGTTGGATCGGCGACTGCAAGGACGAGAACGAGGGCTACGGCTGGACCGGTCGCCGCATGCGCGATGCCCTGAACAAATGCCTGGCCGCCCAAGGCGGCATGGAAGAGGACGAGTACGTCAACTACCAGTACCTGTGGGACGACGGTTCCGGTGGCCCGGGTGAGCGCACGCTGCAGAGCGCGTTCGGTGGGGCGCTCATGCTTCCGTTGCACTGCTTCGTCGAGACCGTCCCCCAGGGCCGCTGGGCTCCGATCGGCTATCCGCCGACGGTGCTGTGGACCGAGGCCGTAGGTCGCGGGTTCAGCGCGGGTGACGTCTACCAACTCGGCGGCCAGAACTACATGCTGTTCCCGCTCTTCGCCGTCAGGAAGGCCGCCTGATGGCCACGGCGATCACCGTCCCCAGCCCTCTGAACCTGGTCTCCGGGACCGACTTCTCTTTCGACCTCCGGGCGGCCGTCCTCGATCCGGTCAGCACCCGCCCCCTGCAGCGGGTCGGGATGAGCGTCGGCGTCCGCACCATGCTGGCTGATCCGCGTCCTGTCGCGATGCAGAAGGACGGCGGCGTGGCCCCTGTCCACGGCCATGTCGTTCTCGGCCGCGTCCACGTCATCCCGCGCAGGATCGATCTCGGCGCGGTGGTATCGGACCAGGAAGCCGAGGTCGAAGTCTGGAACGCCGCCATCGACCGCGCCCAGATCCTCGAGGAGATCACCGTCGATGGCCCCACCGGGATCGAGGTCACCGACCACCTCGGCCTGCCGGCCCACTTCCCGGCATCGCGCGCCGAAGTCTACCTGGTCAATGCTCTCACCGACGGCGATGCCCTGATCGACAACCTCGTCACCTGGGTGTTCACCGGGCTCGATCCGCTGGGCACCAACCTGCGCATCCTGGGCTTCCGGCTCATCCCGTTCCCGTTCCCTCCGAACTGGGCGCAGCCCGTGAGCGAGACGTTCGGGTTCATGACCGACATCATCGTTTCGTACCGCGGCATGGAGCAGCGCATCCAGCTGCGCACCGTGCCGGTGGGCACGATCCGTTACGCGACGCTCCTGGATGACTTGCGCGATGCCCAGATGGCAGGCGCCATCCTCTTCGGCAACCAGGCCCGGGCGTTCGGCGTCGGCCGCTGGCAATTCCAGACCCGGCTGCTGCAGAACGCCAGCGCGGAAGACCACGACGTCTTCTGCGACACGTCCGACATCCCGTTTGAGCCCGGCGGCATGGTCCTGCTGTGGACCGACCCCTACCACTGGGAGGTCCAGACCATCGAGAGCGTGCTGCCGGACCGCGTGGTCCTCAGCTTCGGGCTCATCCAGTCCTGGGCTGCAGGTCCTACCATCATCCTACCGATCGTGGTCGGCCGGCTGTCGGCCGAAGAGGGCTTCACTTGGGATGCCCTGTCGATCGCATCCACCTCGCTCACTTTCGACATCGACGGGTTCCGGCCATGAGCTACCTCGGCTACGACGTGCTGGAACTCAACTACAACCGCATCGGCGCGTTCGAGGAACGGCTGCGCCGGAAGTTCACGCTCCTGAACTCGAAGACCGGCCGGCGCGTCGCCGACGAGCAGGCCCCCGCCCCTGCGGCATCGCGGCCGTTCACCTGGACGGCCTTCGGCCGCGACGAGACCACGGCCATGCGCACGTTCCTGGACGCCCGCCGCGGCCGCGCCGTCCCGTTCTGGTTGCCCAGCTTCCAGTGGGACCTGGCCCTGGCCGAAGACGTCTCCCAGAACCAGTCCAGCGCCACGATCTGGTGGGTCCGGTACAAGCAGCAGATGTGGGGCACGACCGGAGCCAGGCGTCACCTGGCCATCTGGTCTCTCGGCGACAGCACCATGGACTACTGCAGGATCACGGGCGCCATCGATGTGGCGAACTACCAGACCGAGACCCTGACCCTCGACCCTGTGGCCCAGCGCGAGTACGGCCGCACCAAGACCGTGCTGTCGTTCCTGAAGTTCTGCCGGCTGGACGAGGACCGCATCGAGATCTCCTACCCGAGCCCGCAAGTGGCCGAGGCCACGATCCGCATCCGAGAACTTCCCCTGGAGGCGCCGCTGTGACCTACGACGCCAGGGAGAAGAGCCGGTACCTGGGTCAGCCCGTCGAGGGCTTCCGGTTCGCCCAGGGCAGCAACCTGTGGCTCTACACGTCGGCCGATCGGGCGATCACGCTGCCCGCCGGAGTGTTCGCACCTGAGGCCATCACCCGCAGCGAGCTCGATTTCTCCCAGGAGGACACGGGCGAGACGATCGACCTGACGCTGCCGCGGCCCAACCCCGTGGCCGCTCTGTTCATCGGCGACCTGCCGTCCACGCCGGTCTGGGTCACCGTATACCGCGCCCACCGCGGCGAGGAGTCCCTCGCGGTGACGATCTTCAGCGGCAAGGTGATCCGCGCCCGCTTCGAAGAGTCCGAGGCCATACTCACCGGCGCGAGCCTGATGGCCATGCTGGCGCGCACGGTGCCGATCCTGGCCATGCAGACGCCCTGCAACCATGTGCTCTACTCGGCGGCATGCGGTGCGGACCCCGGAGCGTGCCGCGATCAGGTCACGGTCACTTCGGTCGCGGGCGCGACGGTCACTTCGAGCGGGTTCGCCCTGCGCCCTGACCAGTGGTTCCGTGGGGGCCGTCTCGAATCCTCCACCGGCGAGACCCGCTTCATCGTCGACCACCAAGGCGACACCGTCACGCTGATCTCGCCGATGCCTGGGCTGTCGTCCCTCGACCAGGTGTGGGCCTACTGGGGCTGCGATCACCTCGAGGCCACCTGCCAGAACAAGTTCAGCAACCTGATCAACCACTTGGGCTGGTCGCGCCTGCCGGGCCGAAACCCCTTCTCCGGGAGGATCGACTGATGGCCTTCTGGATCATGGCCCTGGTCTACATCGTCGGCACGGTCCTGTACGAGGTCCTGCGCCCCAAGCCGCAGTTCGACAAGCCGACACCGTCCAGCCTCGGCGACTTCCAGTTCCCCACGATCGGCGAGGGCCGGACCATTCCCGTCGTCTGGGGGACCTGCAAGCTCTCCGGACCCATGGTGACCTGGTACGGCGATCTGCGCATCCAGGCCATCAAGGAGAAGGTCAAGACGGGGCTGTTCTCCTCAAAGGAAATCACCACCGGCTACAAGTACTACCTCGGCATCCAGCTGGTACTATGCAGTGGTGAGATCGACGAGGTCCTGCAGATCCGGTTCGACGACAGGCGGCCTTCTGCAGGCTACGCCCACGTTCCGGATCTCACCCAGATCAGCATCAACGCCCCTGGCTTCTTCGGCGGCGAGGACTCCGAAGGCGGCGTCAAAGGCAGCGTCTACGTCTACCGCGGGACTCCCACCCAGCCGGCGGACTCCTACCTCGAGGCCCGTATCGGGGAGAGCCTGCCCGCCTGGCGAAGGGTCTGCTACGCCGTATTCCGGCGCGTCTACGTGGGGACGAGCCCCTACATCAAGGCCGTCTCGTTCGTCGTCCGGCGCTGCCCCAATGGCCTCGGTCTCACCGGCGGAGCCCACAACATCGATGGCGACGCCAATCCCGCAGCCATGATCTACGACATCCTGATCTCGCCGTCTTCGGAGAACGGTCTCGGGTTGCCGGTGGGGTTTCTGGATGTTGCCGCGTTTCGCTCGGTTGGACAGACGCTGGCCGACGAAGGCCTCGGACTTTCCATGCTCCAGGATCGCGGCACAACAGCGAAGGACCTCGTCCTTGAGATCCTGCGCCACGTCGACGGCGTCATGTACGTGGAACCGGCGTCCGGCCTTCTGACGATCCGCCTGGTCCGGTACGACTACGATCCCGAGGCGATCCCGGTGCTCGATGCGGACTCGTGCACGGTAAAGTCGTTTGCCCGGCCGTCGTGGGGTGACCTCAAGAACACCGTGCGAATCGGCTACGTCAGCCGTGACGCCGGGTTCATCGAGAAGACCGCCCAGGCCCAGGACCTCGCTGGGATCGAGGTGCAAGGCGGCGAGGTCTCACTCCAGGATCTCACCCTTCGTGGGCTCTCGAATGCGACGTCTGCCCAGCAGGCCGCAGCCCGTGCCCTGGCGGCTCTGGCCTATCCGCTGGCTACGATCACCATCGAGGCTGACCGCTCGGCTTGGGCGTTCCGGCCCGGGGCGGTATTCAAACTCGTCTGGGACCCGCTGGGGATTGCCGGTATGGCTTGCCGGGTGGTCCGTGTGGGGACTGGCCGCCTCGACTCCGGGAAGATCGAGATCGAAGCCATGGAGGATATCTTCGCCGTGGACTGGACTGGCTACTCGACTCCGCCAGCGTCCGGTTGGGAAGACCCTTCCGGTGACGTCCCGGCACTGACCGACCAAGTTGCCCTGGCCGCACCCTATGAGGCGGTGAAGGATTACGGAAGCCTAGGTGCCGATGTGCAGCTGGCCATCACGCTCGCCGCTGCTGGGGTGACCGGGGTCTCCCTCGGATACCGGGCCTATGTGGCTGACGGCGCGGGCGGCTGGGCGCCACCGGTCGATATCCCGTTCTTCACTCCATCAGGGGTTCTCAGCACTGCGATCGACGAACTCACGAGCGAGATCGTCGTCGCCTCGGGTCTGGACACCGACCTCGTCGAGTCGGTCAGCGCGCCCGACTTTTCCCTCGGGGTGAGCGTCGCATGGGTGGCCCATGAGGGGGTGGAGGAGTTCATCGCGTTCCAGAACGTAGTGCAGGGCGAGAGCAACATCACGCTTCAGGTCATCGCGCGGGGGTGCCTCGATACTGCGCCGACTGCATTCTCGGCCGGGACGCGGGTGTGGTTCATCTCCTACGGCAACCAGATCGTGAACATCCGCGGGCCGGTGCCTCCGACCATCAACGTCTACAACGACATCCGATTTCAGGCCTACAACAACCAGAGCGAGTTTCCGTTCACGTCGTGCCCGACATCGCAAGTCGTGGCGACCACGCCAGCGCGGTCAGTAAAGGTCTATTGCCCTACCGACCTGCGCTTCAACGGAGAGAGCTACCCGGCGTCCATCACGGGCGAACTGACAGTATCCTGGTCGCACCGGAATCGGCTCGGGACCTGGAGCTATGTCGACTCCGGCAAGACGACGTCATCCGAGCCGGGCACAGAATACGACGTCCTGGTCTACGGGGAGCTCGGCACGCTGGTTCACACCGAGTCGGGATTGACGGGCACGTCCTGGACCTACCTCGAGGCGACGGAGATCGCGGAGTCGGGGCTCGCGCGACTCAACGACCATCTGCGGGTGATCATTCGGACATACGGGGCGGGACGGACTCATGAGGCGATTCGCGAGATCGAGTGGAATGTTGAACGTAACTGATCAATGGAGATTGGGAACTAATATTGCCCGGCGATGTCCAAGCGGCCGTAACTGTTCGGAAAGACGAGCTTGCGAATTATAAGACAGAAGGTATCTTGATTGCCTATGGGCATTATGAAAACAGTTCTGATTGCGACTCTCTGGTCGCTCCTCCTGGCGCCGACGGCATGCCTTGCCGGCGCTCTGGACCATTTCTGCCCTTCCTGTCCAGAGACACCCTGCGAACACGAAGTTCATTGTTCGAGTGACCCCTGCAACATCACCGTGGTCCCCCTGCCCGACAGCCGGTGCAAAGGTGATTTGTCTTTGGACATAGATGCCAGCGTCCACGCTCTCGTCGAATTCGGCGGAATCGCCTCGACGCCTGGTGACGCTGCGCCCTTTGTGGCTGACCCGTGCGTCTCGCTTCCGCTGCCCCTGCCCTCCGGCTTTCCGCCTCTCCGCTGCTAGCCTCACCGCTGAAGACAACCCTGGATGATTCGTCGGGCCGATTCGTCGTGCCACGTCTTTAGGCTGCGCTGATCTCGGAAAAGGATTCAAACCATGAAACTGCTTGGGCGCTTTCGCCTCGGGCAAGCGTTGGCGATCGTGACATTGCTGGTCACGCCGGTGTTCGCCGATTCCTCGCCACCCGACACCACCGCCATTCACCCTGTCCCCGTCCCGGAGATTACGGACGGCGAGGATATCACCGCGGTTCAGGCCGGTGCGCTGGCCTTGACCCGTAGCCCTCGCCTGGCGGTTTACGATTTCGAACGCAGGATTCGGGATGCGCGCACTCTCCAGGCCGCCTTGCGCCCCAACCCGGAACTCGCTTTCGAAGTGGAGAACTTCGCGGGATCCGGTGACCTGTCGGGCTTCGGCGGTTCCGAACTCACCCTTTCGGTGGCCCAGCTGTTCGAGCTTGGCGGCAAGAGGTCCAATCGTCGAGAAGTCGCCCGCTTCGAACGCGAACTGGCGACCTGGGACTACGAAGCTGTCCGTCTTGAGGTCCTCAGCGATGTGTCACGGGCCTTCGTCGAGGTAGTCGCCGCTCAACTGCGGATCGCGCTCGCGGATGACCTGATCGAGACTGCCAAGCAGGACCTCGTCGCCGTCGGCCGGCGTGTCGAGGCCGGAGCAGCTTCGCCGATCGAACGGACGCGTGCCCGGATCGCCCTGGCCACCGCGGAAATGGACCGCGAAACCGTGGCACTCGCACTGACTGCCGCCCGGGTCCGGTTGGCGACGACATGGGGTTCCGACCAGCCGAAATACGGCCGCGCCGTGGGCGACCTCGAACAGGTCGCACCGCCCCCGACGGCGTCAATGTTGGAGCAACGCCTGACAACGAACCCCGACATCGCACGCTGGGCGACCGAGCAATCCCTGCGCGAGGCATCCCTGAATCTGGAGCGTTCCCTGGGGAAGATCGACCTCGTCGCCTCTGGCGGATTCAGGCGTCTTGAGGAATCCGGAGACAACGCCTTCGTGGCCGGAATCGCGATTCCGCTGCCGGTTGCCAACCGGAATCAGGGGAACGTCCAGGCCGCCGCTCTCGAACTGGCCAAGGTCGAGAAGGAACGTCTGGCAGCAACCAGTACCGCGCAGGCGGCGCTGGCATCGGCGTACGCTGACCTCTCTGCCGCCTTCAAGGCCGCAACCACGCTCAGAGAAGAAATCCTACCGGCCGCCGAGGAAGCCATGGCGACCGCCGAGAGTGCCTACCTGAAAGGCCTCTTCAACTTCACCGATGTTTTAGCTGTCCGCACGACCTATCTCGATCTGCGGGAGCGTCATATCGCGTCCCTCGCCAGCTACCACATTGCCCTCGCCGAGCTCGAGCGCGTCGTCGCCGGGCCTCTGAGTCAGGTCGAGAACAACCAGGAGCGTCCGTAACATGAAACCGACGAGCTTTCCCATCCTAGAACGCAGGTTCGTGAATCAGGCCGCACTTGTTCTGCTGGCCCTCTCCCTGGCGATGCCGCAACTGTCCGCTCTGGCGCAGGAACCGGGTCACGAGGCCCACGGCGACGAACAGGGGCACGACGAAGAAGGACACGAGGAGATCGTGAGTCTCAGCGCCGAAGAGATGCGTGAATTCGGCATCGTCGTCGCCGAAGCCGGCAACGCCACCCTCACGAGCAGCGTCGACCTACCCGGTGAGATCCAGACCAACGACAACATGCTCGCCCACATCGTCCCACGCTTTTCCGGCATCGTGACCGACGTGCGTGCTCAAGTCGGCGACAAAGTCGCGGCTGGTCAGGTTCTCGCCGTCATCGAAAGCGACGAGAGTCTGTCTCCCTACGAGGTCAAGACCCTCATCGCCGGCACGGTCATCGCCAAGCACATTACGCTTGGCGAGGCGATCTCGCGGGAGCATGCCGCCTTCGTCGTCGCTGATCTCAGCTCCGTCTGGGCGGACATCACGGTCTATCAGCGGGACATCAGCACAGTGGCAGTCGGCCAGGATGTCCAGATCTCCGGGGGACACGCCCACCCGGCCGTGACTGGCGCGATCTCCTATGTCGCTCCTGTCATCGACGAGGAAACCAGAACCGCCTTGGCGAGGGTCATTCTGCCCAATCCGGGAGGCACTTGGCGTCCCGGCACGTTCATCACGGCCCGAATCCTCCTCGAAAGCTTCGTCGTGCCCGTCGCCATCCCGCGGACGGCGCTACAGCACTTCGAAGATCAGGACGTCGTCTTCGTTCAGACCCCGGAGGGCTTCATGCCCAGACCCGTGACCGTCGGACGGTCGGATGAGAACACGCTCGAGATCGTCTCGGGCCTCGCAGCCGGTGAAAACTACGTATCCCAGGGTGGGTTCACGCTCAAGGCGGAACTCGGCAAGGGATCCTTCGGCGGCGGTCACGCGCACTGATTGGAGATGACGCCATGCTCGAACGAATGATCGAATTCGGCCTCAAGAACCGCCTGTTGGTGCTCATCATCGCGCTGATCGTGATGGGCGCCGGCTACGCCGGCTACACCCGCCTGCCGGTCGACGCCTTCCCGGACGTCTCGCCCAACCTCGTCCAGGTCTTCACGGTGACCGAGGGCCTCGCGCCCGAGGAGATCGAGAAGTACGTCACCTTCCCCGTCGAAGCCGCCATGACCGGTCTGCCGGGCACCGCCAAGGTCCGATCGGTATCCAACTTCGGACTGTCGGTGGTCAACGTCTACTTCCGCGACGATGTGGACATCTACTTCGCCCGGCAACTCGTCGGCGAGCGACTGCAAGAAGCCCGAGAACAGATCCCCGAAGGATTCGGCGACCCCCAGATGGGCCCGATCTCCACCGGCATGGGGCTCGTCCTCTTCTACTACCTGGAAGACACGACCGGCGAGTACTCGCTGGAGGATCTGCGCACGATCCAGGACTGGCTGATCAAGTTCCACCTGCAGACCGTGCCCGGGGTTACCGAGGTTCTCGGCATCGGGGGCTTCGAGAAACAGTATCAGATCAGGATTCGACCCGAGCAGCTCCTGCGCTACGACGTCACCCTGGACGATGTGATCGCTTGCGTGCGATCGAACAACCTCAACGTCGGCGCGCAGTTCATCGAGAAGAACTCCGAAGAGTTCATCGTCCGTTCCGTCGGGCTGGCGACCGGCATGGAGGATCTCAGCTCGATCGTCGTCAAGACCGTCGACGGGACCTCCATCTTCCTGTCCGATCTTGCGGAGATCGGATCCGGCGGCGCGATTCGTCGCGGACTGCAGACCCGCAACGGCACCGGAGAGGTGGTTTCCGGACAGGTGGTCAAGCTATTCGGCGCCAACTCGTCCACCGTGATCGGCCGTGTCGAGTCCAAGCTCGAGGAGATCAACAAGATCCTGCCCGATGGGGTGCGCATCGTTCCCTACTACGAGCAGAAATCGCTCGTCGAGGCCGCCGTCAAGACCGTGATCAACGCGCTATTGCAGGGTGTCATTTTGGTGACGATCGTCCTGCTTGTCTTCATGGGCGGTCTGCGCCCGAGCATCGTGGTCGCCCTCTCGCTGCCGTTCTCGGTGCTCTTTGCGTTCCTGCTGATGGAACGCTTCGGCGTCTCGGCCAACCTCATGTCGCTCGGCGGCCTGGCGATCGCAATCGGGATGATGGTCGACGGTACCATCGTCATGGTGGAGAACATCGACCGCCGGTTGCGGATCGCACCGCCGGACATGACCCGTCTGCGGACCATCTCGCTCGCCTGCGCGGAGGTCGGCCGTCCCATCCTGTTCGCTATCACCATCATCATTCTCGTCTTCGTGCCCCTGTTCACGCTCCAGGGCGTCGAAGGGAAAACCTTCCGGCCGCTGGCCTACACCGTGACCATGGCCATGCTGGGATCGCTCATCTTCGCCCTGCTTTTGGCGCCGACCCTGAGCAGCCTCCTGATGCGGGTCCGCCGGCGAGATGACTCCGACGGTGACGGTGAAGCCCTGGTGGTACGCTGGCTCTTGAAACCGTATCGGCCCGTCGTCCAGTTCTTCGTCCGCCGTAGCTGGGCGGCCATCGCAATCGCGGTGGTTCTGATGGTGGCCGGCGCAGCGGTGGTTCCTCGCCTCGGTTCGGAGTTCACGCCCAAGCTGCGCGAGGGGACCATCGTCGCCCGTCTGACGATGGCGCCCTCGATCTCGCTGACCGAGAGCCAGCGGACGGCGCAGATCGTCGAGCGGCGCCTGATGGCGATTCCCGAGGTCCGGGAGGTCGTTACCCGCATCGGCCGCGGTGAGGTCGGGGCACACACCGATCCCATCAACAGCGCCGAGATGTACGTGATCCTCCGTCCTGAATCCGAGTGGCGCGTCGCCGGAGGCCAGGAAGCCATCGAGGACGTCATCCGCGACGAGGTCGGCAACGTGCCCGGCGTCCTGGTCAACCTGACCCAACCCATCGAGATGACGGTGGATGAACTCCTGGAGGGCGTCCGCGCCGAGCTCGCCGTGAAGATCTTCGGCGACGATCTCGACGTCCTCAAGGAACGCGCGGCGGAGATCGCGGCCGTCGTCGGCTCCGTTCCCGGCGCCGCCGACGTCCAGGTCGACCAGGTCAGCGGCGCTCCCCAGCTGCTCCTGCGTATCGACCGGAAGGCGATCGCCCGCTACGGGATCAACGTCGACGAGGTCCAGGGAGTCATCCGGGCCGCGGTGGGCGGCGAGGTCGCCGGACAGATCTACGAGGGGATCCGTCGCTTCGACATCCTGGTCCGTTTCGTCCCCGAGGCTCGCCAGACCGCCGAGAGCATCGGCCACATCCTCATCACCGCCCCGGACGGGGCCCGGGTGCCGCTGGACCAACTGGCCTCCATCGAGGAGATCGTCGGACCCCGGCAGATCACCCGCGAGGACAACCAGCGGTTCATCTCCGTGCAGTGCAACGTCGTCGATCGCGACATCGGCTCGTTCGTCGCCGACGCACAGGACGCGATCGATGCCTCGGTCGAACTGCCGCCGGGTTACCTCGTGACCTGGGGCGGACAGTTCCGCCTGCAGCAGGAAGCGAACCGCCGCTTCGCCGTGGTTATTCCGGCGACGCTGTTGTTGGTCTTCCTCCTGCTGTTCGGCAACTTCGGTTCGATCCGCAACTCCATCCTGATCCTGCTGAACATCCCGCTGGCCCTGGTCGGCGGCGTGGTCGCGCTGTGGCTGACGGGCCAAAACCTTTCGGTCCCGGCATCAGTAGGCTTCATCGCCCTGTTCGGCATCGCCCTGGAGAACGGCATGGTGCTGGTGACCTACCTCAACCAGCTGCTGCGCGACGGGCTACCCGTCGCCGAGGCCTCCATCCAGGGCGCGTGCCAGCGCCTGCGCCCGGTCCTGATGACCGCAATCACCACGGCGCTCGGTCTGTTTCCGCTGCTCTTCTCGCACGGAACCGGCAGCGAGGTCCAGCGTCCGCTGGCCACCGTTGTCGTCGGAGGCCTGGTAACATCCACGATTCTCACCCTGCTCGTGATCCCCGCCTTCTACAAGTGGTTTGCGGTCAAGGTTGAGCACGAGGTCTAAGCCATGAAGGAGAGCAGTCATGAAGGAGATCAAAGCCTACATCCAGACGCACAAGCTGGCGGACGTTACCTCGGCGCTCCATCGCATCGAGGGGGTGACGGGGATGAGCATCGTGGACTGCCGCGGCTTTGGTGCGGGCTGGGCCGGCACGGAACACGCGTCCGACTCCGAAACGTTCAGCTATCGAAAAGGCGTGAAGATCGAGGTATTCTGCCGGGATGACCTCGCCGCGGACATCATGGCAGCAATCGAGCAGGCGGCACACACCGGTTTGAAGGGGGATGGGAAGATTTACGTCACGGACATTTCGCACGCGGTTCGTATCAGCACCGGCGAGACCGGTGAAGCTGCCGTGTGAGACCGTCCGCGACGAGAAAGGGCCGCCACCATGGGACACGGACATTCGCATCACCCGGACCCTGAACAGACCGGAGACCGTCGACTGCTTGCCGCCATCGTTGTCAACGTCCTGCTGACCGGCGCCCAGGTGGTCGGCGGGGTCATCTCGGGCAGCCTGTCCCTGGTGGCGGACGCCTTGCACAACCTGAACGACGCCGCGTCTCTTGGTATCGCTCTGATTGCGCGTCGAATTGCGCGTCGGCCGGCAGACAAGGTTCGCACCTTCGGCTACCGGAAAGCCGAGGTGATCGGTGCCCTGATCAACACGACGACACTGATCATTGTCGGCCTTTACCTCGTCTATGAAGCGGTCGCCCGCTTCCTGCAGCCCGAGCCCATCGACGGGTGGATCGTTGTCATCGTCGCGAGCTTCGCTCTTGTCGTGGATCTCGCCACTGCCCTGATGACCTTCTCGATGGCCAAAGAGAACATCAACATCAAGGCCGCCTTCGTCCACAACGTCGCGGACGCCCTCGGATCGCTCGTCGTCATCTGCGTCGGCATCCTCGTGCTGGTGTTTCAATGGTACGTCGCTGATCTCATTGCCACCCTGCTCCTGGCCGGCTACATCCTGTTTCAGGGATATAAGCTGATGGCAGAGTCGGTCCGCATCCTGATGGACAGCGTCCCGGTCGGGGTCGACCTCGACCGGCTTACCGCACGAATGGCCAACGTTTCCGGCGTCCATGGAGTCCACCACGTCCACGTGTGGCAGATAGATGAACACAATCGCGCGCTCGAAGCCCATGTCGTTTCGATGGTCGGCTTTGAGGATTCAGAGACAATCAAAGGAACCCTGAAGAAACTACTTCGCGAAGAATTCGAGATCTCTCATACCACCCTCGAATTCGAGCCGCAGGGAAGTTGTTTGGATAGAAGCGGACCGTGCGGCAATTCTACGTCGTAGGCCCGGCCGTCCATTATCCGAGCACGGCAGCCTCTTGATTCGAACCACTATCCCCACAAGGAGTGGGATCAATGAGTGACTGTGGGTGCACAGCAGAAGTGACATCGGTCGAGGCGGGTCGGACCCTCAGGCTCGCCCTCGCGTTGAATGCGACGATGTTCGTAGTCGAGTTGATCGGCGGGGTCATCGGGGAATCTTCCGGGCTCATCGCGGATTCTCTCGATATGCTCGCCGACGCGTCTGCCTATGGGATCGCCATCGCTGCCGTGAGCCGTGGGTCGCTATTTAAGGCTCGTGCGGCAACGGCCAGCGGTACTATCCTTCTCCTGCTCGGCATCGGTGCCTGCTTAGCCATCGTTGGCCGAGCCATCACGGGCAGCGAGCCCGAAAGCCTGATCATGGCGATCCTGGCAACACCAGCCCTCATCGTGAACACCATCGTCCTTCGATTGCTCTCCAAGCACCGCAACGGCGAGGTCCATCTTCGAGCTACCTGGATCTTCACGCGCGCTGATGTCGTTGCCAACTTGGCCGTACTGGTCGCGTCGCTTCTGGTATTCATGACCGGCTCGCGTTATCCCGATCTTGTGGTTGGCTTTGGAATCGGTCTCTATGTGATACGCGAAGCACTCGAGATCCTTCGAGATGCGGCTAAAGCGAGAGCTGCCGCGCGGTAAACAGCGATCGGTAGCAGTGCTCACCCAGAACGACGTTCACATCGCGAAGTCCCACTCCGACACATCGACCATCCCCCGGGTAGATAACCAAAGGAAGCATTCTATCCGCTGTAGGCGGACCTGAGGTCCACCCCGGGAGTGACGATGTTCCGTAACGAAGCGCTTGAACGAGGCAGGTTCAAGCGCGTCCCCGATCGCTGGGAGACCGAGTTCGGCCGCTGGGTGGCCGATTTCGGCGTGCCCCGCATCGTCGCCGGCCTGGCCCACGACCCCACCCTGCGCGTCACAAACCAGGCTGTCTATGAATGGCTCCAGGGCCACACGCCCCGTCCGGCCCGCGCCATGGCCCTCGTCGAGATGTCCCGAGGCCGACTAACCCTCGAGGCCATCTACCAACACAGCCGGCAGATCACGCAGCCCGAAGGCGACTCCGGAGGCCCGCGATGAGGATCGACCTGCAGATCGACTCCGCTCCCCTGGTCTTGCGTCTGCAGAATGGCCAGCGCCGTCTAGCCTACGCCGTCGTCAACGCCATCAACAACACGGCCAAGCGGATCCAGGCTGTCGAACGTCGGCGCGTCGAGGAAGAGTTCACGATCCGCAAGAAGGAGTTCATCCGCCGCCAGGCCGCTGTCATCAAGCCGTTTGCCAACGTGAAGCAGGGCAGGCCGTACGCCGAGATCGGTGTCGGGCAGAAGCCTCGTCTGCTGCTCTCTGCGTTCGAGCGCGGAGCCGAACGCAAACCGTTCACGCAGGGGGCCAGGCGTGTGGCCGAGCCTGTGGTCGGCGGACCCGCCCGCCCGCGGTTCACGCAGCCCGTCCCGCCCGAGCTGCGCGTCCGCCGTCTCCGCTTCGATCTCACCAAGACCGGCCGTCGCCGTGTCGGGGTCACGCGCACCAAGACCTACCTCGTACCCGAGGTCGGCATCTTCCAGCGCACGGGACCCGGAGCCTCGCGCCTAGTCTACGCCTTCACTAGCGGCAAGAAGCTCAAACCGCGGCTCCGGTTCGTCGAGACCGCCAAGAAGGAGTCCGACCGCTGGTTCCGTGAGGAGATGGAGAAGGAAGTGCTGAACGCCATCGCGAGGTCGAAAGGAAGAGGCCTGTGAACCCGAGTGTTTCGCATGCGGCTTCGCCCCCGCGAAGTCACCAAATCATAACTGACGATGCCGTAGGTACTTCCGGGGCTATCAGCCGCGGGTGCCGGCGACCTCGGCTTTCGTAGCGTGGGAGAGTCATGAAACAAGTTTCCACCGACACCAATTGTTCCAGTTCCGAGAAGTCCGAAAAGTCTTCAAACGCGCCCGAAACGGCTCCTAGGGGCGATTCCGCGCGATCCGAGTCTCCCGTGATCCTGCCCGGGAAACTGGAACACTGGAACATCGACCGGCTCCGCCCCTACGAGCGGAACCCGCGCACGCACAGCCCCGAGCAGATCACCAAGATCGCCGCCAGCCTGCTCGAGTTCGGCTGGACCAACCCGATCCTGGTCGACGGCGAGGCCGGCATCATCGCGGGCCATGGCCGGCTCCTGGCCGCCCGCGAGCTGGGCATGACCACGGTCCCGGTGATCGAGCTCACCCACCTGACCGAGGCCCAGAAGCGGGCCTACGTCATCGCCGACAACCGCCTTGCCCTCGATGCAGGCTGGGACGAGGACCTGCTCGCCGAGGAACTGAAGGCCCTCGAGGACCTCGACTTCAACCTCGAGCTGACTGGCTTCGATCTGGACGAGTTGCACGATCTCCTCGACGACGAGACCGTCGAAGATGCCCCCGCCCCGGAGCCTCCCGAGGAGCCCACCAGCCGGCAGGGCGACCTGTGGGTCCTGGGCAACCACCGCCTTCTGTGCGGCGACAGCTGCGATCCCGCATCGGTCGATCGGCTGCTCGGCGGCCAGAAGATCCACCTCGTGAACACCGACCCGCCCTACAACGTGAAGGTCGAGCCGCGCTCCAACAACGCCATCGCCGCCGGCCTGTCCAGCTTCCCGCCGTCCACCAAGAGCGCGGTCGAGGCCTCCGACGCCAAGGGCATGCACCACCAGGGGTTCGACCTCGCGCGGCACAAGACCAAGTCCAAGCCCACCGGGAAGATGCGCCCCAAGGACCGCCCCCTGGCCAACGACTTCGTCTCGGACGAGGCCTTCGACGAGATGCTCTTGGCGTGGTTCGGGAACATCGCCCGCGTGCTCCAGCCCGGGCACTCGTTCTACATCTGGGGCGGTTACGCCAACTGCGCCAACTACCCTCCGGTGCTGAAGGCCTGCGGCCTGTACTTCAGCCAGGCGGTCATCTGGGTGAAGGAGCACCCCGTGCTCACCCGCAAGGACTTCATGGGTAATCACGAATGGGCGTTCTACGGTTGGCGCGAAGGAGCGGGCCACAACTTCTACGGCCCGACCAACGCCGTCGACGTCTGGGCGGTCAAGAAGGTCAACCCGCAGAGCATGGTCCATCTGACCGAGAAGCCGGTCGAGCTGGCCGTGCGCGCCATTCAGTACTCGTCGAAGCCCGGCCAGAACGTGCTCGACCTGTTCGGCGGCAGTGGGTCGACCCTGATGGGTGCCGATCAGACCGGACGGCATGCCTTCCTCATGGAACTCGACCCCGCCTACACGGACGTGATCGTGATGCGGTGGCAGGAGGCCACCGGCCAGAAGGCCACGCTCGACGGGGACGGTCGCACGTTCGACGCGGTCGCCGCTGACCGCGGGGCTGCTCGGGATGAGTAGGCGGTGGCCGGGGGAGCGAAGAAGGAGCTGATCTCCCAGCGCGAGTACGCCCGCAGGCGCGGCGTGACCCACGTCGCGGTTCAGCGTGCCGTCAAAGCAGGCCGCATCTCCACCGTGAACGGGAAGATCGATCCCGCGCTCGCCGACCAGCAGTGGCAGGAGAACACCGACCAGAGCAAGCCCCGCAACCGGGTCACGGGCAACCCCAGGCAGACCAAGACCCCGGGCGAGCCATCCGAACCCATGGACATGGGCGGAGCCGATGAGATCGTCGGCGGCCCATCGACGGCCACGGGCTACGCCAAGGCCCGCGCCGCTCGCGAACTGTACCAGGCGCAGCTGGCGAAGCTCGAACTGGACCGCAAGCGTGGCACCCTCGTCCGCGCCGACGAGGTGCGTCTCGGCGCGTTCAACATGGCCCGCAAGGCGCGCGACCAGTTGATCGCCCTGCCCGAGCGCCTGGCCTCCGTCCTGGCCGCGGTCGACGAACCAGCCGAGGTCCAGCGCATCCTCGAGGAAGAGATCGAGCGGATCTGCCAGGAGATCGCGGATGCAGAACGGCCGTGACACCTACGAGACCGCCTACCGGGCGGGCTGGCGGCCGGAGCCGCGACTGACGGTCAGCGAGTGGGCCGACGAGCACCGCGTCCTGGGCAACCGCTCTGGCCATGCCGCGGTGCACTGGCACACCGACACCACGCCCTACCTGCGCGAGATCATGGACGCTCTGGGTCCGCGGTCGCCGGCTCGCCGGGTCGTGTTCATGAAGGGCTCGCAGCTGGGCGGCACCGAGGCCGGCAACAACTGGCTTGGGTACGTGATGCACCATGCGCCGGGGCCGATCCTCGTTCTACGCCCCACGGTGGATGAGGCCCGGCGGTTCAGCCGGCAGCGCCTCGATCCCATGATCGCCACGACGCCCGTCCTGCACGAGCTGGTCCGCGAAGCCCGGTCACGCGACGGCGGCAACAGCCTCCTGATCAAGGAATTCCCTGGCGGGGTCCTGTTCCTGACCGGCTCGAACTCCGCGACCGGCGTCAAGTCGATGCCGATCCGCTGGCTCTTCTGCGACGAGATCGACGAGTACCCGGGCGACGTGGACGGCCAAGGCGACCCGATCGCGCTTGCGGAGAAGCGCACCACGGGGCCCCTGTACTCCCGGCGCAAGGTGTTCCTGGTCTCGACGCCCACGATCAAGGGTATCTCTCGGATCGAGCGGGAATTCCTGGCCTCCGATCAGCGACGGTTCTTCATCCCCTGCCCCGAGTGCGGCCACTTCGACTGGATACGGTGGGAGAACATCCGCTGGCGCGACGACGACCCCAAGACCGCAGCCCTGGCCTGCGTCCACTGCGGCGTCCTGATCGAGGAGCGCTTCAAGCCACAGATGCTCAACCATGGGCAATGGCGCCCCACCGCGAAGGGCAACGGCGAGACGATCGGGTTCCACCTCCCCAGTCTCTACTCGCCCCTGGGCTGGCTGCCGTGGTCGGCCACCGTCGCTGAATTCGTGGAGTCCAAGGAGAACCCGCTCCGGCTGAAGAACTGGGTCAACAGCGTGTTGGGTGAGACCTGGGAAGAGCGCGGGGAGACCGTCGACCCAGACAGCCTGCTGGCCCGAGCGGAGCGATACGAAGCCGAGGTGCCTACTGGCGTAGGCGTACTCGTGGCCGCGGTCGACGTGCAGGGCGACCGCCTCGAGTGCGCGGTGAAGGGGTACGGCGCAGCCGAGGAGTCCTGGCTTGTCGCCTTCTCCCAGTTCCACGGCGATCCGGGGCGCGACCAGGTCTGGCTTGACCTCGACAGATTCCTGCGGACCGAGTTCACGCACGAGAGCGGCCAGAAGGTCCCGATCTCTTGCGTCGCCGTCGACAGCGGCGGCCACCATTCCGAGCAGGTCTACCGGTTCTGCCGCGCTCGGATCGACCGGCGCGTGTTCGCCGTCCGTGGTGGCTCCGAGCGTGGCAAGCCTCTCGTGGGCCGACCGTCCGATCACAACCGCTATCGGGCGAAGCTGTTCACCCTCTGCGTCGACACCGGCAAGGAGATCGTCTACTCGCGTTTACGCATCGGGTCGCCGGGGCCCGGCTACTGCCATCTGCCCGAATGGATCGACGAGGAGTACACCGCCCAGCTGACCGCCGAGAAGGCCATCCGCAAGTGGATCAAGAACCGCGGCACGGTCCGTGAGTGGGTCAAGACCCGCGATCGCAACGAGGCCCTCGACCTCGAGGTCTACTGCCTGGCCGCCCTCTACATCCTGGGCCCGTCGTTCGTGAAGTCCCTGCCCGAACGCGCGGCAGCCCTGGCCAACCTGCGCGAGGTGCCCGTCGCGGCCGAGCCGGAGCCGAGCATGCCTTTGCGGCGCCCCCGGGGGTGGATCGATGGCTGGCGGGGGTAGCCGGGGCCGATCCCGGCCCGGGGAGAGCCTTCAGGAACGCCAGATTCTGGCCCCATTCCGCCAATCCGCGCGCGTCCATAATACACTGCAAATAATGCACTTACTGGTCGATTCACCTTCCCATTCGGCCGCGAAAGCTCGTCACTGTAAGTGCGGCGGGCACGGGGCCCGACGCCCCAAAAGGAGAGCATCATGACGGTCAACGAGATGATCGAACGCCTGCAGGAGGCCGCCGAAGGTGGGTTCGGCGAGTGCGAGGTACGCCTCGCCTTCCAGCCCAGCTGGCCACTGCAATTCACCGTCGCCGGCATCGCCACGCCGGACGACGAGTCCCGCGCCCAAGGCGAGCCCGACGAAGAACCCGATGACGCCGCCTCGGTGGTCTACCTCTTCGAAGGCGGGCACCCCGATAACGCCTCCCCCTACGCGCCGGCCTGGGCCTTCGCCGCGGCGCAGTGAGGAGGTCGGTCCCATGTCGAAGAACCATGACCGCCCCGCTCGCCTCCGCTTCAGCGACGGGATGGAGTTCGACCTCAGCGGCGACCTGCGAGTCGTCCACCGGCGCGACGGCTGGTACGTCGTCGGCCGGGGGATGCTCATCCCCGTCGCCGATCGCGAAGAAGGCGACCGCACGGTCGCCCAGATGACAAACGAAGGAGGCAGCGACGATGCGCTACGGACCTGATGACAAGTTCTGGGTCGTGGTCGACCCGAAGCCCCACAGCACGCTCGAGGACCTCGTGTTCGAGGCCTCGTTGCGCGACCTCGATCTGCAATTCAAAGGCGGACTGCAAATCGACGAGAACCCGACCCTGTTCACCGACCGGCAGGAGGCGCGCCTCGAAGCCTACGGACGTCTGACCGCCATGCGGGCCAGCCAGGCCATCCTGCGCGCCGGCCGCGAGAACCCCGACACCAGGATCGACCGCGTCGAGATCTACGGCGCTGACGGAACGCTGGTGTTCGCTGCCGACATCCCGCAGGAGGTGGACTGACATGGCGAAGACCGCGACACCCAGGTTTGGCCTGAAGGCCCATCAGGTGTTCTGGAACGAGCGGGGCAGCATCGTTTGCGCCTGCTGCCACATCCCGTACCCCGGGTCCGACACCTGGATCTGGGAACGATGGGAGGAGATCACGCCCGCTGACATGGCGGAGATCGACCGCCAGGGCGGGCGCGTGGCGTGCGAGGGCTGCGGCAAGGATCCCAGCCGGATCGTGCGTCTGGACCCGAGCGAGAGGAATTGAACCATGGCCAAGACCACCAAGAAGACCACGCGGGCTCGCAAGCCCGCCGCCGAGAAGCCGGCCGCCGAGGCCAAGACTAAGACCCCGCGCGAAGAGCTCTGCGTGTTCGCGTTCCGGCTGACCGAGGCCGAGCGCGACGCAATCCACAAGGCCGCCGGGCCGGCGAAGGCGTCGAAGTTTGCGCGCAGCCTGCTGGTGGCCGCCGCGACGAAGGACGAGGCGGCCGTTCGGGCGATCATGAAGGAGGTCGTATCCGAAGCCTAGCTCGCTGGATCCCGTTCTGAACCGACGACCTCTCGGCGAGCCGAGGGGTCTTCGGCATTCATGTCGACTCCTCCGCCGACTTGCCCCCACTCACATGCTCCCCGTTCACGAGCGCACGGATCTGCCCGAGGATCGCTACCTCAAACTGCCCGGCAGTCTCACGATCGATCGGGTGATGCAGCGGGTGAGGTCGGCCATTGGTCGCGAGCTTTCGCGGGTAGGTCAGGAACAGGTGGCCGGTCGGGTCGCGGCGGATGGCGATGTCATTGAGCAGGACGCCGCCGTAGCGGCAGGAGGCGAAGGCGACCAGGCCGCTGGTGGCGTCGGGGGCCAGGCGGATCCGGACTTCGGCGATCAAGTTCTCGGCGCTCTTCATGACGTGACGACCTCCGGGTCAGTGACCTGAATGAGCGGATCCTCGGATTGGCTGCGTCGGTCCCGCCAGGCTCGGGCCCGGCATGCGTCCGAACAGAACCTCTTCAGTTGTCCGCGTCGCGTGTTCTGGGATTCGAACTCCCGCCCGCACAGGGCGCAGAACGAAATCAGAGGCCCCTGCATTCCGTTCGTTTCGGTTCCGGGTGCCTGGATACCTCCTGGCCTCTCCGCGACTCTCACAGCGCCTCCTGGAACGCTGACCTCTTGCGGCGACTGGGGCGCCAAAGAATCGCCGCCGGCGCGGCCGGAACTACCTTCACCCCGCCTATACGCGCGCACGCCGAAAACGGGGGGTATTTCCGTGAGGGGGGAAGAAGGGGAAGGAAGGGAAGGAAGTAGAAGAGAGTGTGTCTTATAGCGAGTTACGGTCCGAGCTTTCTTCACCTTCGTTCACCTTCCTTCACCCCGAATTCGACCTTCGAAGAGGCTTCCTTCACCTTCGTTCACCTTTCTTCACTGCTTCCTTCACCCTCCGCCCTTCGTCGCGTCTGACGATGACCCAGCCAGGCGGTAGATCCGACCTGTCCGGCCGGAAGTCGCCTGCACCTGGACGACGATGTCGCCTCGCTGCTCGAGCGTGGTCACCAGACCGGAGAAGCTCTTGGCGTCGGTCTTCATCCGCTTCAGCAGCACGCCATGGGGCAGCGCCCGGTCCGGAGCGGCACGCAGCTTCTGCAGGAAACGCAGGCACTCGGCATGGAACGGATTGTCCGCGACATGGGATTGGGCCATGAACAACATCCGCTTGGTCTGGTGCAGGATGAGGCGGCTCGCCCAGGACGCGGCCGTCTTGCCGATCTCGGGTCGCTCGTGGTTCTCGCTCACGGCGTAGATCAGCGCGAGCTTGCGGGCGTGCTCGCTGACTCTGCCCCACACGGTCGTCCCGACGCTGTCGTCGGCCGCCTCCGCCTTGGCATACTCAGCCTCGGCTTCGAGCCTGGTCTCGACCAGGACGTCGGTCGCCTGATCGGTGTGCGGGACGACCCGCGGCACGGGATGCCAGTTCTCGAGGTTTCCGGTGCCGGCTCTGAAGTCCGCCCACCATTGCGCCGTCTCGAGCACGCGCTCCGGCAACGGAAGCAGCCGCGGTTCCCGTCCGGTCGAGCGGCTGCCGCACTCCAGCACGATCATCCGGGCGAAGAACCCATTGGTCAGCATCCGCTCAGAGAGCGCTTCGTAGTAGTGGTTCGGGATGGCCGTGCCAAAGACCACCAGGCAGGGCTGGTCGATGGCCCCAGGCGCGTCCCGCCCCGCCTTGCGGCGCATCGGGAAGATCGAGTTGGCCGACGAGTACATGGTCAGGAGCGTCTCCATGATGCTCTCGTACCGGGCGTCGCGGGCCTTGTTGATCGACTGGAGCATTCCGTCGATCTCGTCGGTCTGGAACAGCATGGCCGGCTCGGTGAAGAGTGCGTCCTGCAGGCCCTCGCCCGAGGCGAACCGCCCGCCGATCTGACCGGACATGCCGAGCGTGTGCAGGATCTCGGCGTTGATCTTGCGCGGGCGGTCCTTACCCGCAGACGAGTGGGCAAGGCCGAGGATGTAGACGTTCGTCCTGTTGTCGCCGGGGTCACGCACCTTGCGCCCCGCGAGGGTGGCCAGCAGCGCCAGCGCGCCAGCGAATGCCATGGAGCTGTTCGGATACGGAGCCGTTTCCAGGCAGTAGTCCATGACCTCGGAGACGAAGCCGGGGATACGGAGGAGATCGACCGGCAGCGGGCCGGGATCTGGCATCTCGGGACCGCTATCCTCGGGCTCGGTCGCCCCGGGATTGTCCTGCCGCCAGTGGTCCTCCACCACGGCAACGGCGACCTGGTCGGGCTCGTACCGGGCGATGCTGGTCGCGATCCGCTGGACCTCCCGGTCCTTCAGCGGCGGGCTGCAGCGGTCGAGGTTGGCCCGGACCAGGGCGGCCAGGATCTCCTCCTGGCTCATCCCCACCCGGCGCATGGCTCCGCCCAGGCGCGCCAACGTGGCGTTCCGGTGCCCGGCTGGTATAACGTTGCCACCGGCGGCCGCCGGAGCGCACTGGGGCGCCACGGGCGGGCCCTGGGCCGCAACCGGCCTATCCTCCGCCGGCCCGCCCGGCCCTTGGGCGAAGAGGTCCGCGCCACCTTCGACCCGGGATCCAAGCCACGCGGGAGCTTCGGGCTGATCGGCCGGTCCTACCTCGAGCGCCCGGACCCACCGGTACGGCTTGCCGCCCACGACCGAGGGCGGCAGGACGATGTAGCCGCCGTTGGCCCGGGTGTCGACCTTCGGGGCGAGCCGACCGGCGGTGCTGCTCCAGCTCTTTCCAGCCGGCTGCCGGAAGATGTAGTGCCGGCCGCCGCGAGGCGTCATGGAGAGCGGGCAGTCCCCGATGCCTTCCAGGTCCTCGCCGGGCCACGGATTGTCCGCCCCGTCGACGTCCACGACCAAGAGGCCGGCCGTCGGCATGCCGATGTTCGCATCCGGTCGAGCCGTCCACCAGGCCTCGATCTGGCTGGCGTCCGTGGTGGCGTCAAGGAACCCGTGCGGCGTCGCGGGAGCCTTCCCGCCCGGCACACACGGGAAGACCGGGTACCCGAGTTCCGCATACCTCAACGCTGCCTGCAGCAATGTCGTCCCGGTCTCGGTCATAGACACCCGATCGCGGTCAGAAGGGTAGGTCATCGTCATCGTGCGGGTCGTATGCCCGCACGCCGCCCTCGGTCATCGCGCCCACCGGCTCGAGGTCATCGTCCATCCCGGGCTCCCGCCATGGCGGCGGTTCGCCCAGTTCGTAGCCCACGATCTGAGGGAATTGCTCCCCGACCACCGTCCGCACGGTGATGGCGCCGGTCTCGCAGAGGGCTCCGTCCTGGGCCAGGGCCGCGGCCTCGGCCGCCGTCAGCGGCACCGGAGCGTTCGACCGCTTCCGCCACCACGACTCGGCCTTGTGGCGGGCCCAGCCGCCGTGCTCGAAGCAGATCCACTCGCTGTAGTACTGGTGGAACCCGACCTCGTACTCGACCCGCAGCGTCTTGGGTGCATCCTCCGGCGCGCCCTTCTTCGTGTGGACGCTGTAGAAGACCTCGCGGACCTCGTGGACGGCCGTCGTGACCTCGCCCGACAGGATGCCCTCGGTGGACGCTGTGGCGTCGTGCTGTTGCCGTTCCGGCGGTGGGAACTCGTAGCCGCAGTCAGGGCACACCGTGTAGCCGGTGGCGATAAGGCTCCTGCACACGGGGCACTGCTTGGCCGGCGCCTCGCCGCCCATGCGGTGGTGGACCTCCCGGACCCGGATGGCGTCGACCGGCCCGTGTCGCAGCACGTTGCCGCCGAAGTCCAGGACCAGGCAGTTCTCCTTCCCCTCGCACAGACGGAAGCCCCGCCCGACCATCTGGTAGTAGAGGCCCGGGGACAGCGTCGGCCGCATCATGGCCACGCAGTCGATGTTCGGGGCGTCGAACCCCGTGGTGAGCACGTTGACGTTGACCAGGTACTTGATCCGACCCTCTTTGAACTGAGCCAGTACCCGGTCACGCTCCTCGCTCGCCGTCTCCCCGAATACCGTGGCCACGGGCTCGCTCGCCATCCGGCCCAGCACCGCGGCGACGTGCTCCGCATGCCGGATACCGGTGGTGAACACGAGCACCGATCGGCGCACCTGCGCCTGCTCGACGATCTCCCGACAGGCCGACTCCACGAGTTCGTCGGTGTCCATCAAGTCCTCGGCCTCACTGGCTATGAACTCGCCCGCGCGCACGTGCAGGCTCGACGTGTCCAGCGGCTGGGCCGCGCCCTTGGTCACCAGGGGGCAGAGGTAGCCCTGGACGATCAGCTCCTTCACACCGATCTCGTAGCAGACCTCGTTCAGGACGTTGCCCGGCTCGCAGATCATCCCGCTCTTCATCCGGAACGGCGTCGCGGTCAGGCCGATCACCCGCAGGTGCGGGTTCACCTTCCTGGCGTCGTCGAGGAACGTCCGGTACATCCCATCCCCATCGGGCGGGATCATGTGGGCCTCGTCGATGATCACCAGGTCGAACGCGTCGAGCTCGCAGGCCCGCTTGTACACCGACTGGATGCCCGCGATGATGATCGGGTGCTCGGTGTCCCTACTCTTCAGGCCGGCCGAGTAGATCCCGGTCTTCATCCACATCTCGGGCGCCACGACCTGGATCTTCTCCAGCGCCTGCTCGAGCAGCTCCTTCACGTGGGCCAGGATCAGGACTCGTCCGTTCCACCGGCCCACCGCGTCGCGGCAGACCGTGGCCATGACAGGCGTCTTGCCCCCGCCGGTGGGGATCACCACGCAGGGGTTGTCTTCCCGGTCCCGCAG